>NZ_BPFJ01000001.1:682639-1023959 GCF_019972115.1 Sulfurovum sp. TSL6 | reverse complement strand
TATGATGTCAATGATTCTGCAGGAAATGCAGCCACTCAAGTCACAAGAACAGTGACCGTGACGGCGGATGCAACACCACCGGTGATTACCCTTACCGGTTCAGATGTATCCATAGAGCTGGGAACTGCCTATACTGATGAAGGGGCAACAGCTTCTGATAATATTGATGGGGACATCACAGCAAATATCGTGACAGTCAATCCTGTAGATATCAATACTGTAGGAGTCTATACTGTGACCTATGATGTCAATGATTCTGCAGGAAATGCAGCCACTCAAGTCACAAGAACAGTGACCGTGACGGCGGATGCAACACCGCCGGTGATTACTCTCATTGGAAATACACCGATAGATGTTTGGCAAGGAAGCACATATATTGATGACGGTGCTACTGCAGTGGATAATATAGATGGCAATATTACAGGAAATATTGTAACAGTCAATCCAGTTGATACCGATGTACTTGGACAATATACAGTGACCTATGATGTCAATGATTCTGCAGGCAACGCAGCTACACAGGTTACAAGAATAGTGAATGTTGTTGATGGTACTATCCCTATTATTACTCTGCTTGGAGATACTCCGATCAATGTTTTGAAAGGAAGTGTATACATAGATGCTGGTGCTACTGCAGTGGATAATGTAGATGGTAACATTACAGGAAATATTGTAACAGTTAATCCAGTTGATACCGATGTACTTGGACAATATATAGTGACCTATGATGTCAATGATTCTGCTGGCAATGAAGCTACTCAGGTCACAAGAACCGTAAATGTGGTAGAGGATACAAGTATAGATACAGTTGTTGCGAATAGTAGTGGTGGTGGTTGTACATATAACCCTAATAGTAAGAACTTTGATATGACGTTCCTACTTATGATAGCCTTAGGACTCTTCTACCCATTTAGACGAAGATTTATCAAATAATCTTTTCTTTGAATTATATATGGAGTAGTCATAATGGCTACTCCAGATTTATATTAGGACTTTTTTATCTTGGATAATTTAAAAGAAAAAGCCAAAATAGCCTTTATCTGGGATTTTTTTGGAAAGATAGCCCGCAGTGGAATGGGTTTTGTCATTTCCATATTTTTAGCAAGGTTACTAGAACCGTCCGAATTTGGCTTGATCGCTATGGTGATGGTAATCATAGGGATCGCTGAAATCTTTACTGATGTAGGTCTTGGTGGCGCATTGATACAACGCCGTAGAGTTTTACCTATCCACTATAGTTCTGTTTTTTATTTCAACATTTTTATTGCTTCTCTTTTAAGTCTCATCATTTATTTTTCTGCATCACAAATAGCTGATTTTTATAACAATACGGAATTGATCCCTTTAGCTGAAGTGATGTCAGTTGCATTTATCCTCTCTGCATTATCCAGTGTTCAAAGTGTCAAATTAAGAAAAGAATTAAATTATAAAATTATAAACAAGATGAGTCTTATCTCTGCATTCACAAGTGGAGTAGTCGGTGTATTATTGGCTTTTTATGGTGCAGGGGTTTGGAGTTTAGTTACACAGAATTTATTGCAAGGTATCATCTATAATGTTCTGATCTGGAGTACAGCACACTGGAAACCATCTTTACAGTTTTCATTCAAAGCACTATTACACTTATGGGGATTTGGTTTTAGAATGTTTCTTACAGGATTAATAGATAATGTTTTTACACGGTTAGACTATATGATCATAGGTAAACTTTTTGATGCTACATCTTTAGGATTCTATCAGCGGGCAAAATCATTAAATCTTTTTGTAATCAGATATTCGTCTGAGAGTTTAATGAGCATTCTATTCCCAGTGCTAAGTAAAGTACAAAATAATCTGCTTAGATTTCAACAAATTGTGATAAAAGGGTTTGGGATTATTAATTTTGTTACATTCTTGCTTCTTGGTGTTTTATATCTTGTTTCCGAAGAACTCATTGTTTTACTGTTTGGAGATAAGTGGTTGCCGTCTGTATATATTTTTAAGATTCTTGTTTTAAGTGGGTTTGTACGTCCTATAGGTGCTTTATTGATGAATATACTAATGAGTAGAGGAAAATCTAAGATTGTGTTACGAATGGCAATTTATAAGGTACTAATAGCATTTATTAATTTCGGAGTCTTATATATTTGGGGCATGGACGCCTTTCTATATGGTTTGATAGTTGTCGGACTATGGGATCTCTTTTTAAATATTTTATTTGCCTCACGTGAAATTAAATTATCATTCATAATATTTGCAAAGCCTTTTGTTGTGCAAGCTAGTATTGCAATTTTTGTAGTTATTTTTACGAACTTAATTACTGAGAATTTAAATCAAATAAACATTATCATGTTAATGATAAAAGGAAGTATATTTACTTTTGTATATATCCTTATCAACTATCTGATGAATACAGGTTCCTATATTTACTTTTTAGAACAGATAATGCCAATGTTTAGAAAAAGGATACATAGATGATAGAGCGTACAGAAGCTGAAATTATGAAGAACTGGAAAGGTGATCTATCATCACCACTTGTAAGTATTTGTACTCGAACATACAATCTTGAAAACTTCATTGCTGAATCATTAGATAGTTTTCTGATGCAGGAGACAGATTTTCCCTTTGAAATCGTCATAGATGATGACTGTTCTACTGATAGAACAGTAATAATAATTAAAAAATATATGGAAAAATTCCCCAATATTATAAATGCTAATTTTTTAGAAAAAAATATTGGTGTGCGGATGAATTTTATAAAAAATATGCAGCGTGCTAGAGGAAAATATATTGCTCCGTGTGATGGAGATGATTATTGGACTGATGCTCTAAATCTTCAGAAGCATGTTGATTTTTTAGAGAAGAATGATGAATATGTTGTAACTTATTCATCATTGGAAGCAATTTATGAAGGTGAAGAGAGGAGAAGTACTTTTAACTGGAACACGAAGGACAGGGAGTCCCTTGAAATACAAAAGAGATTTCTTGGTACTGGTATCTGTGCAGTGTGTTTCAGAAATGTAGATATAATACAAGAGTATCCAATGGAACATTATTGTGCTCCCATTGATGATAACTTTTTAGGCTCGATGTTGGGGGCATATGGGAAAGGTAAGTTTTTAAAAGATATTAAAGCAGCTAAATATAGACAACATGGCGATAGTGATTATTCAAGTAAATCGATATATGAAAAGGCTGCAATGTATGAGCAGACATTTTTTGCCCTTTATATGTATTATTCGAGAATAGGTAATAAACATTTAAGTGACTATTTTTACAATAAGGTTATGGAGTATTCTTTTGTCGTACATGGAAAGTTTTATTATGCTAAATTATTATTGAAAAGTTTCATAATACAGGGGATTCAATACATTACAATGTTTTTGAAAGGAATCATCATAAAAGTCATTCGACTGGTTAAGAGGAAGTATTAATGTTATATATTTATATTCAAGAAAAAAGAGAGAAATATGCGTAATATAAAATTTCTTTTATTTTTTTTAATAACTATTGTATTCATCATGGTATTCTTTATTGTTAAAGTAATCAAAGAAAGATCTGCACTATACCCTTATGATACAAGTAAAAGTTATCTATATGACTTTAATCAAACCAATGCCAAGATAATTGATCTGAAGCTTGAAAATGGAAAGATAAGATTGGCAAGTAATGAAAATGAAAAGAAGTCGGTATTTCTAAAAGTAAATGTAAAAAGCACATTCATGGGTAAATATCTTCAACCCAGTATTGAACTCAAAGCTGGAGAACTCTTCGTTACACAGTATTTTGAACATGGAGCCAAAGGAACAAGGTATATAAATATCAGTTCGTTAATGGCCAATCATGAAACTGAGATCACACTTAAAGAAAAATATATTTCTCTCAATGAGAATACTTTACAATCAGTATCTTTTGCAAATAAAGATATCAAAACACTGAAAATTCTTGTTCTTGCACCCCATCCAGATGATGCAGAAATAGCAGCTTATGGACTTTACAGTGACAATAATCAATCATATGTAATAACTGTTACTGCTGGGGATACCGGCAAATTTAAATATAATGAAATATATAACAATAAAGTACAACATTATTTAAAAAAAGGAGAGCTGCGAACATGGGATAGTATTACAGTACCTTTATTAGGAGGTATATCATCGGAACATATTTTAAACCTTGGTTATTTTGATAGATCGTTAATAAGTATGTTTAGCGATAAATCAAAAGAAGTGAAGGGATATTATACAGATACCTTAGATATAAACACATATAGAAAGCAAAATATATCCAAACTTGCTACTGGGTTAACAGGGAATTCAAGTTGGAATTCACTTGTGAAAAATCTTATTTATTTATTAGATAAAATTAAACCGAATATCATAGTAACACCCTATCCGGCATTGGATACACACCCAGATCATAAGCTAACAACAGTGGCACTTATTGATGCTATAAAGGAATCTGGGATCAAGGATGGTGATTTGTATCTCTATACAAATCACTGTGTGACAAATGAATACTACCCATATGGGAAATCAGGTGGAGCTATCTCCCTTCCACCACATTTCGGGGATACAATATATTTTGATACTATTTACTCACACCCTTTATCTTCTGATAAGCAAAAAGATAAACTATTCGCCCTAGAGGCAATGCATGATTTAAGACTAGATACTGAGTGGCATTCTTCCAAAGGTGCTATGAAGTTGGCATGGAAGCAGATTCGAAGAGATATTTTTGCCGAAGAAGACACTAACTATTCTTACTATAAAAGATCTGTGAGAAGTAACGAATTATTTTTTGTAGTTAAAATAAAAAATATTTACAAGAAAAATATTTTAGAGACTCTTAATGGCAAGCTTTAAAATAGTATAAAGTTTCCCGGTTTCACACCTATGAAGTATATTTATGAATAAAGTCTCTTTATCAGCTTGCGTATCAGTAGAGTTCTTAACAGCAATGGTTTTTTAATTATTTCTCTCATTATAATGGTTTTAATCTGTTTTTTATGATAGCCATCCTGGATGACAGCATGGTAAAAATAGAAAGGTTTTATTTTTTGTTGTGCTGACATGCTTATCAGTTTAGAGATACTTTGTTGGTCTACCTGTTTGATTAAATATTTAAAAGCATCATCAAGTTCATCTAAATAACGGTCTTCACCAGCCTCTTGCAAAGCTGTAGAAGCAGCAGTTCTATTGAGAATCATTTCGTCGATCATTTCAAATCTAAAACCATTCATGGCAAGATAGATCATTGTTGTCATATCAGATGGTGAAGAATTCATATCTACTTTTAAAAAGCCACCCATTTTTAAAAATGATTCTCTACTGTAGCAAGTACCAGTTGGTGAGAGCCCACCATAGAGAAACATTAATGGAGCATATTCGCCTACGGTTATTTCATTATAAGTGAAATTAGCCTGTTCGATGGCTTTGTATGAAAAGTCTCTGAACATACTATGTCCCCAGACTATATATTTTTTGGGATAATTTCTTGTTTTCAGTTTATTTGCAAAGGTTTCAATGGTATGATCTTCCAGTGTATCATCAGCATGACAGAAAACTACATACTTTCCTAAAGCATTTTTAAAACAGACATTATGATTTGCAATCAGAGGAATTCTTTCATCAAGGGTCACCACTCTTATTTTTTCATCGTTATATTGAGCAAGAATTTCAGGTGTGCTGTCTGAACTGGCATCATCAACTATTAGAATTTCATAATTAATGTCAGTATCTTGTGCTAGACAAGAGTCTATAGTTTTTTGTATGCTTTTTTCATTGTTATAAGCAGGTATTGCAATGGTAATCAGAAGATCTTTCATCTATTTTCTCCATTAAATATTTTTTATAAAGTATAGTAAAACTACACTCACTCACTTTTATCAATAAACTTTCCAATGGCTTTTGCTGTTAATACACTGCCATGCTCATTCAAATGAAAACGATCAACAAAGTAATAATCACTCAGTTTCAATTGAGGATGTAAATTAAGAAAAAAACCACCATTGTTGGTAATAATTTTATTTGTTTTAACAATAAAGTTTTCCATTGTTTTTCGCAAGTCTTCGTGTTTATCAAGAAGCGGTTGACGATAGGGGCCTACGATAAAATAAAACTTTATGTTATTTTGATGTATTTTTTTAGAAACTCTAGACAAAGCATGAAAACTTTCTATATCTTGCTTTAAGGGGTGAGGGTTAAAGAATTTATCTTTATTAATATCGTCCCCGTATATTTGTAGAGGGACACTTCCTGTACGATCAAAGGCAAGTCCAAAGTTGAACATGTCTCCTCTATATTTTTCTTCCCAGAAGCAATGATTTTTTGCAAATTGGATAATATTTTTATAACCATAAAAAGCATGTTTCAAGTCAACCTTTCCTTTGCCAAGATGGATATATTTTTTTACAAAGTCAATGTCATAGTTCTCAAATTTAAAAGAATCTGAAAAATCTGGAAACTGTGTTGAATAAATGACTCTTTTAACATTTGGAAAAACAGAAATAAGATCAAGATGTTTTTCAACTTGTGTCATCTTTAACCCATATGCTGAGATATTCAGCACATGATCTACTACCGTTGATGACTCTTCTAAAATGATTCCTTGTATGTTATTCAAGCCTAGAGATGAGCCTACAATAATAGTATCTACTTGATCTCTATTTGGCATATCCCTAATAAATCTAAGTTTTTCATCCAATGATATCCTGTATGTAAATGGTAAGGGATAGCTTTTTGCATAATGATAAACATAGATAAAAGCACTACCAAATAAAATGACAAGCATCAGTGAGAGTATTTTGACATAGTTTTTATACTTTAACATTTCTCCCCTTCCTAAAAATTAAAATAGATAAATTCACTTTTTCTATACAGTATAAAAATGGAGAGAAAAAACAAAACTGTTGAGACCATATAGAAAAAATTTGGTTTAAAACTGCTACGCAGCTGCATGGAGTTTTTAAAGAAAAGGACAGTAACAAAAGCAACAAGTATCCATACGAATATTTCTCTGTCAGCGTTCACTGCATTTAACCAATTACCAAATTTTACTCCATATGGAGTTAAAAACTCAAGTTTTTCAGCCAATGGAACAGGTAGTATAAGTACACCAAAGAACATGCCATGTAACACCTTTAAAGCATCATCCCACTCTTTAGCCCTAAAAAATACCCAGGAAATATTAATAAAGTTAAAGGTTATAAACCAAGCAAAAATTGTAGGTAATCTCATCCCAAGTTTCTGCCAGGCTCTATGTATCACTAGAGCAAATCCATGTAGGGAACCCCAAAAGATAAAAGTCCATCCTGCACCATGCCAAAGACCCCCAAGTAAAAAAGTAGTAAAGAGGTTAATATAAGTTCTTATTTCTCCTTTTCTGTTACCGCCAAAAGGTATATAGACATAATCTTTCAGAAATCTTGAGAGTGTCATATGCCATCTACGCCAAAAGTCCTGAATTGATAAGGCTTTATAGGGTGAATTGAAGTTGATAGGCAGTTTGATATTGAAAAGTAGGGCAATACCGATGGCCATATCGGTATAACCACTGAAATCAAAATAAAGTTGAAAGGTGTAACTTAGTGATGCAGCCCATGCTTCTATCATCTCAAGTTTTTCTGCCACATCGAATCCGTTGGTCGCCCATACTGCAAAAGTATCTGCAATAACCACCTTTTTAAAAAGACCCATTGAAAAAATAAAAAGACCAAGTGCAATATTATGATAGTTTTTGATTTTGTTGCGTATGTTGGCAAATTGAGGCATCATTTCAGCATGGTGGACGATAGGGCCTGCTATGAGTTGGGGAAAGAAAGTCACAAATACTGCATAGTTTAAAAAGTCATACTCTTTCGTCTCCTTTCTATAGCTGTCGACCAAATAGGCAATTTGTTGGAAAGTATAGAAACTGATTGCCAGGGGTAGGGCGAGATGTAAAAGAGAAACACCAGTAGCAAAAACAGTATTAAAGTTCTCTATAAAAAAGTCTGAATATTTGAAGTACCCTAGTAATCCAAGATTAAAAATGACACCTATAGCCAAAAGTTTCTTTCTAGTGCAGCATCTTTTTTTTTGCTCATATCTCGAGAGTTGGTTGCCAATAGTATAGTTAAAAAGCATGGAAATCAATATAAGCGGAAGATAAGCTATGTTCCACCAACTATAAAAGAAAAGAGAGGAAAAAACAAGAAAGCCTTTGCTGATCTCAGTTAAACGTTTTTTATTGAGATAAAAATAGATGAAAAAGGTAATAGGAAAAAATAGAAATATAAATTCATAAGAATTGAATAGCATATAGTATCATCCTCTTTCCACATCAGCTTATATGATTATATAATATTATTCTAAATTATTTCATGTATGGTGGGAATTAAAGATATTTCCTAAATTTATTTATCTATTTATTGATCATTGTCAAATAAAATTCCTCAAGTTTTGCAATATGTTTTCCAATTTCAAACTTTTCTGCGATAACATCTCTGTTTACTTTCATCCTTCCCCACCCAACGATATCTGCCATACGTAATGCATAGTTGTCTACATCTTTCTCATTGACTAAGTAGCCGTTGATACCATCGGTTATCAGTTCTGATATACCTGAATGATAAGTACTTAGAACGGGTAGCTCCATAGCCATTGCCTCCATAAGTGCATTGGGTATCCCTTCCGTATCTCCGTCTTGAGCTGTTATGCTATGATGGACAAAAACATCTGCATTTTGCATTAGTTCCTTTGCTTCTTTAGGTGATACAAAACCGACGAATTCAACATAATCCATAATATTCAATTTTTCAACAAGATCTACTAATAAAGCCTTCCTTGTTCCTTCACCTGTCAGAATCAATTTGAAATTTTTTGATTGCTGTATGGATAAAAATTTAGCAAATGCTTTCAATGTGTATTCATGACCCTTCTTCTCAGCCAGAGATGAGACCTGAAGAAAAATATAATCATCATATTCTTTATTTTTTTCCCTAATAAATTTTGTTAAGTTGATACCACTGTGTAAAATCATACTGTTTTGGACATTTATATCATGTTTTTGAAGATTTTTCCGAAGAGAATCTGCTACAAAAATGGAATAAAAATTATCTCTGTCTAATACTTCTTTAAGGCGTCTAATATATGATTTTTTTCTTAACATTTTACTGGCGTCAAATCCACGAAATTGGATAACCACAGGAATTGATCTGTTATGAAGATTATCAATCAGTCTTAAAGCTTCAATTCCAAATTGGCAGTGGATAAGATCTGGTTTGCATTCATCAAGAATACGATCAAGATGTTTTCGAAAATGTTTATTTTTATAGTTCAAAGAGATATCAAATTTCCATAAGGCTCTTTGTAGAAAACTCATAGGATACTCTTGTATAACTTTGATATTATCATAGGATGTAGTTTTGGCATCAAGGATGGTATTACAGACATAAACTAAATTATGATTTTTTGACAGGTGTTCTACATCCTGACCTATAAATGTTGGTGTGTGCCCACCAAAAGAATTTGAGTACATTAATATATTCATTTATCTACTCCTAAGTTACAATAATAAATTATGACATTTATTTTTTTAAAAATAAACTTATATATTATATTCTAATTTCTTAATAAAAAGAGAGTATACTTTTTTAATATGGACATACATTTAAGTGGAGTATATTTTAAAGATGAATAATTTAAAAGTTTCTATTTTGATACCATTATATAACGCTGAAGAGTATATAGCAGAGACTATTGACTCATGCCTGAATCAAACCTATAAAAATATAGAAATTATCATTATTGATGATGGTTCAACTGATTCGGGTTTAAATATTGCCAGGGAGTATGAAAAGAAGCATACAAATATCAAAGTTGAAGCCCAAAAAAACTCTGGTGCTCCCGTAGCAAGAAACAGAGCTTTTGCGTTAGCTACAGGAGATTATATACAGTACATTGATGCAGACGATCTACTGCATCCAGATAAGATCCGTCTTCAGATGGAAGTATTGAAAACCGCAGATGATCGAACACTTGTATTTGGAAGATGGGGTACATTTCAAAAGAGTATTGAAAATGTAATATGGAAAGATCTGCCTGTAAATAAAAATTATGATGATCCAACACGGTTTCTTATTGAGTTATGGACAAGTGGGATGGCTGTAATTACGCATTTATGGCTTGTACCTCGAGTATTGGTAGCAGAGAGTGGAGGATGGGATGAAAGTTTGGCAAGAAACCAGGATGGGGATTTTTTTGCCAGAGTAGTAATAAAAGCAAGTAATATAGTGTTTGTTAAAGATAGTATAGGATACTACAGAAAAGATAATGAAAACAGTATTTCAAATCAGATTTCAAGAAAAGCTTTGCAATCAAATTTAAAAACGTTTGAAACATATATAGAACTTATGAAAGATGATATGGAAAAGACTGAAGTTCGCAGGAGTTTAGCACTAATCTATTCAAGATTTTTATATAGAATTCCCCCTTTACATAAAGATTTAACATTGGAATGTAAAAGGAAGATGAATAGTTTAGGATTCAAAAAACCTCTTAATACACTGAAAACAGATGAACGTCTATTATCATATTTTTTGGGGACATATAGAATGTTTCAATTGAAAAAATCTATAAAATCCATACTTAAATAAGTTACCTATGTTTAAATATTATCATAAAAATATCTTGAACCAGAAAAAGTCAAGGAATATCAATTTATGAAAATATTACATCTATTGACAAGTATCAATACTGGAGGTGCTGAAAAGTTTTGTGTAGATATTTGTAATACACAAGCAGATATCTCTGAACACAAAGTTTATCTTTGCATTCTTGATGATATTAGTGAAGAACAGCTATTATTGAAGATGATTTCTCGAAATGTTAATGTAATATCTTTAAACAAACGTGGTGGATATAGTTTAAAAATAATCTATAAAATTTATAAACTACTTTCTGAAGTAAAACCAAATATAATTCATTTAAACGGTAGAGCTTTAGTTTATACTTCAATTCCTATTTTACTAAAAAGGATACCATCCATTTATACAGTACATACTATGGCACATAAAGAGTATAATAAATATATTCGCAGTTATATCAAATTATTATTTAATGGCTTTCCTGCAATTTTTACACCTGTTTCAATTAGTCAAAGTGTTTCTGAAACAGTAAAGAAAACTTATGGGGCACATTTTGAAACAGTCGTTTATAATGGGAGCTCTCAACTGACAACTTCTTCTAAATCAGAAGTTGTTGCTCAATATATCAATACGTTAAAGAAAGACAATAACACTTTAGTATTTTTATATATCGGGCGTATTTCTAAAGAAAAAAATACACTTTTGTTAGTCAAAGCATTCAATGAACTGCTCGATAATGGTCGTAATGTTTGTTTATGTATTGTTGGATATGATGGAACACTGAAACAATCTTATCTATTAGAATGTAAAAATGAAAATAAATATTCAGATAAGGTCAAATTTGTCGGTCGTCAAGAAAATATAGCCGATTATTTAGTGTGTGCAGATGCTTTTTGTCTAACATCAAATTATGAAGGATTAGGGATAGCGGCATTAGAAGCATTTTCTATGGGCATTCCTGTACTTTCAACTCCATCTGGTGGACCTTCTGATATTATCATTCCGGGTATTAATGGATACATATCAGAACAAATAACCGTTGAGAGCTATATAAAGGTATTAAATCATTTTATAGAAAAACCTTTAAGAGATAAAGATAAGATCATAAAATTATATACAGAAAAATATACTATGGAGGTATGTGCATTACAATATTTGGAGCTTTATGAAACGAAATTATGAGAAAGTGAGACAATTCTAAATGAATACAACAAGAAACGCTACCAATAATTTAATTAATTTAGACATTATATCTATAATGACACTTCTACTATCTCTATTTTTATTAAGTACAATTGCTTTAGGAGGAAGTTTAGCACCTGTAATTTTACATATATTCATGATTGTAATAGGTGTAATATTGATTACTCTTTTTTCTAATAAGAATGAGATCATTTTTAAAATGAAACTATTTGTTTTTTTCTTTTCATTGTACTTAGTTTATTCCTTAATAAACTATTATATTTTATTAAGATTTTTTCCTGATATGCCACCCACTGTTTTTCATGATGAAACAGTTTTCTACAATTTTTCAAATCTTGCTTTACCCTATATCTCTGGAGAGAAAAACTTTTTTGAGCTATTTACATTTGCTTCCTATCCATTACATGAACAACCTTTACATGCTATGTTTTCTGCTCTTATTGCGTCTTTCTCGATTGCGATCGATGGGAATAATACGATCATTGTACAAAAGCTTCTTTCACCTTTCTTTGGTGGAATGTTTTCCGTGGTTTTATACTCAACATTAAAATATCAATTTACAGACCGAGCTTTTGTACTCAATGCAACTTTTGCATATTCTCTATTATCAGCAGTATTTATGTACTCTACTCCTCTACTTAGGGATATTGATGTTGCATTAGCATATATTGTATTTATCTATATTTTCTTGCAGCCAAATAGTTATAAAAACATTATACTACTTTTCATAGTGGCATTTTTGACGGTGTATTTAAGGACTGAATCTGGACTAGTTCTATTTGGATTAATTCTTTTATATGGTCATCTTTATGTCAGAACATTAGAGTCCAGATCGTTAAAATTGATATTTTATATTTTATTAATAGGATTGTTCTCTTTTATAATTATATTGATGTCTCAGAAAATTATTGGGATGATCGTAAGTTTGACTGAAGGAAATACTACAAGGGCAATTGCCCGATCATCAGCGGACTCTATCTCACTCATTTTTAATAAACTTCCTTTTCCTTTTAGTTATATAGCTAAGGTACTTTTTGGTCAAATGCAACCTTTCCCATTTTTTATAGCAATGGATAGACTACCAGAAGCAATAAGTGGAATTTTTTGGCCATTTATATTTATAGCGATGCTTTATGCTGTGATGAAAAAAAATATTAGAGTCCTCATTGATATAAAAGTCAAATACTTGCTTATAGTAGCAATTGCAATTTTATTTTTAATGTCATCAGAACCTATGGCAAGAAGAATGATGAGCGTTTATCCCATTATTTATATCACAAGTTTATACGTATTTTTCATTGTTCCAAATAATGAAATAAAAAGAGCTTTGTCATATTATATATTTGGTATCATATCACTTAATACTTTTTATTATTTGATAAAACTTTAAGAGTTTATATAGAATATGTTTGTTTTTTGATAAATTTCAGTAAATAGATTTTGAAGGGAAGTATTTTGTCAAAATTATTATTAATCGGTTCTTTAAAAAATAAAAAAGATCCGTCAAAAACGGGTGGTACAGTAGTATTATTTGAATTACTTTTAAATGAATTAAATGAAAGAAAAATTGTATTTGATGTAATTGATACTTTAAAAGAAAATTATCCGAATCCAACCATTGCTTATTTATTTACTTCTTTTAAATTAATTAAACATTTCGGTAAATATGAATTTATTTCTTTGCAGGCAACTAATAATAGTTTAATACTTCTAGGACCTATTATGGTTTTTTTATCGAAATTATTCAAAAAAAAAACAAGTATTAGAAAATTTGCTGGTGATTTAGATTCTGTATATAAAAATTCTAATTTTTTAAAAAAATTTATAATTAGATATGTTTTAAAAAATACGAACGTAAATTTTTTTGAAACGAAATACTTGGTTAACTATTTTCATAAGTTTAATAAAAATACGTATTGGTTCCCAAATGTAAGAAAACAAGTTATTACCCCTAAAATTCCTCGAAGTTTTAATAAACGTTTTATTTATATAGGTACTATTAATGAAGAAAAAGGAATAGATGAGATTATTGCTATTTCAGATCAGTTAAATGATGATTATTATACATTGGACTTATATGGTCCAATACTAGAAAGTAAATATACAGAAGAATTATTCCAGCAAAAAAAAGTTAACTATGGAGGTTCATTAAATCCAACGGATGTTATAGATGTATTAGATTCTTATGATGTGTTAATACTACCATCATACAGGGAAGGCTATCCTGGCGTAATTATAGAGGCATTTTCATTAGGTATACCGGTTATAGCAACAAGACTTCAAGGTATTATGGAAATGGTACAGGATGGTATGAATGGTTTGCTAATTGATGTAAAAGAGAGTGCTCAACTTAAAAATGCGATTGAGTCCATCAATCATGAAACATATGCTGTACTTTCTGAGAATGCATTAAAATCATTTTCCAATTTTAACAGTGAAGAACAAACGAATTTATTTTTAAAAAGGATTGGTATTGAAATGTGATTTAAACCGTATTTCTCTTTTGCTTCGAACAATCTATTATTTAAAAATGAAGCAAATTTACTATAGGTTATACTATATAACCCGTACGAAATGGCGAAAACTCTATCATTTTAAATATCCACTCACTTTAAAATCCCAGGTAAATATTATTAATCTTAGCCCAAGTATACCTTCAAGTTTAATCTATCAGTATAATAGGTTTACTTTTTTAAATATAGAGCATCATTTTGATAAAAAGATCGATTGGAACTATTCAGGATATGGGAAACTATGGACTTATAATCTAACATATTTTGATTACTTGAACCAGAATGCATTTTCTAAACAAGATGGCATCAGGCTAATAAATGATTTTATTGATCAATCAGACGCGATAAAAGATGGATATATGCCATTTCCAATTTCACTACGTGGAATAAATTGGATCAAATTTTTGTCACAACATAAAATCAAAGATCAAAAAATTAATGATTCTCTTTATGCACAGTATATGATACTCATTGATAATATTGAGTATCATATACTAGGTAATCATCTTTTGGAAAATGCTTTTTCCCTGCTTTTTGGAGCCTATTATTTTCAGGATGAAAAGTTATATTTAAAAGTAAAAGAAATATTTAGTGCTGAACTTAAAGAACAGATATTAGAGGATGGAGCACATTTTGAACTGAGTCCAATGTATCATCAAATAATGCTCTTTAGAGTACTTGATTGTGTTAATCTTATTCAAAATAATAATTGGAAAAACGATGAGTTACTTGATCTATTGATCAGTAAAGCCGAAATAATGCTTGGTTGGCTCAATACTATGACCTATGAAAATGGTGATATACCATTGTTAAATGACAGTACAAACAATATTGCACCGACGACGAGAGAACTTAATGCATATGCGACTGCCTTAAATGTAAAAACAGAAAAAATAGAGTTAAGCAAGAGTGGTTATCGAAAGATAAAAAACGGGCGTTATGAAATGATCATAGATGTTGGAAATATAGGTCCGGATTATATTCCTGGACATGCACATAGTGATACTTTTAATTTTGAACTTTATATGGATGGTAAACCTTTTATCGTTGATACCGGTCTTTCTACTTATGAAACCGATATGAGGCGAACTTTGGAGCGTTCAACATTATCACATAATACGATTGAGGTTGATAGTATGAATCAAAGTGAGGTTTGGGATGGTTTTAGAGTTGGAAGGCGTGCAAAAATCATTCATCTGGAAGAAAAAGAGAATTACATTGAGGCAACACATGATGGGTACAGACATATTGGTGTCTTACATACAAGAAAATTTACGTCACATGAAAGAGCTATCATTATAGAAGACAGTATTGAGAGCTCAGGGGTCCATACAAACACTGCTTATTTACATTTTTATCCTGGGCTCTCGCCAAAAGTTAAAGGTAATAATATTATACTATTAGGAATAACAATAACTATATATAATGCAAATAGTTTAGATATTGAAGAATATGGATATAGTGGGGAGTTCAATAGAATCATAAAGGCCTTTACAGCCAAAATAGTATTTAGCGATCATCTAAAAATGGAGATGCAACTATGAAATTACTTTTCCTGTCAGATAATTTTCCACCAGAAAGTAATGCCCCTGCTAGTAGAACGTTTGAACATTGCAAGGAGTGGGTAAAAGAAGGCATAGAAGTAACAGTTATCACTTGTAATCCGAATTTCCCTTATGGAAAAGTATATGATGGTTATAAAAATAAACTCTATCAATCAGAAATCATAGATAGTATTAAGGTCATACGGGTATGGAGTTATATGGTAGAGAATAAAGGGGCCTTGAAAAGAATTTTTGACTACCTTAGTTATGCAATGAGTGCGATAATTGCTGGATTATTTGTCAAAACAGATTTGATAGTTGCAACATCCCCTCAGCTTTTTACCGCTTTTGCTGGTTGTGTACTCGCTAAAATAAGACGGAAACCATGGGTTTTTGAACTCAGAGATTTATGGCCTGAAGGTATTAAAGATACAGGGGCTATTAAAAATAAAAAAATACTTGATTTCCTGGTAAAATTTGAACTATGTCTTTATAGAAAATCAGACTTTATCATTACAGTGACTAAGGGGCTTAAAGAAAATCTTGTAAGTAGGGGTATAGAAGCATCTAAAATAGATATAGTCACGAATGGAGCAAATTTAGAGCTATTTCAACCTAAAGATAAAAATCAAGAAATTTTACATCAACTTGGTTTGGAAGACAAGTTTATTTTCGGATATATCGGTACCCATGGTTTAGCACATGGCCTTGAGTTTATTGTTGAGTGCATCAGTGAGATCAAAGATGAACGTATTCATTTTTTATTCATAGGTACAGGTGCAAAAAAATCGGTAGTTGTTGCTTTGGCAGAAAAGTTACGGTTAAAGAATGTGACTTTTTTGGATCCTGTGAAAAAAAATGAAGTCGCTGATTATATATCGGTCATTGATGTAGCTTTGATCCCTTTGACCAAAACCGATATTCATGCTTCTCTTATACCATCAAAAATTTTTGAATCAGCATCTATGTTGAAACCGATCTTACTTGGTGTGGAAGGTGAAGCAAAAGATATTGTTCGCAGGCATCATGCAGGATTGGTTTTTGAACCGGAGAATAAAAATGAATTTTTAGAAAGTGTGAAGAAAATTTCATCAAATAATGAGCTTTATAATGAACTTAAACAAGGTTGTTCACTACTTGCTAAAGAGTTCGATAGAAAAATGCTTGCATCAAAAATGTTGACAATCCTGCATCAGGTGAAAAGGGTTTAATATGAATCAGAATAGGATAGATGAATATAATAAGTCGCAGATGAGTACAACTGAAAAACTCATAATTGTCCTCAAGTCTATTTTTTCACTTAATTTTATAAAATCAATAGCGTCTTCATTTGCTTATTATCTGTTTGAACATGTGTATTGGAAGTTTGATATTACAACAAATGGACCCTATAGAGTGCATGCGACAACTTCTATACGTAATGCAAAAAATATTTCTTTTGGCTTTGATACACGAATTACTACAAACTGCATTGTCTGGGCAGGTAAAAGATCTAAAATTATCATAGGTGATAATGTGCTTATTGGACCGGGTGTACAGCTTCATGCATCAAATCACGGATATGGACTTGGTAAAGGACCTATGACTTACCAGGAGAGAGTGGAAAAAGATATCATACTTGGGAATGATGTTTGGATCGGAGGAAACAGTGTTATTACTGCAGGTGTTAGCTTGGCGGATGGTATTATTGTGGCGGCAGGTTCAACAGTAACCAAAAGTTTTGATGAAAAAAATATCATCATTGGTGGGGTACCCGCAAAGAAAATTGCACAAAGGAACTAAAATGAATGTATTGACATTTGATATAGAAGACTGGTTCCATATTTTGGATAATCCATCAACAAAAACTGAAAAACAATGGATACAACTTGAATGTAGAATCCACCAGAATCTGGATAGAATTTTAGATATTTTGGAAAAACACAATCAAAAAGCCACTTTTTTCTGTATAGGATGGGTAGCGAGAAGATATCCTACAATTGTTAAAAAGATTGATAATTACGGGCATGAGATTGGTAGTCATTCAGACATGCATCAGCTCGCTTATGAATTCAATAGAGAAGAGTTTAGAGAGGATCTTGAACAATCGATCAAATCTATTGAAGATGTAGTTGGCAAAAAGGTAAGGGCATATAGAGCCCCTGGTTTTTCTCTCAAGCATCGAAATACCTGGATGCTTGAAGAGCTTAGTAAGCATGGTGTCGAAATAGACTGTTCGGTATTCCCTGCAAGAAGAGCACATGGTGGTTTTAAAGAATTTGGTCATGCAGAACCGGCATATGTTGAAATAGATGGTGCCAGAATTAAAGAGTTTCCTATCAATCTTTACTCGATATTTGGAAAAAATATTATTTTTTCCGGTGGTGGTTATTTCAGACTGATCCCATACCCACTTATTAAATTCTTCATGAAAAAATCTGATTATGTCATGGTCTATCTTCATCCAAGAGATTTTGATTATGATCAGCCAATGATAGAAGGGCTTTCAGCATTTAGAAGATTTAAATCTTATGTGGGATTAAAAAGCACCTCAAATAAACTTGACAGATTACTTAATGACTTTGACTTTATGGATTTGAAAGAAGCAAATGAATGCATTGATTGGGGAAAAGTTAAAACGATTAAATTAGATAGGAATCTCTAAAATAATGCCAAATAATAAAATATTATCAGGCTATTGTGCCTTAAATATTTGCAATAATGTCATTTATGCGGCTAAAGGTTACAAAATATTTAAAAGTTTTGATGGCGGAAAGTCATGGGAAATTGATGGTAAGATAGAAGATCTTAAGTATAGTTTGATTGCTAATACAAGTAGGTTGTTGGCAAGACTATTTCGGACAGAAATTACATATCTTCTTATACTGCAGGATGGAAGTAGGGTAGCCATAGGTAAAAAGGGTATTTTTGTTGCTCAAAAAAATGAAAAAATCTATAGAAAAACTTTTAATGTAAGCAGAGGAACACGACCTTTGAATATGTGTGAGGACAGTAAAGGATACCTCTATTTTGGAGAATATCTTAGTAACCCTGATAGAGAAGAAGTACATATTTTCAAGTCAATAGATTCGGGAAAAACTTGGACGATATGCCATACTTTCCCTAAAAGTACTATACGACATGTGCATGGTATATTCTATGACAAATATGAGGATTTGTTGTGGTTTGCGACAGGTGATTTAGATGGTGAATGTATCATTGGTTATACTAATGATAGTTTTGAAACAGTAAAAATTTTTAAACATGGAGGGCAGAAGTATCGGGCAGTTCAGTTATTGTTTTTTAAAGATTTTATCATTTATGGGACTGATACTGAATATGACAAAAACTATATTTACAGGTTAGATAGAAAGAATGGGAAAGAGCATTGTCTGCAGGAGCTTCAGGGGTCAGTCCTCTCATCTGTTAATTCAGATGAATATGCTGCCATATCTACAGCAGTAGAGCCATCTGAAGTGAATCATGACATATACTCATATATTTGGTTTAGTAATGATGGATATCAATGGAAAGAACTCTATAAAGGGAAAAAAGATTCATTAAATCCGAAATATTTCCAATATGGAAGATTTAAATTTCCCATCGGAGCGATTAACAATGAAGAGATATTGTTTTCAGGCCATGCATTGGAAAGGTTGGATAATAAAACAATTATTTATTCTTTAACATTGTCAGGCATTTTAAAGCACTAATTCTTAGTATAAGTGCTATCTTTTTAATTAATACTTTATCTGGGCTTTCTATATTATAACATCATTGTATTTGTGTTTTATCTTGTTCTAAATTATTATGATTTCTTTTTTGAAACATTAATAAATGCACGTTTCTTAAGTAGATATGAACGAATAAGTCAATTGTCATGTTCCTTAAATCTTAGTATAAGGATATATAAAATTACAGTATCATATATTTTCTCTTTTGTAGTGAACAAAGAAAAACTGATTATCATGTGCCTTATCTTTAATCATTTAGTTCGAAAAATTGTATTTATTATTAAAATTTAGAAACCATAAAAAGTCAATGATACAAAACACAATTAATTCTCTTGAGGGGGAGAGGGTACTCTTTCCTATGAATCTTAATTAATATTCATAGGGTTTTAATTAAATTTTTGAAGTTAAAAATTATTGATGTAATAGAGTCAGCTCTGAAAATCAATAATTTAACCCCAAAATTTTATATTAAGTCTCAAATAAAGACAGTAGGTGTTAATTATTTATTGATGCGTTTATGAGTGTAATGGCTCTTGGACTGTTCGTAAATTTATCAGTTGTAAATACATAATCGGTAGTTCCTATAGCATAATTATTATTAGGTGAATATGTTCCCCCTGAGTTGCCTTCCAATATAATGTTTGTAGGAGAATTAATTATGTTATTGTCAGTCCACACTGTGCCACTTGAATTATACCAAAATCTGGCATATGCTGTTCCATTGGCATTTACTATAGTGTTGAAGCGCATATCTATATTGTTTGCTCCAGCTATACTTAGGGAATAATACGAGCCAGTCATACCATCAACTGCTCCACATTCATATAGCAAGTTATTTTTCATTTCACCATCATAAATGGCATAATCGGCAAACAAAGAGTCACCACCACTAATACCTACATTTGAGTCAAATATTACATTGTTGTTAAGTATTATATTACCGATTCCGTAATGATAACCAACAGCAGCACCGAAGTCACTTAAGTAACTACCTGATGAATTATCTGATTTTCTATACCCCCACATGTGGTTGTTTGTAATGATAATAGGGTTTTGTGCATTTAAAGAGCCTATTTTTAAATCTATTGCATTTTCAGCAAAAGCATAAGTTCCACTAGGAGTATAGTTACCATTTCCATCAGTATATATAGAAGAGTCTATGTAGATATGATTATTATCAATAATTGTACCTTCAACATTCGCCGTAACCTCTGGTGTCATGGGAATAACAGTCTGTATACCATCGTTTGAATTTACTATCTCATTGTTAATTATTTTAGTATTTTTAATAGAAAATACTGTTGAGCTCCAATCTTTAAAAGATATGGTTGGATTATCGAGTAAACGTCCTGCATGTGTCATATTCTGAAATCTACAGTTCTGTATCGTATTATTATTCGCATCTCTTTTTAACTGTACTGAAGTAATTATTTCATGGGTAAAAGCTCTATTAAGAATATTATATGATGAAGTCGCGTTAAACAAAAATGAACTTATAAGATTATTTTCGATAGCTGCAGCTCTATCCACTATCCAGTAATTCGCACCATTAAAAGTAAGTGCATAGTTTGCTACTTGTGTACTAAGTAGTTTTCCTGGATGCAAGTCATTTCCGTTGTTAAGAATGATATAGCGTCTCTTTTCAGATGTACCACTTGCAGTCAAGTTAATATTTCCAAGTGATCTATAGTCCCCAGGAGAGACACAAAAAATTCTTTTACTGCTATTATTTATTGTACTCCAGTCAGTATTACTTGTGATAAACTGTACTTCTGGATTATTTGCATCACATGCAGGTAGGGTTATTGGTTCCAGATATTCACTAGAAGTACTCGCATCCGAAGTTGGCTGTTCGTACGGTGTTGTTTCTGTTACAACAGGAGTTAATTTGCTTCCTTCTAATGTAAAATCTGCCATAAGCATTGTAAGTGAGGTAAACGAGAGTAAAAGTATTTTTTTCATAATTCAATCCTTTCTTTAATTAAATTTTATAGGCAATATTGCCTGCAGCATCTACTATTATTTTACCAGAATATGTGGCATAAGTATTTTTATCGTAGTCATATACTTGTAATGTGAACATTTCTCCAGGTATTACTTCAATTTCAAATTCACCATTCTCATTAGTAGAAAGATCGGTTCTGATCCAGTTGTCACTAATAGCATCCACTCTTAGGTTTGGTACCGCTTTCTTATCAGTATCGATGATACGATCAGTATATATAGTGTAATCGGTGTAATAATCTTCTGTTTCTATAGATGAATTTCCACTTCCTCCTCCACATCCAGTGAATAAAGTTACAAGCATCACCATAAAGATGCTCAGTGTTTTTTTGTATAAGTACATTTGTATTACCTTTTTCTTTATAAATATGATAAAAGTGTGTTGTGAAACATTTGAGAATGTACTTCTCTAAAACGGAGCATATAGGCAGCCCGGCCATCTCATTCATTGAGGTCCTAAGCTTTCCGTCCTTGTTTCACAACAAGTTTGGCTTTTTCCAGTGGTCAAATTCTAGTATAAGAGTATTACTACAGTATTACTTGCTTGTTTTATAATTATAAGCTAGAGTTATCAACTATTTCACCTGGAGCTACAGCAGCTATCAAACCATTGTATGCAGCACTGTATTTATCAGTGTAGTGATATGATTCTAATGTGAACGCATGACCTGGTATTACTTCAATTTCAAACATACCGTTCTCATCGGTACTAAGATCGGTACTGATCCAGTTGTCACCAACAGCATGTACCCTTAGGTTTTTGACAGGTGTTCCATCTGGGTAGAGGATACGATCTGTATAGATACCCGAGGCTTCTTCGATAGGTTGGTTGAGACTCCAGGTCCCTGGGTGGGAAACGGTACCTTCGTATGTTCCATCTGCCAGACGAGTCGCATAACCTTCTTCTATCCACATTCCTTGTGCATAATCATAGTACCAAAGTGGGATAATGTTTTCTGTTGCCCCTGTAGCTTCAAATATTAAAGTCATATCTTCAGATACACTTATTGGATTGCCAGCTTCATCTTGCAGATCCACTACCATAAAACCGTAAGAGACGAAAGGAACGATGCTCCCATAACTGTCTTGCCCTTTATATTCTCCAGGGAATGTTATGTCGGTACTTTTTTCTGTACTGGTACGATAAGATAATCCAGTAGTGACCTGTCCAATATATGGACTTCCATCATGATTGATATAAATACCGGAAGGTATATCGATATGGGCTCCAGTAACTACAATTTGGCTGTCATACGTCCAGTGGCTAATATATTTATCCATTTCAACAACTGTGTAATTTGGGGATGCAGCATCTATTTGAATGATCGTACTGTTTTTATAGTAACCGTCGGCATTAAACGTGACAACTGCTTTATCAGTTGCAGCTATATTCGTTAGTATATAATCACCTTGAGCATCAGTTGTTGTTATGCAGCCACCTATATTGACTTGAATACCTACTAATCCTACTCCAGTATCTTTATCCGTAATATGACCTTCAATTTTTGCATCACCTTCTAGACAGAGAGCTTGAGTCTCTTCAGCGATTGGTTCAGTTGGCACTGGTTCAGTTACGATTGGTTCAGTTGGCACTGGTTCAGTTACGATTGGTTCAGTTGGCACTGGTTCAGTTACGATTGGTTCAGTTGGCACTGGTTCAGTTACGATTGGATCAGTTGGAACAGGATCTGTTACGATAGGGTCAGTTACAACTGGATCTGTCACAATTGGATCTGTCGGAACGGGATCAGTTACGATCGGTTGTGTACTTGCAAGTGTTGTAAATGTGTTATCATTACTTACAATCAGTCTACCTCTCTCATCTTCGGAGACTGTTCTATAGTGATATTCTGTATTGGCCTGTAAATTTGATAAGGTAACAGTGCCTTCTTCTTGTACTGCAACTACTGAACCATACTTATTACTTGTACCATACTCTACTAATTTTGTAGTATATCCATAAGGATTCCACTCGATGGTAGCAGAATCTTCTGTAGCTGTGACAATGATATCAATCTTCACTACTTTTGCTATTGAGGTTGTAGTGATATCTGTTGAAGTTGAATCCGTTGAAGTACTTGTTCCTCCACCGCCACAACCTACAAGTAAAGTTGCACATGAGAGTATGAGTACGTTTTGTTTGATATTGTTAAGTCTAAACATTGTTTAAAATTTCCTTCTTTTATGGACGTGGTGTTGTGAAGAAAATTAGTTATGAAGAAATAGAAAGGATGTTTCTATGAAGAACGGTTTAGACCACTATAATATATAGCATTACTTTGTATTTAACAAAGGCAACTAGGCTATCTCATTATTATTTATGAGACCCTTGGCTTTCCGTCCCTACTTCACAATAGGTTTGGCTTTTCTCACTAACTTGATGGGAATTATATTAAAAGAGTGTTACCTCAATATTACCCATATGCCTGAATTTTTATTAAGATTAGGATTATAAACTTTATATAAAAGTTATAATTTATTTAAAACTATCGTTTGAGATACGATGTATCTAAATAAATGCAACCCAGCTATCTTTTTTTCAAAAGACCTGAAGCTTTCCGTCCCTGCTTCACAACAGGTTTGGCCCAATACTTTTATTACTATAAATTATGATAAAATAATATCTTAAGTCATAGTCATAGTGCAATAATACATAATTAAACTGAAAAAAATATAAAATGATAATATATCTATCTTGATATTTATGATCAATTTATTTGATGAAATACGATATTAAACTTTTTGTTTTGATGAGATTTAAGTTGAGAGGTAGTGATATCTAGAAGAATTAAAATACGGATCAGCTCATAGAGCTGATCCGTATTGGATGTTTATTTTAGGAAAAGAAGAGATTATTTGATAAATTTTCTTCTAAAGAAGTGCTAGAAAAGTCCCAATGCTATCATCAATAAAAACATTATATCAAAGTGTTTACTGTCAGGACTGCATGTAAAACCACCATTGCTAGTAATTTCACGACTTTCAAGAGAAAAAGAGACCAAAAGTATTCAGCACTTGTTGCACTAGGATTTACTCTGATATATTTATGAAATTTCATGTATACAATAAAATACTATATTTTGTAGTATCTACAAATTATAGTATTATAACTATAGCAGAAGATGGAATAATGTAAAGGATTTATTTATGGAGATTTCATTATTAAATAGTATTTTTTTAATTTCTTTAGCAGGTATGTTGATACTCATGATTTTTGCTAAGAAGGTAGGGTTGATTGATATTCCAAATGAAAGAAGTGTACACAAAAAACCTATACCAAGAGGTGCGGGTATTTCTTTTATTCTGGCTGTATTTATTACACTGTTTCTATTTGATCTTGAGTATTTAAAAACATACTATTATATTTATGCAGCTATTGCTGTAGTCTTTATAGCAGGGGTGTGGGATGATTTGAAAAATATTTCACCGATAATAAAATTTATCTTTATCTTTTTTTCTTCAATCATATTATATCTTCATGATGTTGCTATATTTTCATTGGGAACTTATTTTGGTTATGAAATGATCTTACCAGTTTGGTTGGTCTTCCCTTTTACTTTTTTTGCTATAGCAGGGTATACCAATGCCTTGAATTTAATGGATGGATTAGATGGTTTGGCCGCATCTATCTCTATCGTGATACTTGTTACTTTTTTGGCAATAGGTTTAGAATATCATGACGAGTTCATCATTTCATTATCGTCATTTTTTATCGTAACACTTCTCGCATTTTTGTTGTTTAATTGGAACCCTGCAAAAGTATTTATGGGTGATAGCGGTTCACTCTCATTAGGAATGGTGATAGCGATTTTAGGTATACACTCGGCGCAGTACATTACGCCTGTATCTATTTTGTTTATTGTTGCATTACCTATATTAGATACTTTTATCGTAATGATACGACGTATGCGACGTCATAGATCACCATTCCATGCAGATAAAAATCACATGCACCATTTTTTGTTTAATGTTAAAGGAGATATCCGCTATACAGTCATAATCTTGGCTATGATGCAAATGATATTTTCGATTATAGGATATCAGGTAAGTCAAGCAAGTGATTTTCTTTCTTTGCTTCTATTTATATTGTTGTTTTCTATATACTTAAATTTATTTGATCAGCGGCTAAAACGACGTCATTGAGAATATAAGTGATACTGATAAATGTTGTTTAAATAATTATTCGGGCTTCTTTTAGTATTTTCATTTACCATCTATACCGTAAAAGGTATGAAGGACGTTATTTAATTCATAAAAAGGCTACGGTAATGGGATTTCAAAATCAGAACTTAAGATTTAGGAAATCTATTTAAAATTCTTTCTAAAAAACTCTATAATTTTATTTTTTTTCTGACTTTCATCACTTGTACCATATCCATATCCATATCCATACCCATAGCCATATGAGCCTGAAGATGCATCTACGGAATTGATCACTAAACCTATATGTTTAAGATCATGTTTTTCTACTAGACTATTTAAGTCTGTAACAAATGATTTCTTCGCATAATTCTCACGAAAAACAATGAGATTTAGATCGGCATATTGCATGAGATGCATCGTGTCTGTTACTAGACCTAGTGGAGCACTGTCTATAAAGATATAATCATATTCCTCTTTTAACGTATCCATTAATTCATTTAATTTATCGGTAAGAATAAGTTCTGAGGGATTAGGCGGAACAGGACCGGAGGAAATAATGTCTAAATTTTTATATTCACTTGACTGAATAATATCTTCAATCCTGCTTTTCCCACTCAAATAGGTACTCATACCAGTATTATTACGTACATTAAAATAATGATGAAGTGTAGGCTTTCTTAAGTCTAGATTGACAACTATGGTTTTTAAATCTGCCATTTGAAAAATTGCACCTAAATTCGCTACAGTAGTACTTTTCCCTTCTCCAGAAATTGTTGAAGTTACTAAAACAACATTAGCTTGGTTTTCTTTCCGGGCAAATTGTAAATTTGTACGTAAGTTTCGATAACTCTCTGCAAAAGGTGACCTTGTATCTTTGAAGACTTCAAGTTGAATCACTTTTTGTGTTAATGTAGGAAGAATACCATAAATTGGTAATGTAGTCAGGTTTTCGATATCATTTTTATTTTGGATCTTGTTATTCATAAAATTACGTAAAAAGGCTTGAATAACACCTAGTATTATACCAAGAAAAAGAAATACAATTAGAAAAAGAGCTCGTTTTGGAGCAATAGGCTTCCAACTGCTATATGCACGGTCTATAATCCTATAGTCTGAGAGTATTGCCACTTTAAGCATTTCATTTTCAGATTTTTTTCTAAGAAGATATTTATAGGTTTCTGCATTTACTTCATAGTTTCTCTGTAGATTAATGAGAATTCTCTCTTGTGTTGGAAGTGATTCAATGTTTTTATCATAAGATCTTTTTAATTTTGCAAGATTTCTATTTCTATGTAACATACTTGACTTTAAATTTTGAACATTTAATATAAGTTTTTTTATAATATATTTGATCTGTTTTCGCACGGCAATTAACCCAGGATGTTTAGAAGAATACTCCGCCCGTAATCCTTCTTCTTTAATCTGCGCTTCTTGTAGCTTGGTAATAAGAGCTAGTGTAGATGGATCATTCAATTCCATCAACAGTGGAGCCATTGCATCAAGATTTTCACCTTTTTTTATAAAGGCAAGAAGGTTTTTCATTAACATTTCTTTGAGTTCATTTTGTGAGACTTCAATATCAATCTTACTTAATTCCTCAATATATGTTGCACCCTGTAATTTCGGATCAATCGCTTTATTTTCTATTCTGTAGTTTTCCAATTTTTTTTCAGAATCATCTAGTTTCCTTTTTATTTCTTTGAGCTGTTCATCAATAAAGTCTATGATTCTGTCATTGCCTTTGGTTTTCTCAGCTACACTTTGAAGTATGAAACTTTCAGCAAGCTCATTAACATAGGTATCCGCTCTTACACGAATAGTATCAGCATAAGTAATATTTATTAATGGTGCATCTTGATTGATTTGGGTAATCATAAGATTATTTTTTATACTTTCATATATTCCTCTGTTATTACTGTTGAGGATAACATAAATAGGTTGGTCTATCGTATATTTTTTTTCAACTGTTAATTCAAAATAGGCATTTTTGATAGGTTCACCATAAGGAAGTATTTGTTGATCATCCAACTCAATAATTTCTTTGTCAAATAGTAAATGTAACATTTTATTTTTCAAGGTATTATCGACTTGAAGATGATAGCCATCTTTTACAGGGATGACTTTAAGTTGATGCCCTAGAATTTTTGTATTAAAAATAGTCACATTTTTTACTTTTATCGGAACATTGCTATAAATTTCAACTTGTTTAAACCCTTTATCTACAAAATATCGTGTATGAAAGTTTACTTTATTGAGTACAGGATTATTGACATGAAAAGTTTTTAAGATCTCTATATCTTTATTTACATTTGAACTACCAAAAGCAGTGAAGGCTTGACCTAAAAAGTCGCTACCAGGTACATTGCCACCTTGTGTTCCACCGGCAACGGATTTGACTTCAATGACAGCTGATGAACTGTAAATATTAGGCTTGAAATAAAGTTTAGTAGCAGCCATTATCACTGTTAAGAATGTAATAATTAAAATCGACCATTTGTAATATAGAAAAGTGTCAAATATTTCCCTTAAATCAAATTCATTCTCATTATGCATTTGATCACTTCTCTTTATATCGGTCTGCTGCATCTATTATCTTCTCTAATTAATCATTTAAGTATTTAACCTGAACAGCTGGTTGTATGATATTTCCTATGAGTTGTAGTCCTGGATTAGTTTCACTGATACCAACATTGATAGATTTTATATCATTTGGAGCTACATAAACTATGTCGTTAGGATAGATCATTAGGTTGGCTAATTTGATGGAGTTTGTACCTGTTAGGTCAACAGTCTCTGTATAGACTTTATTGTATCTATTTTTCAAAATAACGATCGCATGTCTGTTAGCAGAATCTGTCAAGTCACCTGCTTTAGCTAACAATTGTAAAAGTGTAGTTTTCTCATTAAATAGCATAACTTCACCAGGTTTACGTACTTCTCCTAGAATGTAGGCTCTTTTGTTTAGCACTTCCAAATAGAGTTCTGCATCTTCAAGAAAAGCAGAATAGGCTTTTTCTATCTTTTGTTGTGCTGCTCTTTGAGAAAGTCCGGCAACATGTACATTTTTAACAAGTGGTAGTCTCACATACCCATTTGCATCAACTAATACACCTGTGGTATCTTGTCTTTGACTCGCAGCACTTGTTGTACCAAGTTCAGGATGATTGTACATTGTAATAGAAATCCTATCATGTGGTTGGATCTTATATTCATATTTGGCAACACTGGTTAAGTCAATTACCTGTTTTTCCGCATTTGGTTCACTTATATTTGTTTCGTGGAATAAAACAAAATCCTCTTTAGTTGTACACCCTGCCAATGCAAGAGCCACACTTAGATACAATAATATACGTTTCATGATATACCCCTTTTTTTTAATATATTTTGAGTATATCAAAAATAGAATTAACTTACAATGGTTTTTAAACTTATTTATAACTATTAATACTAATTATGGTTAACTCTTTGTTTAAATTGATACATCATAATGGAAGCGGCAACTCCTACGTTAAAGCTCTTCACACCTTCTGTCATCTCTATGGTGACCACTTCATCACACTGATCCAATATGTCATCTGACAAGCCTGAACCTTCATGACCCATAAGCAGTACCCATTTATCTACGACTTTGACAGAGGCAAGAGGTGTGGAGTCATGCGTGACCTCTGCGGCATAGATGCGGTAGCCATTTTCTTTGAGTGTCATGATAGTCTCATGTATATCATCATATAAATGTGTTTTGAGCATACTGATATGTCCCATGGAGACTCTAAGTGCCCGTCTGGAGTAGGGGTGTGGTCCATGTGCAGGCAATAGGTATGAGTTTATGCCTATTGCAGCAGCAGAGCGTGCGATGGAGCCTATATTTTGTGTAGAACTTATCTCATCTAGCATAATGATTTGGTCATCAAGTTCATCCAGTGGTGTTGGTTCCGGACGTGTGCCATGCATCATTACATTATGGTGTATCTTGTGCCCTACAATCTCTTGCATCAGGGCTTTGCTTGCGACAAAAAGTTGAGGAATATTTTTCTCTTTGATAAGATGTGAGTAAGTATCATAATACTCTTGTGTAGCCAGGATACTTCTGACACGGATATCTGTCTCTAGAAGCAAGTTTACTACTTTGGGGCTGTCAGCTACAAAGCTGTTGTCAGAGGTAAAAGCATTGTCTCTGAACTGATGGTAAATGTTGAGTTCTGGTAAGTGTATGTCATTAATCGTTATAAAATTCATCATGTATTGTACTCTAAAGGGTGTGAAATCTACGATTACTTTACTGTAATTGGTTATAATGTAAAAGATTTAACTCATATTATCATTACTATAAGGAATAGAGATGAAGAAACTATTTATAGGTGTATGCCTTATGACAGCATCATTGATGGCAGAGTTAACGCAAGTGTGGGCAACACCTCAGTTTGCTGAAAAAAATATAAAGATCATCGATATTCGTACTCCTGCAGAGTGGAGAGAAACAGGGATCGTAAAAGGTTCTTATACCATTATGTTTTTTGATGAAAAAGGCAATTTCAATGTTGAGACTTTTTTGAAACAATTAGATATGGTTGTTAAGAAAGATGAGCCCTTTGCACTCATATGTAGAGTAGGCAGTCGTACGGGTATTGTTTCTGAATTTTTATCAGACAGGCTAGGCTATAAGGTCACTAACCTCAAAGGTGGCATTATGAAGATGATACATGAAGGCTATAAAACAGTACCATATCAACCATAATTTCATCCAACTTGATTGACATTGACTAAACTTTTCTGATATAATTTTTTAAAATAAAGAAAACCATTATTTTAGGAATACTATGTCAAAAAGTTTATATGAAACGCTCGGTGTCAGTGAAAACGCTTCTGCCGACGAAATTAAAAAATCTTATAGAAAACTCGCAAGAAAATACCACCCGGATATTAACAAAGAAGAGAGTGCTGTAGAGAAGTTCAAAGAGATCAATGCAGCCTATGAAGTACTCTCAGATCCAGAGAAGAAAGCGCAATATGACCAATTTGGTGATCAAATGTTCGGGGGACAGAATTTCCATGATTTTGCACAGAGACAAGGCGGAGGTGTTGACCTCGATGAGATACTCAGACAAATGTTCGGTGGAGGCGGTGGTGGCTTCGGTGGCGGTTTTGGTGGAGCGCAAGGCGGTTTTGGCGGGTTTGGTGCTCCTGACCTCGATATGCAAGCACGTATCACCGTACCTTTTATGGTGGCGATCAATGGCGGTAAACACAATGTTTCTGCCAATGGTCAGAATTTTGACATTAAGATCCCGGCAGGCATTAAAAGCGGTGAAACCATGCGTGTACGCGGTAAAGGTAAACAATACCAAGGACATGTAGGAGACCTTCTTATACAGGTAGAAGTTGCAGCTTCGGATGAGTATGAAAGAAAAGGTGATAACCTCTATAAAACATTTGATGTTCCTTTGAAAGAAGCACTTTTTGGAGGTAAGATCGCCATAGATACACCAGAAAAAGAGGTTTCACTCAAAGTACCTAAGAATACGAAGAATGGTCAGAAATTCAGGCTAAAAGGTAAAGGTGTCGCTGACAGAAAAACAGCATTAAAAGGTGACTTGTATCTTGTTGCCAATGTGGTTTTACCTGATGTAGAGACATTGGATGATGAACTAAAAGCGATGATCGAAGCAAAACTCTAAAGGATTTTATATGCATAGTTATGACGAACCCGTGTACCTAATCTCTGTAGTAGCTACCATGTTAGACATACATCCCCAAACATTGAGACAGTATGAACGTGAAGGTTTGGTTGAACCTTCACGTACTCAGGGGCGCATGCGTCTTTATTCGCAGCGTGATATTGAACGTATGAAACTCATTTTACGATTAACACGTCAAATGGGTGTGAACCTTGCGGGGGTTGATATTGTTCTGCAGCTTAAAGAACAGATAGATGAAATGCAAAAAGAGATAGACCAATTACGTGAAGAACTGAGTAAAGTAAACCGTCATGGTTCTGTACATTCAAGCAAAGCATTGGTTACGAAAAGTTCATATGATATTATAATTTTTGAGGATTAAGATAAAAGTCATACTTATATAATAAATATCAAAATTATTATATAATAGATGTATGAAGCATCAAAAATATTATACTTTTCTTCAGAAACAAATTCTTGTAATGGTTGGGCTTTCCCTTATACCAGGGCTTGTTTATGTCATAGTTGGTTGGATTTTTAATATTGCTGGTCCCGCATTAGTATGGTATGGTATATTGTTATGTACTTCATATTATGGGTGGAGACTTTATAAAGAATTTGCTACACATAAAATGGATGAAGACCATTTAAGAAAATGGTATAGAAAACTTACATGGTTCATGTATGTCATTTTTTCTTCCTGGTCATTGATATTTGTGATGTATGTCGGACATGATGAGTATCATTTACATTATATAGCCATTTTTACACAGTTGGGTGCTTCTGTTGTAGCATCAACCCTGCTTATTTCTGATAAAAAATTATTTGTCCCTATTTTAGTTACTTTGATGTTGCCTTTGACCATCTATTTTGCACTTATCGATACATGGTATGGATACGTTTTGTCCATTTTTTCTCTTATATTTTTGTCTGTGTTATTGTATGCCTCCTATAATACAAATCAATTACTTCAGAAGAATTATTCCCAAGCCCAACATGACATCTTGACGGGGCTCTATAACCGACGGTATTTTATGGAGTATATGGAGTCTTTGAATGAAAGATTGGCAGTGAACCATAAAACTGCATGTATATTCCTGATAGATCTGGATCATTTTAAAACCATTAATGACTCGCTGGGACACGATATTGGCGATAAGTTATTGATAGACGTCTCCGAACGTCTTAAACGGTATGTAAAAGATACACATATGGTGGCACGTTTAGGTGGTGATGAGTTTATCCTGATAAGCAAAGAGTTAAATGAAGACGAATTTAATAGGGATCCTGCATGTAGTTTTGCAGAGGGATTGCTAAATGTCATTCGAAAACCTTATATTATTGATGGTCATCATCTTCATATCAGTGCAAGCATTGGAGTACATAAAATTGACCCTTCATTTATGTATAGTTCAAATTTTATTAGAGAAGTAGATATAGCTATGTATGAAGCAAAGGCCCAAGGACGAGATGGGGTTATAGTATTTAATAAAGATCTTGCACAGAGGGTTGAAAGACATCTTCTTATAGAACAGAAACTTCATTATGCATTAAAAGAAAATAAAATAGATGTATTTTATCAGCCGCAGTTTGATAAAGATGAAAAACTTGTAGGTTGTGAATCCCTCATCAGATGGTATGATTATGAGTTAGGTGTAGTTGATCCAGAAGAGTTCATACCCATAGCAGAAAATACAGGATTGATTTTAGAGGTGGGTAGCTATGTGCTAAAAGAAACATTTAAAAGTGTAAATAGATGGAACCAAAAAGGTAAGAAATTAAAATCTATTTCGCTAAATATTAGTATGAGACAACTGTTATGTGACACATTTGTAGATGAAGTAGATAATTTGATCAAAATCTATTTTCCGAAAAAAGAGAATGAACAAATAATATATTTTGAGATCACCGAGCATGTCTTCGCAGAAGATATGAAAAAAGTGATTAGTGTGATGAATAGATTAAAAAAAGTCGGTATTTCATTTTCCATTGATGACTTTGGCACAGGGTATTCTTCACTTAGTTATTTAAAAGTGTTACCTATAGATGAAGTAAAAATAGATAAATCGTTCATATTACATTTGAATGACAGTAAAGATGATAAGAAAATGATCAGCACCATTATCTCAATAGCAAAGAATTTTGATCTGAATATTGTGGCTGAAGGCGTGGAAACATTTGAACAGCTTGTTTTTCTAATCAAGATAGACTGTGATGTCTTTCAAGGGTTTTATTTCGAGGAGTCAATCCCTAGAATTACTTTTGAGGAAAAATATATTTTTACTTGACTTCTTCAGCAATGAGGTGTATGGCCATACCATAGCTTGTTGAATTATTATAACGTGTAAGTACACGGAAGTTTTTTGCGCCTAGCCAGATATCATCATGGCTAAGGTTACGATTTTTAAGCAGATAGGCTTTAGGCTCATTAAAAGGCTTTAAAGGCGTAATACCATGTTTTATTATAGTGCTCAATGGTAATGTTCGTCTGTGACTTGTTTTAAGCTTCGTATAGCGTTTTCCTTTAAATTTACTTGGTACAGCAACAGGTGCACCTTTTCTCCAACCGTTTTTCTGCATAAACTTTGCTATGATTCCAATGGCATCTTCCAAATCCCATGGGTCCTTTTTCCCGTCACGATTATAGTCCATACCATACTTTCTGAATACAGAAGGCACTTGTTGTACCATACCCATGGCTCCGGCAAAAGAACCCTGCAGTTTTGTGATATCATAGCCTTGTTCTCTAGCCATTAAAAAGAGATGTTCAAACTCAGACTTGAAAAACTTTTTCATACGGTTTTTATGAAAGGCGAGGGTGCTCAAAGCATCTAATACATTGTAGTCTCCACTATATTCTCCAAACTTGCTTTCCACTCCTATAAATCCAACAATGTAACCCATGTCAACCTGATATTGTCTACTTGCCTTTAGCAATGTCTGATAATATCTCTTTTTAAACTGTTTCGCTTTGTCTAGACTGACAGGATCAAGAACATGTGCCTTGTATCGTTCCCATGGACCATTGGTGGTACCTACTTTATATTTTCCTGTATATCGGGCGAGTGTGTCACGATCAAGTTTTGCACTTTCCAGTACATCAGTCATATAGCTGCGTGTGAAATGATGTTTTTTAACCATCATATTGATAAAGTTTTTGACCTCTTTTTTGGCTAGAAAATCATAAGGAACAGGAGGACGATCATCATTTGCAACTAGAAAATAAGGTAAAAGAAGTGTAAGCAATAACAGTTTAATAAATCTCAATTGTTACCCTTAACTATTATTGAGAACCAATAGGCTGTCACGATAGATCGGTTCGTCTATAAATCCGTATTTATCATCCATGAATCCATTGATGCCTTCTGCAGTATGGGTTTCAAAAGCTTCTTTAATATGCAAAGCCCTTTCTATTTCATAGCTGTTCTTACTAAATATTTCATTGGCTACCTGGACCTGTTTCGGACCCATACATGCTTTGGTTTCAAAACCCATCATCTTTTCTCGTTCACACCAGGCTCTAAAGGTTTCTGTGTCATTGTACTCCTGGAACATAAATGAGATGGGGTGTATACCTGCAGTTTTTGCATCTACTAAAAACTTTGAGAGAATGTAGTCTATGGTTGGATTATCCAGTGTCACTAATGACTGGGGTAAATCAAGTGAAGTAAGAAGATCCAAAATACCCAGGTTCGCTGTGGTAAGGCGTTCATCTATACGCAATGTACTTAACTTTTCAAAGGCTTCTTTTGTCTCCAGTGAAATATGCAACTCTTTATCTGCGCTGAGAAGTGCAAGAGCCTGAGCTATCTCAGTTTGGTTTTTTACCTTGGCCACACGCACTGCATCAAAGCCAAAATCATTCAAAAATGCTATCTCTTCTGCTCCACCTTCATCTAAAGGGTTGGTACGCACGATGATGAAGGAGTTCGAGTGTTCCATGTATGAGAGGAAGAAAGCGATGTTCTGCAGGGCTTCTTTTTTACGTGAGGGTGCAATGGCATCTTCAAGGTTGAGGGTTATCATATCTGCATCATGCTCATCTATGCGGTTTAAATGCTTGAGGTTAAGTGGATTGAGCATCATGTTTGAACGGTAGTTACGTTGTACTGCAGGGGGCTTTCTTTTACTTCCAAACGTTGTAGGCAGTGTATCTAAATTATCAAATATCATACTGTTATAGTATCTAAAATTAACTCAAAAGAGATATAATTCTTCATGCTAAAATACCTTAATGGTTACGATACCCAGTTAAAAGTACAGGTGCAAACCCTCATAGATCAAAATAAACTCGGAGAGTATCTTCTCTCAAAATATCCCAAAACACATGACTATACTACCGATAAAAGTCTTTACAGTTATGTACAGGAACTCAAAAATACCCACATGCGCAATGCTTCACCTATTTCCAAAGTACTTTATGATCCGAAGATACGTGATATCCACGCTTCGCTTGGAACACATACCTTTGTATCACGTGTACAAGGAGGGAAGCTTAAAGCCAAAAATGAGATACGTATCTCACATGTTTTTAAAAAAGTCCCTGAATCTTTTTTACGGATGATAGTGACACATGAATTGGCACATATGAAAGAGAAAGCACATAATAAAGCGTTCTACAAACTTTGCACCCATATCGAACCGGCATACCATCAGTTTGAATTTGATCTGCGACTTTATCTAACCTATAGTGATAGATTTGGAGGGTTGTATGTTTGATGGGATATTAAACGACCACATAAGAGCTTTGATAACCCTCAAAAGTTTGTTACAGTATAATACTCAAAAAATATCGGGCATTACTGTATGAATAAATACATCATCACATTTATACTTCTTACTGTTTCTCTTCTGGCAAGAGAAGTACTTTTCTCTATTCAGGAATACTCTGCATTTAATCACATGAAACATACGCAAAATACACATGGTGTACATTTGGATACAAGGCTGGATCTTGAGCGATAAAGTCGATGTATTAGAAGCGCTGAAACATTCCAATGTTTTCTTAACAGGTGGTGCAGGGGTTGGAAAGAGCTACATCACCAACGAGGTAATCTCTGACTACCGAAAAAGAGGAAAACAGGTAGTCTCTTTAGGCTCTACGGGTGTGAGTGCAGTGAACATCGGAGGTTTTACGGTACATAGTTTTTTTGTGTTTGGTATCGCCAAGAATTTTGAGGAGTTGGCTGCGGGAGACAAACGTGCTAAGAGCCGCCTTTCAGACCTGAAAAAAATACTCAAAGCTACGGATCTTATTATTATCGATGAAATTTCCATGGTGAGTACTGAACTGATGGATATGATAGCCTACAGACTGAACCATTATGGATATCTGGGAAAAGTACTTTTTGTGGGAGACTTTTTTCAGCTGCCACCGGTGCAAAAACAGCAAAATAGATCTGATGTTTTCGGGGAAAAACTCTATGCTTTTGAGAGTATGGCTTGGGAACGATTTGATCTGACAGTCATTGAACTTACCAAGATGAAACGTACCACGGATGCAGAGTTCACCCATATCCTCTCCAAGGTCCGTAAAGGTCAATGTGATGAGGAAGTAGTCAATTATATGACAAAACTTTGGAATACAGAAGGTATGGAGAAAGACCCAACCTATCTTTTTGGACGTAACATGGAAGTGGAACAGACCAACAGAGCAAAGATCAATGAATTGGATACGGAAGAGACCATACTCTTTGCAAACATAGAAATGTTCGGTTCCGTCCATGAAAAGAAGCTGGCAGGCTGGAAAAACATGCTGCCTATCTCCGAACATTTGACGCTCAAAGAGGGAGTTCCCATCCTTTTTACGGTGAACAAATGGGGGAAGTTCGTGAACGGAGAGAGAGGGATACTAAGAAAAATAGAAGAGGACCATCTCATCGTAGAGAAAGAGGATGAATTCGTGCGTGTCGAAAGACATGACTTCGATATGGTTGATATGCAGGTAAAAGATGACGGTACCGTTGAGACCATGTCACTTGCCACACTTTCACAATTTCCTCTGAAACTGGCCTATGCCGTGACCATACATAAGTCTCAGGGGATGAGCATAGACAACCTTGTATGTAACGTAGATAACATCTTCGCACCAAGCCAGTTCTATGTGGCCATATCGCGTGCGATCAACCCAAAAAATCTGAAAATAGATTTCAATAGAGGCGATCTGACACAGTATCTGCAAAGGGCCATTAATGTAGATAGACGTGTTGTAGAATATTACGAGAATCTTGTTACTTCGTGATAATGTTTATGAATCCTGCTGGTTTAATATGAAGGAGATTATCTCTTATAGTGACAATGTCACCATCTAGTTCTATATGATTATAGGTATCTTCCAACTCGATCTTCATCTCTTTGACCTCTCCGTAAAAACTACCGAATTTTTTGATGAATGATGCAGGGGTGAAGATGAAAAAACGGTTAGAACTCAGTAGCATGAAGGGGGTCATGATGAGGTGCAATGGCAGTAAGAAAAGTAAAGCAAGCAAATATTTGCCCATATTGTTCTTTAGCAGACCAAAACGCAGTGTTTCAGCAAGAAAGATATGCTGTAGATCACCCATATTCCCTGCAGAGAAGAGAAAGACTTCATCATTGAGTGTAAAGTAGTGGTGTTTTTTTGTTTGAAGTGTTTTATTGTTCGCTAAGGCATCGAGTACAGATTGGACCTTTGCTACTTGATGCAGTTTTGCAACGACATTAAAAGAGCCTGTAGGGTTGAGTATGAAACGTGCCGAGTATGCCATCTTATGGAGTTGTTTGATGACACGTCTGATCGTACCATCCCCTCCAGAGATGATAATATAGGAAAATGCTTCTATATCAGGCAATGTATGTAAGGAGGACTCTTCTATAGAGACAATATCGAGTTTGTCATGTTGCAATGTTTTACCAATAGAAAGAATGCGCATTAGTGTCCTTAGTTATATCAGCTATAATTATATCTATGAAACTTGAAAATGAAGATGAACTAGATAACCTTATACTATGTAAAGAGTGTCATACCCTGCATGAAGAAGTGCCTATCAAAGATGGTATAAAAGCATGTTGCTCCAAATGCGGAGCGATACTTTATAGGAATGACAGTAAGCTTATCGATCATGGACTGGCTCTAAGTATGACAGGGCTTATCTTTTTTATGCTTGCCAATCTATTTCCCTTGGTCAAAATAGAGATATTGGGACATGAACAGTTTATTACTATTACGCAGACATTCATCAGCCTCTTCGACAGTGGTTTTTATGTGGTCGGACTCATTTGCAGTTTTCTGATCTTTATATTTCCGTTAATGATATTTACCATCAACATGCTTATTTTTATACTTTTAAAGCGTCAACGAGGAGAGAAGCTCAGCAAAGAGTTGCTTCTATTGATTTCACACATCACGCCATGGAATATGAGTGACATCTTTTTGATCAGTATTCTTGTGGCATTGGTAAAATTGATAGGATATGCACAGATACATATGGGTATTGCTTTTTGGGCGTTGATGGCTTTTGTACTGATCGATCTGTATCTTACTAAAAGTATACACGTTACTGAGATATGGAGACTACGAAAAAGAATTTTTTCAGGTGTCAGCTGTGTGAAAGAGAATCAGTCATGATAGAAGTAAGTAAAGATAAACTCATAAGTTGTCCCATATGCGGGGCTGTCAATATAGATAAAGGTAAAGAGAATAAGTGTCGACGCTGTGGTTCTTCTATCTATAGACATCGTGGTTTCAGTACAGAAAAAAGTTGGGCCTATCTGATTACCGCTATGATCGCCTATATTCCTGCCAATCTTTACCCTATGCTTATCACGAAGCAGTTTGGAGCAGTGCATAGCAGTACGATACTTGGTGGTATTGTCATGTTATGGGAGCAAGGTTCTTATCCGATAGCATTGATCATTTTTTTTGCCTCTATTCTCATTCCTGTGTTAAAATTTCTTGTTTTGATTTATTTGCTTATTAGTGTAAAATACCCTATAGGGAAAGATAAAAGAATTAATAAATATAAACTTTACTTTATGACTGAAGCAGTAGGCCCATGGTCCATGATCGATGTTTTTGTCGTAGCTATACTTGCAGCGTTAATACATTTGGCCAATATTGAGATCATTGCAGGAACTGCAGCAACGGCATTTGCCATTTCAGTATTTTTTACCCTTTTGGCAGCCCATGCATTCGACGAACGACTCATTAAGGAAAATAAATAGATGTCAACAGAGATACCAAAGATAGAAGAATCCAGTAAATTCAATTTGATCACTTCCATATGGATCGTACCTTTCATTGCACTCATTATAGCCGGCTGGCTAGCCTATCAATATTTCTCTGAGTTGGGACCTGAAATAAAAATTGTTTTTCCGGAAAATGAAGGATTGAATGCAGGGCAGAGTCAGATCAAATATAGAAATGTCCCTATAGGAACAGTACAAAAGATCGTATTGCAAGAAGATGGTGAGGGTGTGACGGTGATCGCAAGAATGGAGAAATTTGCAACTCCATACCTTAATACCAATGCGAAATTTTGGATCGTGAAACCTGAAGTAGGGATCTCCGGTGTTTCAGGCTTGGAGACGTTGATCTCCGGAACCTATATTGATATGTTTGCTACCAAAGGCGGAGAGCCAAAAGATTCTTTTCAGGGCTTGAACCAAGCGTATAGATATACGGAAGAGGGTACCTATATTCAGCTTAGGGCCCCTTCAAGCTATAATGTTAAACAAGGTACACCGGTGTATTTTAAAAATATTATGGCGGGTAAAGTGGAACATGTGAACATTTCTCTTGATGGGCAGAGTGTAGAGTTTGCAGTATTTATCAACAAACTCTATGTACCTTATGTGCATAGAAGTTCCAAGTTCTGGGTTAAGAGTGCGGTTGATGTAAGTTTTGTACATGGCAGGCTGGATGTCAATGTAGCTCCTGTGACGCATTTGGTACAAGGGGGTATAGAATTCTCTTCTACGGGGGAGGATAGCTCTGACACAGTACCTAAGAAATTTGTTTTCCGCCTTTACAAAAATGCCAACCTTGCAGAAGGACAGATCATTGGAAGAGGTGGGGATTTTATTAATACTTTTGAGATCCTGACTGAGGACTCTATTGCTAAACTCAAAAAAGGTGCATTGGTACAGTATGAAGGATATGAAGTAGGTCGTGTAAAAGATATTTCGCTTTCGTATAATAAGCATACACATAAGGTACTTGGTAAAGTCCTGGTAGATATAGACTTATCCTCTTTTGCTTCTGAAAAAGATAATATGAAAACTTGCAAACAAAAATTTTATAAGGCTTTAGAAGACGGCTTAAGTGCGAAAATATCTTCTACAGATCCTTTCACCGGTACACTTTTTGTTGATCTGGTTTTCGATACCAATGCGACACACAGAAATATACTGCAAGGAGCACATTATGTCCTTCTCCCTTCCCTTCCTAATGATGCAGTAGGGATAGTAGATAAGGTTGAAAAGCTGGTTACCTCTCTCAATAACGTGGTTGATCAGAATACAGAGCCTATACAGAAAATCGTGGCAGATCTGCAAAAGACAGTGAATAATCTTAATGCAATGACAGGTACAAAATCATTTAAAACGATGCCGGATGAACTGAATAAAACGATGAATGAGTTGACAAAAACACTCCGTACAGCTAAAAGAGTGCTCAAGGAATATGACAGTAATTCACTCTTAACACATCAAGTTTCTCAAACACTTAAAGAGGTGACAGAGACCTCTCAAGAGATGCAAGAGTTCCTAAAACTGATGAACCGTAAACCAAATTCACTTATTTTTGGAGATAAATAATGAGTAGAATCAAACTATTATTAACATGGGGTACTTTATTTATAGTCAGTGGCTGTACCCTCTCTAACTACTATGTACTTTCAACAGCTTCTCAACCCACAGTGAGCTATGCGCACACAAATCACGTTATAGGAGTAGAGAAGGTCACAGTGCCTAAGTACCTTTTTAAAAGAGAGATCGCCGTAGCAAAATCATCAAGTCAGGTTACATTTCTAAGCGGTTCACAATGGGCTGAAGATATGGATACAGGATTAACCCACAGACTGATCGCTTTTTTACAGAAAAAGTTTAAACAGCCAAGTGTCTATGCGTATCCTTGGGGTACAGACACGCAGCCAGACATCAAGATAAAAGTGCAGGTAACACGTTTCATTGCACAAGGAGATAGCGTATATCTTGATGCTAGTTGGGAAGTGAAAAATATGCGTACAGAGCAAAGAAGTCTTAAATTGTTCAATACCATAGTCCCAACGAAAGCCGATGCCAGCAGTATCGTAGATGCTATGAACAGAGCATTTGGACAGTTGGAAGAAGATGTGGCCAGAGGAGTGAAGAAACTTTAGTATGTTTTGCTGGCTTCTTTACTGAGTATAGGGTTCGAATTTTGTATAAGAGTCTATGGATGAGAAGGAAAGTTATGATACCTTTGAATGACAGTGAGACAGTGTAAAATGATGAAACGCATAAATAAAAATGTCATTGGTACTGACAGTACTTTTCCTTTTGATGAAGGGTTGTCATGAAAACTAAAATACTCACATTTCTTTTAAAAAACAAAGCACTCATCATGATGAATATTCTAGGCTTTTATCTGTTTGCAAAAATGGCCGAAGATGTGATAGAAAAAGAATATATTCTGGTGATAGATCGATGGATAGAGACTTATATTAATGCTGTTCAGACCCCATTATTAACTAAGTTTATGGTGGCACTGACCAACTTCAACGGTGCCATGGGCATTTTTGTTTTTTCAATCTTCATGATATTCTTTTTGATCTATAAAAAATGGTATAACGATCTTTTATTCTATATCTTTTCTGTCTTTGGTGCAAATATATCTTTTGTTGTTATCAAAATGATCGTGCAGCGTGCCAGACCGAGTTCAGAGTTACTTACGATAGCAACCCATTCTTTTCCCTCAGGGCATGCAACAATGGCAACGGCAATGTCACTGGCTGTCTATTTGATCTTTGCTAAAAGAGTGCATTCCATAAGTTTGCAGTTATTGTTATGGATGGGTTGTATAGTGTGGCCGGTCATCATTGCTTTTTCCAGAGTGTATTTAAATGTACATTGGTTGAGTGACGTGATCGCGGGAATAGGGCTGGGGCTCTTTTGGGTCACTTTGGTCGTACTGATACATAGGTTGAAGAACAGTTAGAATGAAGCTGCGTATTAACTTTCCATGCTTTAAAAAATCAAAAAAGAGTGAAAATAAACAAGTGATCCAAATGTCACTCTAAACAAAAAGTGCTATACTTCTTTAATTGACCGACGGTCAGTCATATAAAGGAGCAGTATGCCAATTGTTGTAAATAAAGAAGAAAAACGCCGTTCTATAGCGCTTGCTTCCAAAAGCTTGTTACTTGAACATGGTATAAAAAATATTACAATTTCCAAAATAGCAGAATGCGCAGGCGTAGGTAAAGGTACGATCTATGAGTACTTCAGCAATAAAGAAGATATCGTTTTTGAGATCATTTCAGTGTTTATTTCGGAACATGAAAAGCGGCTTTATGAACTTATCGATGAAGATATAAGTACCAAAGAAAAGATCAAAAGATCTTTGTCTCTACTCTACAGTGATCCGTATTATGAAAAACAGTTATCTATCTATAGAGAATTTTTAGCTATTTCACTGACATCAAATGTAGATGAGATGATAGAGTTCAGTAGGGCATGTCGTGAAAAGTTCCTGACCATATTGGCTCAGATCATAGATGATGCTGTTATCAAGGGAGAGATCAAAACAGAGGCCAAAGATCTGGTCGGGATGTTGCATACGTATTCTATAGGTATGGTGGTAGAATCAAAAGTTGATTGCATTGATGCCAAAATGCATATCGATCAATTTGTTGAAGCCTTTTTTACGCTTATTCAAAAGAAGGATATTAGATGAGAATAGTGTTAGGATTGTTTTTACCTTTGTTTGTCTTTGCACAAAGTTATGGTTTAAAAACATTGGTAGAGAATGCCAATAAAGAGAATGGGTTGATCACAGCGAAAGAGATACGGATCAAAGCCAAACAAGAAGAAGTGGATGCGGCTAAAAGTGCTTACTGGCCGACAGTGGATGTTGGAGCAAATCACAGTTATGTCTCTCCAAATAATCTTGTGAATCCAGGACAAACGTCGACAGCTTTTGCAACGGTGAACCTGGAGCTCTATGACGGGGGTAGGAAAAGTGCCATACTGAGTGCCAAACGCTATGAACATGAGGCAGCTCAGTTTGAAAAACGTGCTTTTGAAAAGAGTATTACATTAGAGATAGTGCGCTATTATTATGGATTACAGAAACTCAAAGCGACATTGGAAGCATTAAATGAGCGTTCTATTGAACTGAAAGAACAGATAAAACGTATAAGAAAGTTTAAAAGTGCAGGTCTTTCTACGCAAGAAGAGGTAGATAAACTTCAAGCAGAGTATGACAGTAATAATTACACGATGGCTAACACAAAGCTGGAACTTTTAACAAGTGAAAGAAACCTGGAACTTCTTAGCGGTTTGCCTGTGATACAGTTAAAAAAGAATTATTTCAAAGAACCGGATAATGTGCGATTTGAAATCTTTGAAAACATCAAAATGCTTCAAGCCAATGCCAATGCGGTAGGTGAAAACTCTAAGGCGATCCATGCAGGCTATAGACCTCAGGTAAATATATCTGATATCTATAACAAATCACATTTTGATGATACCGTTTCTATGGGAGACTTTTCTGGAGATGGGTTATTGCTAGACCATCAGAACAAATTAATGATTTCAGTCAATATGAGGCTTTTTGATAATGACAGAATGTCTAAAGAAAGTGAAGCAGTGAAATATCAGAAAATGGCACTGCTTTCTGAAATCGATTATGCAAAAAATGAACAAAAGATGAATTATAACCTGTCACAAAAAAGTTTGGAGACCATACGTACCAGACTGAAAAGTGCCAAAAGTGCTTTGCGCGCTGCAAAAAGTACGTATGATGTGCTCAAAAAGAAATTTGAAGTCGGTTTGATCGACAATATTGCTTTTCTTGATGCACTGACGCAAAAAACACTGGCTCAGTCACGCTACAAAGAGACACTTTATGATTATGAGATCGGCAAATCGATCTATTATTACTATGCAGGGAAAGACCCAAAGGAGTTTATTAGATGAAGAAGATGGTAGTTTTATTATTGGCGGTGCTGCATTTGAATGCAGAGGAGATCTATGCAACATTTGATGTAAAAGCGGAGAAGAGTGCCTCTTTGGCATTCAGCAGCAGCGGTATTGTGGGACAGATGCATGTGGATATCGGTTCTGAAGTAAAAAGAGATGAACTTTTAGCTGAGTTACTCAATGATGACATTGAAGCGATGGTTGAGGTATCAAAAGTAGCATTGAAATATGCAAAGAGTGATTATGAGAGACAAAAAAAGGTTCAGCAGCATATTAATGTTTCCCTGTTTGAAAGTTATGCCTACAAATATGATAATGCAAAAGTGCAACTCAAGTATCAGGAGGCACTTTTAGCTAAAACCTATTTACGTGCCCCTTTTGATGGTATCATTACTGCAAAGCGTATAGAGATCGGTGATGTGGTCAGTGGCCAAATGATCACGGAAGTATATGATATACAAAGTCTGAAAGCAAGAAAACTGATACTCAAGTTTGATCAAAAATATCATGGCAAAGTGAAGGTTGGTGATAGTTTTAAATACAAGATAGATGGGGATGACAGAGTGTATGATGGAACCATTTATAAGATTTATCCGACCATAGATGCAAAATCACGAAAGATGTTGGCTGAGGTCAGAGCTGAGAGTTTCCCTGTAGGACTCTTTGGTGACGGATACATAACAGTAAAGTAGGGAATAATGTATAAATTTGCTATAAACAGACCCATCACAACACTGATGGGCGTATTGTCCTTTATTGTATTTGGATTGATGTCGTATAACACGATGCCAGTGAATCTTTTTCCCAATGTTGATTTTCCTGTGGTCACCATTCAAACCACCTATGATGGAGCTGATGCCAGTACAGTCGAGACCAAAGTAACCGATAAACTGGAAGAAGCTGTCAGCGGGATCGATGGGATCGATAAACTGATGTCAACCTCCTATGAAGGTTTTAGTACGGTTACCATACAGTTTGAACTTTTTAAGAATATCGATGAAGCAACCAATGATGTACGTGACAAGATAGGTTCTGTACTGCTGCCCAATGAAGTTGAGAAACCTATCGTGAAAAAATTGGGTGCAAGTGGTGTGGTGATTAACCTTTTTGTTGCGACGAAAACAGGTGATGTCACTGCACTCATGCGAATGGCAGATGAAAAGCTCAAACCCAAACTGCAGCGGATCAAAGGGGTAGGTGAAGTCAATATCATTGGGTATCAAGATAGAGAAGTACGGATCTTTGTTGACCCGTTTAAACTCAATAAATATGATCTCACAGCACTTGATGTTCAAAATATTGTTGCTGCTCAGAATATTAACCAGGGAGCAGGTAAGCTTATCAGTGATCAAAAAGAGACAGTGATCAAAGTGAAAGCGGATGCTATCAGTGTAGATGATCTTCGAGAATTGATCATTAAACCGGGAATTAAACTGAAAGATGTGGCACGTGTTGTAGATGGATTGAGTGACAGTAGCAGTTACTCTTCGTACAATGGGAATCAAGGTGTGATGCTTGAAGTGAAAAAGATCTCTGGTGAAAATGTACTGGATATCATTAAAGGGGTAAAAGAGGTGATGCCTCGTCTTGAAACCATTGCCGGGGATAATTACACATTGCAATTGCTTCAAGATCAGAGCGATAAGATCATGGTGAATATTGATAATGTAACCTTCGATCTTATTTACGGATCGATCCTGGCGATCATCATCGTATTTTTCTTCCTTAGAAATGTTACTGCAACCCTTGTTTCAGCGCTTGCCATTCCAACATCCATCATTGGTACGTTTGCTATTATTGACTGGATGGGGTACGACTTAAATAAACTCACACTGATAGGACTTACACTTGCCATTGGTATCTTTATTGATGACGCGATCGTTGTGATTGAAAATATCACTAAAAAGATGGAAGCAGGAATGGAGCCGTTTCAAGCTTCTCTTGAAGGGATCAAAGAGGTGTCATTTTCTATTTTAGCGATCTCTTCAGTGTTGCTTGCCGTGTTTGTACCTGTTGCCTTTATGGATGGTATTGTGGGTATGTTCTTTAATTCTTTTGCCATGACGGTAGCTGCAGGTGTTGTACTTTCCTATTTGGTAGCGGTCATGTTCATACCGACGGTTGGGGCACGTGTTTTAAGTTCCAAGGAAAGTAAATTTTTCCATTTGACAGAGCCAATTTTTGTTGGACTTGACAGAGCGTATGTAGCTCTGCTTAAACCATTGATCCGTTTTAAGTGGATCACTATTTTGGTAACGATAGGCGTATTGGTTGCCTCAACCAAACTCTCTACAGGTATGGACTTCGTACCGATGCAGGACAACAGTGAGTTTCAGGTATTTACCAAAGCTCCGGTTGGAACAAGTCTGGAAGAAATGAAGAAAAAAATGATGCCTATGCTTGAGAAGATGCAGAGTGATGAGAATATAGAATATTCAGTATTGTCCATTGGTTATAACAGTGCCAAGGAGATCCATAAAGCCAAGATCTATGCGAAACTCAAGCCCGTAGCACAGAGGTCCGTTTCACAAGAAGATGTCGTGCAGCAATATACCAATGCATTTAAAACGATCAAAGATATGGTCGTTACGGTTGAAGAAGTTGCGCCCTTTGATACGGGAAGCAGTAATGCACCCGTACAGATCGTTGTCACAGGGGATGATCTTGATGTACTGAACGAAACAACCCAAAAGCTCATGGATCTGCTTAAACAGACCAAAGGGGTGGTAGGTATAGATAGAGATTATGAGAGTGGAAAACCTGAGATAAAAATAAATATCTTAAGAGAAAATGCACAGCGTTCCGGTGTGAGTGCCGACGAGATAGCAGGTATCCTGTCGAGTGCATATTCCAGTGATAGAGCCATCTCATATTACGAAGAGAATGGACGAGAGTTTGACATTACCTTGCGTTTTGAAGATAAATATCGCAGTTCTATTGATGATATTAAAAAACTGCAGATCAAAAACAGTGATGGTGAATTTGTCTCGCTTGAAGGTTTGATCACTTTTGAAGAACATACGGGTACATCATCTATTAACCGTTATGATCGCGAGCGAAAAGTAATGGTGACATCAGGAATGTTTGAGACCAGTTTGGATGTGATCATGAAAGTTGTGGATGAGAAAATAGGAGACATACTACCTGCGGGGTATAACTACCGCTATACGGGTGATATTGAGAATATGGCTGATACCAATGCAGCGTTCGGTGCTGCAGTACTTTTGGCGATCATTTTGATCTATTTGATCCTTGCTGCATTGTATGAGTCGATCATTCAACCGTTCATTATCATGGTGGCGATGCCACTTTCATTTACAGGGGTTATCGTGGCACTCTATTTGACGGGAAACAATTTCAGTCTCTTTGTAATGATTGGGATCATCCTCTTATTGGGTATGGTCGGGAAGAATGCTATTTTGGTCGTTGACTTTGCTAATCAGGCGATCAAAGAAGGTAAAGAGGTGAATCAAGCCATTTTGGAAGCGGGTGAAAAAAGACTTCGTCCTATTTTGATGACCACTTTTGCCATGATAGGTGCGATGCTTCCTTTGGCATTTGGAGGCGGCGCAGGGCATGAGAGTAATGCACCTATGGCACTGGCGATCATTGGAGGATTAATGAGTTCTACTATTTTGACGCTTTTAGTGGTTCCTGCTATTTACCGTATCATGTACCCGATGGATGCATGGCTTAGAAAATGGTATGAAAAAGGAAAAGTTTAATATTACGTAACTAGATATTCAGTGTGAGCTTATGCAGTATGTTGATATCTATGAGTTTTATGGTTAAAGGCTCTGATACATACAGTGAGGCACTGATATTTTATCAAGATAAAGAGTATCAAAAAATAAAATAATAATTAGTAACACTTATAACATAGTTATAAAGTAATAATAATAAAATACATAAACAGTAAATAATATGACTATATATTTATGAAAAAAAGGATAGTAATGCATAACAAGCTAGAAAATCTCATGGGAAAGATGGGAGCATTTATATATGACAATCCCCTAAAAGTTATCATGTTTATTGTCATACTTTTAGCTTTCCCTCTCTCTCATGTTCCACAGATAAAGATGGACACTTCTACAGAAGGGTTTATGCATGATGACGATCCTGTACTTTTGGAATATAATGATTTCAGAGCTCAGTTTGGACGTGATGAGCGAGTGATTGTGGCCCTTAAAAGTGATAATATCTTTACGCTACAGTTTTTTGAAACACTTAAAACACTGCATGAAGAGATTGAATCAAATGTACCTTTTGTAGATGATATCACTTCATTGTATAACGTAAGAAATACCAGAGGAGAGGGAGATAAACTTATCACTGATGATCTATTAGAACCTTTTCCTACTACACAAGAAGAAGTAGAGGCTATTAAACAGCGTGCACTCACATCACACTTTTATAAAGATCTTTTTATCAGTAGAGATGGAAAGATGACTACGTTGATCATAGAGACTGATGCTTACTCTCATGAAGGTGAAGAAAAGGTGTCAGATATTGATGCATTTGATGAAGGTTTTGAAGAAGATGCAGGAATAGGAGCAAGTGAAACCAAAGAAAGAGCATTTTTAACCGATAGAGAAAATGCACAGTTGGTCTCAGCAGTATTAGCCATAACCCAAAAGTATAAAAAAGAGGGAGTGGAGATATACGTAGCAGGTTCCCCCTCTGTGAACCATGCTCTCAAATCGCAAATGCAGGCAGATATGCAAAAGTTCATGCGTATTACTTTTCTTATCATACTTGTTTTTTTATTTGTCATGTTTCGACGTGCCTCAGCAGTATTTTATCCACTGATCGTGATCATTCTTTCTTTGCTCGCAACGGTAGGTACCATGGCATGGAGCGGGGTAGCCTTTAAGCTTCCTACACAAATTGTTCCGTCACTTCTTTTAGCTGTCAGTATTGGTGCAACAGTACACATACTCTCTATCTTTTTTGATAAGTTCAATACATCTGGTAATAAAAAAGCATCCATTATATACACACTGAAACACTCGGGACTGGCTATTGCCATGACATCTGTGACCACTGCGATCGGTGTGGGATCATTTTCTGGCTCTCAAGTAGCGCCTATATCAGATTTGGGTAGGTTTGCTTCACTTGGAGTGATGATCTCATTATTTTTAACACTTACTTTACTTCCTGCACTTTTAAGTATTACTAAAATGAAACAAAAGGTGAAAACTGAAGCGGGTAAACTAGATAGATTTATGAAAAAACTTGCTGTGATTCCTGTTAATCATTATAAAAGTATTATTGTAGTTAGTACCGTATTGGTATTCGTGGCATTGGCTGCGGCTATAAAGATAGAGCTTTCACATAATCCACTTAAATGGTTCCAACCGGACAGTTATGACCGCATCTCTACAGAAACGATAGACGAAAAACTCAACGGCTCAGTGACCATAGAGCTGATCATAGATACACAAAAAGAGAATGGCTGGAATGACCCGATAAGACTTGAAAAACTCAATAAGCTTTCTAAAGAGATGGAACAGTATGTGGATAACTATACACATATAGGAAAAGTGGTCTCTCTGGCAACGATTGTTAAAGAGACCAACAGAGCATTGCATGAAAATAAAGAAACCTATTATACAATTCCAGACAATGCTGACCTTGTTTCTCAAGAGTTGTTACTGTTTGAAAACTCAGGTTCAGATGATTTGGAAGATGTGGTAGACAGCCAGATTTCTAAAGCACGTATCAGTATTAAACTTCCATGGACAGATGCTGTACGTGCTACGCAAGTGTTGGGATATGTCAAAGAAATAGCAACAAAAACATTTCCTGATGATGTCATTGTGACCACAGGGATGATCCCTCTACTGATCAATACTTTCTCTCATGCCGTAAGTTCATCAGTGACAAGTTATTTCATCGCCTTTGTTGGTATTACTTTTATGATGATGCTTATTTTGGGTTCCGTGCGCATAGGGCTTATCAGTATGATACCGAACTTAACACCTATCATTATGGGATTATTATTGATGTATTTTGCCCATATTCCACTCGATATGTTCACACTGCTTATCGGTTCTATTGCTATAGGACTTGCGGTGGATGACACTATACACTTCCTACACAATTTTAGAAGATACTACCTGGAGAGCGGGGACAGTGCCAAAGCCATAGAGCAAACCTTCTTTACAACAGGTAAAGCGATGGTGATCACCACGATAGTTTTATCATTAGGTTTTTACGCATACATGATGGCAAATATGATCTCTGTACAAAACTTTGGACTGCTTACAGGCTCTGTGATCGTATTGGCACTTTTAGCTGACCTGTTACTTGCTCCTGCACTCATGATCGTGATCGCAAAACGCGGATGGATCAAATAATCAAAGGAGAATAAATGACTGGAAAAAAAATATTATTAGCACTTACATTAGGGGCTACACTACTAACAACCAATCTTTTTGCAGATGATCCAAAAGCAAGAGCCATTATGGAAAAAGTAGATGCCAGAGATGATGGTCAAACATTGGAACAAGATATGCTTATGGTACTTATAGATAAAAATGGTAATACAAGAGATCGAGATATCAAATCCTATGGAAAAGATTTTGGAGAAGATGAATACCGTATCATGTTTTTTAAGAGTCCCGCAGATGTAAAGAACACAGCTTTTTTGACGTATGATTATGATGATTCGAGTAGAGATGACGACCAGTGGCTTTACCTTCCAGCGCTTAAAAAAGTGAAACGTATTCCGACTTCAGACAAAAGTTCGAGCTTTATGGGATCAGACTTTTCCTATTTTGATATGACTGATAGAGATTTGGAAGATTATGATTTTAAATTACTCAAAGAGACAAAGGTAAGAGGAAACAAGGCATGGATGATACAAGCCATACCTCGTACATCTGAAGTAGTGAAAGAGTCAGGATATACAAAAAGTATAGCACTTGTAAGACAGGATAATTATGTAGTGGTTCGTTCTATCGGGTTTATGAAAAATAACAGGAAAAAATATCTGGATGTTAAGAAACTTCATAAACAAGGTGGAGTTTGGCTTATTGATGAGATGACGATGACAACAAAAAAAGGTAAAAGTACTCTACACAAAACCCTCTTGAAGTTTTCTAACATAAAACTCAATAGGGCCATTGATGACAATATGTTTACCACGCGTAGACTAGAGAAGGGGCTGTAGTTGTATAGCATACGTTTTTCAGTATTTACAGCCATAGTCCTATTGAGCCTTGGAGGTCACGCAAATGAGCTGGATGAAGCATTAAGTGGTTTTGATGATACTCCTTTTGACAGTATGGATGAAAAAGAAAATACAGATGAAGATGCATTACTAGATGGTTTTGATGATACTTCCACCGCAGGTATTGAGATGGAAGTAGAAGATACGACATATTCATTGCCAGGAGTTACCGGAAAATTAACGCAACAAGCAGTATATTCACTCTATACGGATAAACCTCATGACAATATCTCATCTTTCAAAAGTTCATTTCAGTTGGATTATGAACATAAGTTTGAAAATGGTTTTAAATTTAAAACGAATGCTAAAGCCTATTATGATGCTATGTATGACATTCGGGGAAGTGATAAGTTCTCACAAGACGAGTTAAATGAACTTAGAAGTGAAGTAGAGCTTTTTGATGCCTACATTCAAGGAACCATTACAGATAATTTTGACATGAAACTAGGGCGTCAGGTTGTTGTATGGGGGAGAAGTGATACTATACGGGTAACAGATATACTTAACCCCTTGGATAACCGTCGACCAGGTATGGTAGATATAGAAAACCTGCGTCTACCTGTAAGTATGGCGAAATTTGACTATTTCATAGGAGATTGGCGAGTAACACCCATTGCGATACTGGAACAACGTTTTACTAAGAGACCGCCTTTTGGCTCGGTTTTTTATCCTGCACCATTACCCGCTCCTGATGATAAAGAATACTCTGATGTAAGCTATGCACTTTCTGTAGGTGGTGAATTTACAGGCTGGGACATCAATTTTTATGCAGCACGCATACGTGATGATGAAGGATATATTGTCTCCTCTGGTCAAACAAGCATCATAGAACATGATAAAATCAATATGTTTGGTACGGCATTGAATGTACTTCATGGATCTTGGTTATTAAAAACAGAATTCGCATATTTTGATGGACTCAAATATTCAACAACAGGTGAGGAGGAATTCACTAGAAGAGACTTGCTTTTGGGGTTTGAATATAAAGGTATAGCCGATACAATGATCTCCTATGATTTGGTGCATAAAGATATCGGTGAGTATGATCAAAGAGTTATGAAAGAACTCAATCCATTAAATAAACATAGTTATCAACATGCATTTCGTATAAGCTCTGACTTTATGCATGCAACACTGACGGCAAATTATCTTATATTTATGAACGGTGAAAAATTTGATGAAGGTGGTTTTCAGAGGGCTTGGATAAAGTATGAACTAGGTGAGGGGATCAATACGAATATCGGAGCTGTAGATTATATAGGTGGGACTTTAAGTTTTGATGCTATTAAAGATAACGACATGTTGTTTGTAGATATCTCTTATAGTTTTTAATTATGTTACAATACTCTCATTAATGTATCATCTGCAGATAAGGAAGCTTATGTCTATTGGGCATCATATGAAAAAGATTTTATTCATTGGAGGGGTTACATTTCTGCAAGCAGAAGTGACAACACATCCATTTGAAGTAGAATCAGGTATGGTTCTTTATGAGATCAGTGGCGGAACACAATTGACCCCTGAAACAAATCTCAGTATAAAAGGTAAGGCAAAATTGCGTTTTAAGGACTGGGGTAAAGTGAAGCTGGAAGAAGAGAGCGGAGTAGTATTGACTACGGGCGCCATAAAACATAAACAGCATGTAAAGAGATTGGAAAAACATACAAAAGATACAGTCATCACTGCTGATTATACAAAAGAACACCTATTGGAACGTAAAAAAAGCTCTTATGATATCCATGGTCATGATGAAACAGCTTCTTTTACTAAAACAGGAGAGGAAACTGTTGCCGGTGTTCTTTGTGATGTGTGGGAGGGAGCAAGTATAAAAAAATGCATTTATAAAAATATTGTTCTTAAGTTAGAGTCCCATGTACTAGATGTTTTGTATGTAAAAGAGGCAACTAAAGTCATTTTTGATATAAATACTTCCAATGAAGCGTGTGGCGTCCCTGATTTCCCTGTAAAAGAGTTTGCGCTTTTTAAACATGATATTAAAACCAAGAATGTACATAAAGCTGAAAATTTTTATAAAATGTTAAAAGAAACTGCTTTTGGTCTCAGTGATATGAATGAAAGTTACAGTAGCAGCGAGATAAAAGATGAAGAGAGGAGAAAGTTTATTAACCACATTTCTAAAGATATTTATAAAAGACAAAAGAAACTCTTACCTAAGCTCTTAAGATCTATGATGAAAACACGAGAATGTCTACAGACAGTTGAAGACCCTTTTACAGCCAATCAATGTATGGAACATTTTAGTCAAATGAAGGCTCAAATGGGAAGAGAGAAGGATGAGGACATTATACTTTGGGATGAGAAACGAAAAAATATATTACTCGATAAAATAGAAGATGAACTTATAGATCTGCAATCTCGCATACCCTGTGTGAATCGTGCAAAAAATATCACTGACCTTTCTATCTGTATGAAATAACCCTCTATGAAGTTTTACCGTATTTACATCGAGCTTACAAATGTATGTGGACTCTCCTGCAGCTTTTGTCCTACAAAAGCGTTACCCACTAAAGAGATGGATCTGGACTTTTTTGAATCCATGGTCAACCAAGCCAAATCGTATACCAAAGAGATCGCTTGTCATGTGGTAGGTGATCCTCTTACACTCTCTAACTTGGATGCTTATTTAGATATTATCCATAAACATGGGCTTAAAGCGATGCTGACAACCAGCGGATACTTTTTAAAGAAACACTCTTATGATACACTTTTCCATCCTTGTGTCAAACAGATCAACATTTCACTCAATAGTTACAATAAAAATGATACTTCTATTACATTTGAACAGTACATGAATCCCGTACTTGCGTTATGTGAAGCTAAGCTGAACAGGAAAGAAGACCTTTTTATTAATTTGCGTGTATGGAATTTAGATGAGATGATGAGTGAACGAACATTTAATGAAACACTCTTTGAAAAACTTGCGTCTGCTTTTGATACCCAGCTTGATCTACACACTATTTATGAAGAGAAACCGAAGTCACTGCGTCTAGCCTCTAAAATCCTTGTACATTTTGACAACTACTTTGAATGGCCCTCTTTAAACAATAAAGTATACGGTCATGGCACATGCCAGGGCTTACAATCACATGTGGCTATCCTGGCCAGTGGGAAAGTGGTACCCTGTTGTTTGGATTGTGATGGGATCATAGAACTTGGAGACTTGCATAAAAATACGCTGTATGAAATTTTAACTTCAAAACGTGCGGTAAATATGTTAGAGGGTTTCAAAGAAGGCAAAGCGGTGGAAGAGCTCTGCCAGAAGTGTTCTTATAAAGATCGTTTTAACCACTAGTCTTTATCAGGTGTTATTCTTTCAAATTTAGTACCTTCAAATGAAAAGTTACCCATCATCCCCTTAGAATCAAATACAAATCCAACCATATTGGAACCAAAGTCAACATCATCTGCTTCTTCTTCAGCATTATATTCAGCCATAGCGACATTTATATCAATTTCAGTTTCCCAATCATCATCCCGCATAAAAGTTTTGAGTGCCTGATCTGATGTAAAGGCTATGATCAAAGAATATTGTTGCACCCCCATTTGCATTCCCATCGATGCAGATGTAATACTGTAGTACCCTTCAGTCACACCATTTACACGCAGTGCTCCTTCGCCATATTTACCGCCAAGAAAAAATCCTCCTTCGGTTACCTCAGGAAATACGACGTAGCCTTTTGCATTGTCTAAAAACTTTTTACCGCCATTTACTTCTTTATAGAACACTATGAGTGCTTCATTCGCATCATTATCAATTTCTTCAGCTGTGTCATCTAAAGCCATAGAGTTAGCAGTCAATGCCAGAAGCATAGCCAATACAAGGGGTAGAGTTTTCAATAGTTTCATTATTTGTCCTTCAGGTGTAGTTTTCATTAGGGTTTGATTCTTTCAAATTTGGTACCTTCCATTGTAAAGCTACCCATCATTCCTTTTGAATCATAGATAAAAGCAACCATATCATCATCATAATCAACATCATCAAGCTCTTCTTTAGAGTTCCACTCTGCGATAGCTATTTTACCATCTACATCTGTTTCCCATTCATCTTCGTCTAATAGAAGGAATTTATTAAGTGCAGCATCAGAAGTAAAAGCGATGATCATATTATACATTTGTGCTCCCATTTGGAAACCAACAGAGGCAGAGGTGATACTGTAATATGCTTTAGTGGAGTTACCTACACGCAGTGCACCTTCACCATATTTCCCACCCACAAAAAATCCTACTTCTTTAATGTCCGGGATGACAAGGTAAGCCTTCGCATGTTCCAAATATTTTTTGGAACCTTTGACTTCTTTATAAAATGTTCTGAGTGCATCATTTGCATCCCTGTCAATTTCACTTTTAGAATTTAGTGTCGCCATAGAGGTAGTTGTAAATGCTAAAAGTATTACAAATAACATAGGTATATACTTCAATATTTTCATCACTTGTCCTTATTTATTGGTATTATATTATTATAACACAAAAGATAATTAAAGTAAGTAGAACGAATGTATAAAAAAGAAACAGGCATATAAAGAAGGTAATGAGAAGAATTTAAAATGTATGGATAAGAGAATGCAAGTATGTTTGATGGAGGAGTATCTCCATCAAAAGAATGAAATAAAAATTTAATTAGGTATGATTCTTTGGAATTTTGTACCTTCTATACTGACACCTAACATTAAGCCTTCTGCACCGTAGATAAATGCAACAATAGGTTTTTCATAACTGATAGAGGAGATATCTTTATTTTTACCCCAGTCTGCCACAGTGATAGCACCATCTACACCGGCTTCCCATCCGTTACTTTGAATAAAATTGTTTAAAGAGGCTTCTGAAAGGAAGGCAATGAGGACCGAGTGCTCTTGCACACCTGCTTGGTATCCTATGGAAGCGGATGTCATACTATAAAAGTGTCTTGTAGTCCCATTTACGCGTAGGGCACCTTCTCCATACTCACCTCCAAAGATAAATCCACCTTTTATGACAGAAGGAAAGACAAGATAACCTTTGACTTTTGAAAGAAATTCTGGTCCCCCTACCACTTCTTTTTCAAATTTTTTGATGGCTGCATCAACATCTGCATTGAGTTGGACAGCTGGTTTTGCAAATGAAAATTGAGTAAAAGAAAGAGAGATGAGAAGTAATAGCATCATTGGGTTTAATTTTTTAATGTACATGTGGTAATCCTTATGAAATTTGTCCTATTATATCTTAGTAAAGTAAATAAATTGTGAGGATCATGATGAAAAAATTAAGTATTAAAGCATATGCGGCAAAACATAAATTAAGTATATTCAATGTGGTGAAAATGACCAAATCAGGTCAAGTTCCAACAGAGACAGTAGTAGAAAACGGTAAAGATGTCGTCTATATTTTACTAGATGATGATGTTGAGAAAAAGGTAAAAAATTCTATCGTTCAAGAAGAAAATAAAGAACCCTATAGCTTAAAGAAAGAGAATGCAAGACTTAAAAAAGAGATAGAAACATTAAAAGAGGAGATAGCACTACTGAAAAATAGAGTATAATAGTGTCATGAAAGTAGCATATATAACTGATGATATCTATCTACAGCATAATACGGGTGCAATGCATCCCGAGTCTCCAGAGCGTCTGAAGGCTATTAATAAGGCCATTGAACCATTGCATCCATCATTGGTATTAAAATCTCCTATAAGTACTTCAGAAGATATGCTGGAACTTGTACATTCTGCTGATCACATCGAAAATATAAAGCATATATGTGCATATGGTGGAAGTATAGATTCTGATACTGTTTGCAGTAGTGATTCTTTTGATGCAGCAAGAATGGCTGCAGGGGCAGGAGTTGTGGCGTTGGATGGTATAAGATCTGGAGAATTCGAACGGGCTTTTTGTGCCGTAAGACCTCCTGGACATCATGCCAGACCAGAACAAGCCATGGGGTTTTGCCTTTTCAATAACATCGCTATAACTGCACGATATGCACAGAGTATAGGGTATGAAAAAGTGATGATCATAGATTTCGACGTGCATCATGGCAATGGAACACAAGAAATTTTTTATGATGATGATTCAGTATTTTATTTTTCTTCACACCAGGCTTATATATTTCCTGGTACAGGTGCCAAATCAGATATAGGTGAGGGTAAAGGCAGTGGATATACTGCGAACTTTCCAGTGATGGCAGGAAGCACTGACATCGAATTACTCGATATCTATGAAAATGATCTGCCTACCTTTGTCAAAGGCTTTAACCCTGACGTCATTTTAGTTTCAGCAGGGTATGATCTGCATGAAAGTGATCCTTTGGCACAGCTTAACATCACGACTGAAGGTATAAGACGCATAGTCAGGCTCATATTGGATAGTGCAGATGTTCCTTTTGTATTTTTTTTAGAAGGTGGTTATAATGTAAATGCCTTAGGGGAAAATGTTAAAGTGACTCTAAAAGAAATAATTATGAATTAAACATTGATTAATCATAACTAATTTGATTAATACTACTTATATTTATGCGTAGAACTGATATACTTTATATATGGAAGTGTATAAAATAAATAATATTGCCGGACATCTTGCAAAAGGATTTTTAAGTAATCCTCTTACCCCTGTATTAGCTGTTGCTATTTTACTTTTGGGGTTTCTCTCTTTGCAGATCATGCCTAGGGAAGAAGATCCTCAGATAGAAGTGAGCGGTGGTTCTATCATCGTTGCTATACCTGGGGCTACACCTAGTGAGATCACCAATGTTATCATCAAACCTCTTGAAAGACGTATACGTGAGATTAAAGGTGTAGAACATGTTTACGGTACTGCGATGAATAATGTTGGTATGATCAACGTACAGTATTTTATCGGTCAAAACAGGGAAGAATCCAACCTCAAACTTTATGATAAAGTCATGCAAAACATGGATCAACTTCCCAAAGGTACCATGCCTCCGTTGGTCAAACCTTTTGACATCGATATCGATATCCCTATACTTACCGTAGCATTTTATAAAGCAGGCAATAAAGAGATCGATACGATCAATCTTTATAAGATCATACGTGAGCTTCAACAAGATATTAATGCTCTTGATAATGTAGCAAAAACCACACTCAAAGGTGTGAAGAAACCACAGTTCAATATCTTGATAGACTTGCATAAACTCTCTGCTTATAACATCTCTTTAGGGCAGGTGACACAATCTGTCAGGTCTATTTCCACGAATGCACCGGAGATAGACACAAGAACTTCAGAAGGCAAGCTTATCGTCTTTGGTGTGCAAAATGCCTTGGATAATGTGGAAGATCTTAATGAATTAATCATTGCCCAGTATAGAGGATCACCTATTTATCTGAAAAATATTGCCAAAGTGGAATATAACTACGATATCCAAAATTATGATTCAGCTTCCATTACTTACCAGGAATATACGCCAGGAGAAGAAGATGCCTCTGGTGAGGATAAAGAAGAACCTGGACCGATTCTATTTCGTGATGCTGGGGACCAGATCACTATGACCATAGCTAAACTGAAAGGAACCAACGCCGTAAATATAGCACAAAGAGCGATAGAGGAGATACAAAAGAATAAAGAAAAGTTGTTGAACCATGGCGTTGGGTTTATAGTGACACGTAATTATGGTACACGGGCGAATGAAGCGGTCAATGAACTTGTACATCACTTAGAGATCACTATACTTATTATTGCATTGATCCTGGTACCTTTCCTTGGTTGGAGAGAATCATTGGTTGTGACCATTGCCGTACCTATGATACTTGCGACCACACTTTTTATTGCATTAATGACCGATCAGACGATCAATCGTATCACCCTGTTTGCATTCCTCCTGAGTTTGGGACTGATCGTTGATGATGCGATCATTGTGATTGAGAACATACATAGAAGACTGCATCTTAAAGAATCTGAAGAACTTGAATTTGATGAGATCATCATCCAATCAACTGATGAGATAGGTCCTTCAACAAACATTGCAACTATCGCTATTATGCTTACGATGATCCCTATGGGATTTGTTGGAGGTATGATGGGACAATTTATGAAGCCTATTCCTCTGAATGTACCGGTTGCACTTGCTATTTCACTCTTTGTTGCGTATGTTTTTGCTCCATATCTAGCCCGTAAGTTTATTAAGTTTGAAAGTCATCCAAAGAGTGTTGAGGACGAGAATTGATGGAAAAAATTGTCTATAACATCATTAACAGCAAACGTAACAAGTGGATCGTGACTCTCATTGTTCTTTTCTCTATGGGAGCTGCAGTCATGATGATACCTACGAAACTGGTACTTGCCCGTATGCTTCCAGGGAAGAGTGCTAATACTATGAGTATCTATGTCGATACTGCTACAAATGCATCTATTCAAGAAACACAATCCGTTACAACATGTATTGTCAACTATTTGAAACAAGAAAAAGAGATCACAGATATGGAGGTGTATCTGGGGCAGGGGGCACCGCTTGATTATGCAGGACTGGTCAAGGGAAGTGCACTTAAAAGGATGAAGAACCAGGCAGAGATAGTCCTTAATTTTACAAACAAAAATGATCGTGATGAACCTACGTATATGATGGCACATCGTTTACGGCCTCTTATCCAAAATGAATGTGGAAATATAGTCCCTCATACTTCTATCAAATTCATTGAGATGCCTGCGGGTCCTCCAACTTTAGCAACGATCGTTGTGGAACTCTATAATGAAAATGAGAGTACATTACGAAAAATGTCCGCTAAAGTCGCGAAGATACTTAAAGATACAGAAGGACTGGTTGATGTCGATGTAATGCAGGATGACATCTATACCAAATATAATCTTGTACCGGACAAGGAAAAGATCATATTAAGCGGACTTAATGTGGAGCAGGTCAACCAGATCATTTATCTTGCGTTCAAAGGGATGCCCATAGCTGAGAAAAATACAAAAAACCAGCAAGACCAAATTCCTATATTTCTGAGACTTGATGATGAAACACGTGTAGTTGACGAAGATACAGAAACTTCTTTGCTCAATAAACTCTTTTCATTAGAGCTTATGAATGATAAAGGAATGATGGTACCTATAAGTGAAGTAGTTGAGGTAAAAAGTGCGGACTCCAGTCCTACTATTTTTAGAAAAAACCTTAAAAATATGGTGACGATCACTGCAGAATGTGATATGGTAAGTCAAGTATATCCTTTACTTGAAGCCAGAGAAAAGATGCTAGAGTTACTTAAAGATGAATATACTTTGAGTAAAGTGCCAGGAATCAACACTTATATGTTTGATTTGATCGCAGTAGACAAAGAGACTGGGGATGAAGTACTTATACGCTGGGATGGTGAAATGAAAGTATCTCTTGATACCTTCCGGGATCTGGGTGGTGCATTTATCGCTGCTTTGGTGTTGATGTTTTTGCTGATGGTTGTGTATTATAAATCTTTTGCTTTAAGCGGTATTGTTCTTGTGGGGAGTTTCCTTTCTATAATAGGGGTTATTGTAGGGCATTGGATCACTGATAAGATATCACTCTATGCAGCAGATACACATTTCTTTCTTACGGCGACATCTCTAATAGGTTTTATCTCACTGATGGGGATCAGTGCTAGAAGTTCATTACTGCTGATAGACTTTTCAAAGTCTTTGATCGCCCATGAAGGTCTTGAGAAGAAAAGAGCCATAGCCGTTGCAACAGCTACACGTGCAAAACCTATCATGCTTACTGCTATTGCCATCATCCTCGGTAGTTTATTGCTGGCAACAGATCCTATCTTCGGTGGATTAGGTGTAGCACTTATTTTTGGAAGTATAGCGGCTACACTGGTTTCATTGTACTTCATCCCTGTATTGATGGATAATGCAAAGGCCTTGATGCCACATGACCATGAATTTGAAGATAAAGATCGGAGTAGTACATGGTGTATTTTGACGGATAATCTTAAGTCACTTTTCCCTAGAAAAAAAGAAGAAAAGGATGAGGATAAGAAAGAAATAACACATCATGATGATACGCTGCTATACGAAGGATATGAGTGTGAAGAAACAGACAGGACTACATGGTGCACTCTGATAGATAATGTCAAGTCATATTTCCCTCGCAAAAAAGAAACAGAAGATGAAGAGAAGAAACTCGTACAGACAGAAGGTACTTCGGAGTATGAAGAAGATGAGAGTAAAGAAGAAAATAAAGTAACAGGGTATACTACTACATTTATAGATAAGGTCAAGTCATTCTTCCCTAATAAATCTGAAACAGAGACTGATGAGAAGCATAAGATGACATTAAGCAGCTTGATCGATAAAGTAAAAGCATTGTTAAATTTAAAGACTGAAGATGCCATAGATCACGAATATGAAAAAGCAAAAGCTGAACGTGATTTCATAAACCTACATAACATGGGTAACAAGCAGTTTCAGAAAAAAGACCTGGATAGAGCTATTGAAGCGTATGAAAAAGCGTTAAAGATCAAAGAAGATAAAGGCACAAGTTTCAAACTTGAATTGGCTAAGATACAGAAAGAAAAAGAAGAAAAGAAACAAGAGCAATTAGACACTACAAAAGATCAAAAAATACAAGATAGTATTAAAGAAGAAAAAAATAAAGATAAGTCAGATTCTAAAAAAGAGAAAAAGTCTAAAAAGAAAAAAGACGATAAAGAGTAAGGATTTGCTTCAGATTTATTTCGATCTACATTATCCTTGCTCTGCGAACAAAGTACATTTACGTCATCCTCGTGCTTGACACGGGGATCTACAACTTATGATTTCCACTCAAGATCAGGATGTGATGACAATATTAGATGTAGAAAACAAGTTAAACAATACAAAGTAAGAACATAGATACTAACATTGAAGTTGAGAAGAATAAAGATTAAATGCAAATAAGAGGTTAGAAGAGATGCTTAAAGCATCTCTATCTAAAAGTTAGATCAGTGATTAAAATTTATAGGCTAACTGGAAAGAAACACTGTCTTCTGCATGATCAGTGCTTACAGTTGCATCTGGTCCAAATAAGGCACTTACATCATATGTTTCATTATTATTGTCTTGATACACATAGGCTAGATCAAGAGAAAACTGTCTGCTGAATTCGTAACTAGCACCCACTGTATAGTGGTCTTCTGCAGTTGCAGGGAATCCTAAAAGGTTAAAGAAGTTTAGTCTTGCCTCCGGTACTTCTACTACCGCGGAATCTGCATGATTATAGCCTAGTCTTAGGGTCCATTCGTTTTCTGTATATTGATAACCTACTGCGTAAACATCAGAATCATCCCAACCAAAGTCCTTATAGCCTTTAGCATCAGACCATTTTATTTTTGTGTAATCAAATGCTAAAGTGTGCTGACCCATACTATATGCGATACCTACACCAAATTCTTCAGGTTGTTCAAGTGTATCTGTTATAGGAAGAGCTGGACCAAATGCTTGAAATGGAGCAACAGCATTAGTGAGTTGATAATCATAATCCATCTCTATGGCAGATTTATACATTGCACCTAAAGTAAGACCGTCTACTCCATTTGCTGATAAGTCATAGGCAAGTCCCAAGTTATATCCAAAACCAAAGTCCTGTGCCAGTCCAGCACCTATATGTTGATCGGTAGCTGGTCCCGCTCCAAATCCATTTGCTGGTATGACGTAATTAATATCTAAGTTTCCATATTGAAGTACAGGTGTGATGGCAAGGCTTAATCCACCCGTTTTATAGGCGATAGGTATACCAAACTGCATAAGTTGAAGGTTTGTAACCATTCTAAAGTTACCAAATGTTCCAGTAGAAGCATTTTGTGGCTCATTGTCTTGGTAATCAGTACCCATTCCACCAGTACCCCACATACCAACACCTATGTACCAATTTTCATCGATCTTATGTGCAAGTGATACTTCTGGAATCATATTCATATCTGCATCACTTGTGAGCTCACCATCAGCAAAAAAACTAGATTTAATTTCTGTTTTAATATCTGGCATAAACACCGTACCACCAAACCCGATTTCATTGCTTTCCACACTTGTTATAAGTGCACCATTGCTTAATGCAGATTCTGCACCATGACTCATAGCAATGCCAACACCACCCATACCTCTTGCTTTAGTACCTACAGCGATAAGATTATCTCCGTTTGTTGCATGTATCATCGTTGAAGTGATGAGTGAAAGTGTGATCAATTTCCCTAATGTTCTTGTTGTTCTTATGTTCATTACCTTGTCCTTGTTAGTTAATGTAGATTTTTTATAGTATCTAAATTATATTGAATGTTAAAGGATATTTAACTATTTTATATTATCTCTTTTAATAATTGTATAATATTATCTTGTTTTATAATTTTAGAATATAAAATAAATAAAATTAAGTTATATTTTGAGAAAATTGGAGGGAAATTGTATATAGTCTAAAAGTTAAAAGATGCTGGTTTACCCACTAGAGAAGTGGGTAGTTTGTTTTAGATTTTGCTCTTTACGAATGCTTCCATATCTGCAACGACTTCTTCAAGCGTTCTTTCACCAGAAATCACTTCTAATAAGTTTTTCTCAGTGTAAAATGCTTGAATTTCAGCCAATGGATCAGTATAGATCTTCATTCTGTCGAAGAATACTTCTACGCTGTCATCTGAACGCTCTTCACCTGGTTTAGCTTCTGCAGCACGGCCAAGGATTCTGTCTTTAGCTACTTGTTCGCTTACTCTTACTTCGATCACTGATGCAAGTTCAATGTCATCTTCTTTAGATACAAGTTCATCAAATGCTGTCATTTGCTCTGTACTTCTTGGGTAACCATCGATAAGAACATTGTCTACAGGAGCATTTTTGATAGCAGATACGATGGTATCGACGATGATGTTCAGTGGTACAAGTGCACCTTTAGAGATGTAGCTTTCTATCGTTTGACCCAGTTCGCTTCCGCTTGCCACTTCTTCTCTTAGCATATCACCAGTAGAGTAGTGTACGATAGTATCACTGTTTTTTTCAGCGATGATGCTTGCGTCAGTTGTTTTCCCTGAACCTGGTGCGCCAATGATTAAAAATAGTTTTTTCATAGTTTCTTTTTCCTTTATTTTATGCTGTTGGTGTTTGTCTGATTCTAAGGCTCAGGTCTTTAAGCTGTTCTGCATCTACAAAGCTTGGTGCTTGTGTAAGAAGACACTGTGCTTTTTGTGTTTTAGGGAATGCGATGACTTCACGGATACTTGAAGCACCGGTCATAAGCATGATCAGTCTGTCAAGACCTAGGGCAAAACCACCATGTGGCGGTGCACCGAATTTGAGTGCATCAAGTAAGAATCCAAACTTCTCTTGAGCCTCTTCTTCATCGATACCCAGCAATTTAAAGATCTCTGATTGAACCTCTTCTTTATGGATACGGATAGACCCACCACCGAGCTCTGTACCATTAAGTACGATGTCATAAGCGATAGACTCAATCTCTTCGATATCTTCATAATCCAGTGATTTTGGCTGTGTAAACGGATGGTGAAGTGCTTTAACCTTACCTTCTTCCACTTCGAACATAGGGAAGTCCATCACCCATAAGAACTCAAACGTATCTTTAGGAATGATATCCATCGTTTCTGCAAGATAGATACGGAAGCGACCCATATAATCCCATACCAGTTTTTTCTCACCTGCACCAAAGAAGACAGCATCACCTACTTCAAGCTCACATCTGTCGATGATAGCCTGAATGTCTTCTTCAGTGAAGAATTTGGCAAGTGGACCTTTAAGACCATCTTCTTTCATTTGGAAGTAACCAAGACCAGAGGCACCAAATTTACGTACATACTCTTCAAAACCTTTCATTTGACGTTTTGAGAAGATCTCATCACCTTTTGGCACTTTTAGTGCTTTAATACGGTTTTTCTTAGGAGATTTTGCTATTTTTGAGAAGATCTCATTATCACATCTTTCAAAAATGTCTATCACATCTACCATTGCCAGATCATAACGCATGTCTGGTTTATCTGAACCGTATTTTTCCATCGCTTCAAAGTGAGGCATACGTTTAAATGTAGTAGGAATGTCAAAACCACATGCTGAAAATACATTATGTATCAGTTTTTCAGCAACTGCTATTACGTCTTCCTGATCACAGAAAGACATTTCAACATCTATTTGCGTAAACTCAGGTTGTCTGTCTGCTCTCAAGTCTTCATCTCTGAAACATTTTGCTATTTGGAAGTAACGGTCGAAACCACCAACCATCAAAAGTTGTTTGAAAAGCTGTGGTGACTGCGGAAGTGCATAAAATTCACCAGGGTGTACACGCGAAGGTACAAGGTAATCTCTCGCACCCTCAGGTGTAGATTTGGTAATGATAGGTGTTTCAACTTCAAGGAAGTCCAGTTCATCAAGTGAGTTACGTGCAGCGATTGTTGCTTTTGAACGAAGTTTGAAGATATCGTAAGATCTTTGTGTACGCAGTTCTAAATAACGGTGTTTAAGTTTGATCTCTTCATTTACTTTCTCATCATTGAGGTCAAAAGGCATAGGTTTAGAACGGTTTTCTATAGTAAGATCGTCAACTACGATCTCGATCTTCCCCGTTTTAAGTTTAGGGTTTTCCAGCCCTTCACCTCTGGCACGTACTTTACCTTTAGCTATCAATACAAATTGATCTCTGACTTCCTCAGCTATTTTATGCGCATTCGCATTGTCTGCTGGATCACAAACAAGCTGTACTACTTCATCTTTGTCTCTAAGGTCGATGAATATAAGTCCACCATGATCTCTACGGGAAGAGACCCAACCTGCAACGGTAACTTCCTGTCCAATATGTTCTTCATTTACTTCTGCACAATAATGTGTTCTCATGACTATCCTATCTGTTTATAATGGCGCGATTATATCAAAAAGTAGTTTAGGGTTAAATTCACTCTTAAAAATATGGCAATATGAAATATTTTCAAAAACTAACAGTACATTTATGCTACTCTAACAATTATATTTTTTAAATAGAGTCAGGAAAAAGATGAGTAATGAAAAATTATCACAGATAAAAACTGCAGGGTTTATTTTAAAACCCAATGACCCAGAGATAAAAACACTTTATGAACGGATCAAGGCACAGTTCGAATCTAAAGGAATTTCTGTGATCTTAGCAGAACGTTCAGCGCAGAGGGTAGGTCTAGAAGGGATGGTTTTTGAAAAAATGTGTGAAAAATCAGATTTTTTAGTCTCTTTGGGCGGTGATGGTACTTTACTTTCACTGGTGCGTCGTTCTCATGGACATAATAAACCTGTTGTGGGTATTAATGCAGGCAATTTAGGTTTTCTGGCTGATGTGACCATCGATGATGTAGAGTTGTTTTTGGAACAACTGATCAGAGATGAATATCGCATAGATGAACGTATGATGATAGAAGGGTATATAGAAAGAAAAAATGGTCAAAAAGAGCCATTTTTTGCTTTTAACGATGTGGTTATCACACGTCCTGTAGTCTCGAAGATCGCAACCATATATGCATCTATTGATGGTGAAAGATTCAATACCTATAAAGGGGATGGACTGATCATTGCGACACCAACAGGATCAACTGCATATAATCTTGCAGCAGGCGGTCCTGTCATGTATCCATTGACACAGGCACTCATTATGACACCCATATTGGCACATTCTTTAACACAGCGTCCTCTAGTTGTTCCTGCTGATTTTACGATCGAGCTTTCTTCCCCTGAAGAACGTGTCATTGCAGTGATAGACGGACAAGATGATTATGAGATGGTTCCGGAAGATGTACTGGTGATCAGGGGTGCAAAACGGGGTGCAAAACTTTTGCATAGAAAAGAACGCAATTATTTCTCTGTATTGAGAGAAAAACTTTCATGGGGTGATGAAAATTGATAGAACGTTTATATATGCGTGAACTTGTTACTTTTGATGAAGTAGAATTAGAGTTCGAAAATGGATTGGTAGTTTTAACCGGACCCAGTGGAGCAGGTAAATCTGTACTGATGTCTGCGATACTTTCCAGTTTTGGATACACTACGCAAGGTGCGGCAGCACTGTGCGAAGTGAATTTGCTTAAGCCACTCGGATTAGAAAGTGATGCTTATGAACTTGAGAATGATCTGACATTAAAAACACTTAAAAAAGAGAAGCTTCGTTATTTTATAGATGGGCAAAATATCTCTAAAAAGGCTTTGAGTGAAATGTTTCTGCCTTATGTCAAGTATCTGTCTGTACGTGACAAAGGCGGCTTTGAGTCTGAAACACTGTTAGAGATGATCGATGATCAGCTTACAACTAAAGATAAAACGTTTAAAAAGTCTTTAAAAGAGTATAGAAAACGTTATGGAAATTATAAAGAAAAAGTTTCAGAGCTCTCAAAGATAAAAGAAGATGAAGCAAAGCTTGCTGAACTCATAGAGTATGCTACGTATGAAGTAGAAAAAATAGCTTCTATCAACCCGCAAGCAGGGGAAGAAGAAGAGTTGCTCAAGATCAAACAGCAGCTTTCTCGTATTGACAAGATAAAAGATGCACTTTCAAGCGCCACAGACATTTTTTCTTTAGAAGCAAGTGTTGAAGAGGTCTATAGGCTTTTAGATAAAGACGGGTCACTATTTAGTGATGCAATGAATCAACTTCGTGCTGATTTTGAAGAGACAGAAAATCTTGCAGATGAACTCGAAGAGGTCAATGTAGAAGAAGTATTGGATCGTCTAGCTGACCTTACAACACTGAAAAACCGTTATGGAAGTATAGAAGAAGCTTTAGCCTATAAAGAATCTAAAGAGAAAGAACTTTCCGGATATCAAAATATAGAAAAAGACAAGAGTATGTTGGAATCGTTTTTAGCTTTGGAGTTTTCAGAGTTACAGATCATCGCTTCAAAACTCTCTCAGTCACGTCAAAAAGAAGCAAAGATGCTAGAAAAATCTTTAGCAGAGTATTTGAGAACTCTCAAACTCCCTCCACTGACGTTTGTATTCTCCTCTGGAACTTTAGCAGAAAGCGGAATGGACAGTATAGAGGTGATGCTTGGATCTTCAAAAACAGCCACACTGAGTGGAGGAGAATTTAACCGTGTACGTTTGGCTCTGATGGCAACGACGATCCCTGCGGATAAGAGTAAGCAAGGTGTGCTTATTCTGGATGAAATAGACGCCAATGTGAGTGGTGATGAATCCATCGCGATAGCAGAGATGATACATAAACTCTCATCTGTGTACCAGGTTTTTGCGATCTCTCATCAGCCGCATCTTTCGGCAAAAGCGGGACAACATATTGTCGTAACAAAAGTAGGGCAGAACAGTAAGGTAGAAGTACTCAATGATATGAGTCGTATTTCTGAAATAGCGAGGATCATTGCAGGAGAAAATCCTACGGATGAAGCATTGGAGTTTGCTAAAAAGTTAAGAGCTTAAGCATATTGTGCTTTGAGCTCATTATTATAGTGTTTGAGATGTTCGAGGTACGCTTTGGCTATGTCAGCATCTGTCCCGGTTTTTACATAGGTATTATAATCACTCAAAAGGTCTGCGACGCCACCTGTACCCAAGTTGGTTGCTGAACCTTTGATCCCGTGTGTCAATTTTTCTACTTTATGAAAATCTCCTTCTTGTATGGCTGCTTCTATAAGAGGGATCTCTGTTTCAATCTGCGGTATAAGTTCACCGACAAACTCTTGTGCTTCTTCATCTGAAAGTCCCATTTCTATTAGACGAACATGGGTGAACTGAGGATAATTCGCCTCAGGCAATTTTTTTGTTTCTGCAGGTACTTCTTTTTTAGGTTCAGGTTTTGGTTCTTCTTTTACCTCTGGTTCTGGTTTGACCTCCACTACATGTTCGGGTTTTACTTCTGGTTCAGGTTTTGGTACTCGTGTAGGTTTAGGAGTGACTACTTTAGGTTCTTCTGAAGAAGTGGTACGTTTAGTACTAGTAGTTGGTGCTTGACGTTTTTGACATTTATTTTCCTGATATTTTTTTTCATTTCTATATTCGAGAAAGATAACTAAAACGACGATAAAAACAAAGATAGAGATGATAGTTAATGAATGCATAATTGCCTTTCTCAATTATAATTTGACTTAACTATATCTTATTTAATATTACAGCTGTGTTGAAACATAGATGAAAAAATAGAATTTTGTTATAATGTAACAAAAATACAGGGTATAGGTATGTTAGTAGATACACATTGTCATTTGGATGATGAACGGTATAATGACGATATAGAGCAGGTTTTGGAAAATGCCAGACAAAAAGGTGTAGAAAAGTTCATTATACCAGGGGCGGATCCTAAAACATTGCAGAGGGCAGTTGAGCTGGCTGAACAACATGAAAATATTTATTTTGCTGTGGGGGTGCACCCTTATGATGCCCGTGCATATGACAGAACGTATTTGGAACCTTATGTGACGCATCCAAAATGTGTTGCAATTGGTGAATGCGGGTTGGACTATTTCAGATTGCCAGAGTCAGAAGATGAAATTGAAATAGAGAAAAAATTGCAAAAAGAGGTTTTTATAGATCAGATACTTTGGGCAAAAGAGCTGAAAAAGCCACTGATCGTCCATGTAAGAGAATCCAGTGCGGATTGTCTGGCTTTGCTTGATGAATATGCAGGTGAAGAGGGAGGTGTATTACACTGTTATAATGCCGATGAGTCTTTGCTCAAACTTGCTAAAAAGAATTTCTATTATGGTATAGGTGGCGTATTGACATTTAAAAATGCCAGAAAACTGATCAATGTCTATCCTAAAATTCCTCAAGATAAATTGGTGATAGAAACAGATGCACCGTATCTCACGCCTCATCCTCATCGTGGTGAAAGAAATGAGCCTAGTTATACGACCCTTGTAGCAGATAAAATGTCTGAACTCTCTTCGATCAGCAGAAATGAGATCGAAACGTTAAGTACACAAAATGCCCAAAGACTTTTTAGGTTCTGATCTATATGCATAGAACGATAAGATATTTTAAAAGTATTTTATTTTTCTATACTCTATGTGTAAGTTCCGTTTATGCAATCTCATTGGAACATAAGTACCCCAGCTATACATATGTATTTCATGAATTTGATGTAGATGAATCTTATCTGTATAATGAAGAGTTTATCTCTTTTGTCTCAAAAAATGAAAAGAAGTTAAAATCATTTTACAAGCGTTCCTTACTTAGAGGTAAAGAGTTATTGCCAACAATGCAGGGACTTCTTGTAGAGGATGGTGTGAGTGATCTGTTTATCTATCTTTCTATGGTAGAATCCGGGTTTTCCACAGATGCAGTTTCTCCTAAAAAAGCTGTAGGTCTATGGCAGTTCATGCCTGCAACGGCAAAAGAGTATAATTTGACTGTATGCCAGAGCTATGATGAACGGTGTGATCCTGTCAATGCTACATCTGCAGCGATAGATTATCTCAATACACTTCATAAACAGTTTGGCAAATGGTATTTATCAGCAATGGCCTACAATTGTGGAGAAGGCTGTGTAAGCAGGGCCATTAAACGTGCTAGAACAGATGAATTAAGTGTTTTGATTGATGGAAATTTGAAATATCTGCCTCATGAAACACGTCAGTATATGAAGAAAATCCTTCTTCTTGCTATGATAGGTGAAAATTCCACTTTAGGCTTTAGCAATAACACAGATGATATGCTGGAAAATACTCTCATACAGGTAAATGTACTTCCCGGAACACCACTAAAAGAGATTGCAAGCTTATTAAAAATGAAGGAAGAAACACTTTTAAGTCTGAACAAAAGTTTAAAAGAGGGTAGGGTACCTCAAGAGAAATCCACTTACAAGATCACGATTCCTATAGAAAAGGTGTATGCTTTTTACTTACGATACCAGTTACCTGACAAAAAGAAAGTCTTTAAGTCACATATGATCTCTCACAATGTCGCACTTGGAGAAACTGTCGAAAGTATTGCTGCATTATATGAAGTAGATGCAGAGGAGATCATCACTACTAATCATTTAAAAAATGATTTTCTTGTCTTAGATAGTTTGCTAGTGATTCCGGTAAAGAAGAAAATATTTGATAATATGTTAAAATAATAATATATTATATTTGCATTATATATAAAAGGGAAGAAATGTTGAAAAAAAATCTGCCAGATATGTCTATCCGTATAGTACCTCTTGTTTTATTGTTGATGCTTAGTAGTTATTGGAGTTATAGAGAATGGGAAAAGTTCGATGCTACTGATCCAGGGCTTTTTATCTCTTTGTTGGTGATCGTAGTGTTGAGTCTGTTGTCCATAGGATATGTATGGTTTGCTCATCGTAAAGAAAAAAGAGAAAACAGAGCACTTGTTTCTGTACTAGATAGTATCAATCATTTAGCAGATGATGACAAGGGGATAAATATACAACAAAGAGAAGAAATTTATAGTTATATTACTCATATTTTTTCTCTTTTACAGGAAAGGGGAAAAGAAATTGAAGAGGAAGCCGAGGCAAAAAGTCAATTCTTATCTACCATGTCTCACGAAATTCGTACCCCGCTCAATGGTATTATAGGGTTTACAAAACTGCTTAAACAGATGGAGACCACAGAAGACCAGAATGAGTTCATCTCTTTGATCGAAAATTCATCTAACAATCTTATAGCTATAGTGAATGATGTTTTGGACCTTTCTAAAATGAATGCAGAAAAAATGGAGATCGAACATATACCTTTTCATTTATTCGAGACCATCGATCTGACCGTGGCATCTTTTGCACAAATGTCAGATCAAAAAGATATTGAGTTCGGTGTGTTGGTCGATCCGACTTCATCACCTTATGTCATGGGAGACCCTACAAAACTATCTCAAATATTGACAAATCTTATAGGGAATGCCATTAAATTCACGGATGCTTATGGTAGGATCAATCTTTTTGTTGAAGGTGTAAGCAGTGACAAAGATCATGTAGAGTTAAAGTTTTCTGTGAGTGATAGCGGTATCGGTCTGAGTGAAGAACAACAAAAGACGATTTTTGAAGCTTATGGACAGGCTACAGCAAGCACAAGTCGTAAATATGGCGGCACGGGACTTGGGCTTACCATATCACGTAAAATGGTTCAGCTTATGGGTGGAGAACTTGAAGTTGAAAGTAAAGAAAATGAAGGAACGACTTTCTTCTTTACCTTACCATTGGAAAAAAACAAAGACCATGAACCTAGTGTCTATACAGATTTTTCTGATCTTTCTGTAGGTCTTGCCCTTCCTGTAAAGAGTATCAACCGTCAGTTAGATACCAATCTCCAAACCTATATACAACACTTGGGTGCAGCATTTTCATTCTACTATTATGAAGAGATTTTTGAATCTGACAAACCTGCAGCTTTACCTGATATTATGATATTTGATCATCACTATGCGAGGTTGCCAGGTGAATTGGAACAGTGTGCTGCTTTGGAGTGCAAATCTGTACTTTTGACAAATGGGAGTTTAAGAGCACGTATAAATCCCAAACAACATCATTTTACTGATGTGGTTCTGACGCCTATCAGCCTGGCAAAAACGATCAGAATTTTAACGAATGCAAGTGAGCAAAAGAAAGAAAAAATACTGACCTCAGATACTGTAGAAAATACCGAACAGTTTCAAGGACTTCATGCACTGGTCGCAGATGACAATAAGATCAACTGTAAACTCATAAAGATCATTTTGGAAAACCTTGGTTTAGAGGTGACTGTGGTGAATGATGGGAATGAAGCTGTTGATATGGCTGTAAAAAATGCCTATGACATTATATTTATGGATATCGAAATGCCTGTTATGGATGGTGTCGAAGCCTGTATGCATATTTTAGGCCATGAAGCAGAACATCATTTGAAACATGTCCCTATCATTGCACTAACTGCAAATACTTCCTCAGGAGACAAAGCAAAATATATGGCTAAAGGTATGGATGATTATGCCGTGAAACCGCTAGATATAGAAGCTTTAAAAATGATTATCACAGAGCATTGTAACTATTAGTATATCAAGCAAAAACAAAGTCAAATAAAGTGATAATATCTCCCTAAATATAAATGCATCACCGAGGTACTATGAAGAGACTTACATCCCCAATATTATTGATCATTATTTTAGGGGCTAGTACTCTTTTTACAGGGTGTGGACCGGAACCTAAAGGGGCTAAATCCACAAAATATACAAGTGCGGCGAGACATAAAGCTACCATGCGTTCCTATAAGGTCTTGGGCAAACGTTACAATCCAACATATGTAGAAGTGGGACAGGTCATGCATGGGATCTCAAGTTGGTATGGACCTAATTTCCATGGTAAACAGACAAGTAACGGTGAAGTCTATAATATGCATGCAAGAACCGCAGCACACAAAACATGGCCTATGGATACGATGGTAAAAGTCAATAACCTTGTCAATGGTAAAAGCACGATCGTACGAATTAATGACAGAGGACCTTTTGTGAGAGGCCGGGTCATCGACTGTAGTTATACTGCGGGTAAAGAGCTGGGACTGGATAAAATGGGGATCGCTAAAGTGTCTCTAGAGGTGGTCGGATTTGCAGGAAAAGTTGAGTCACCTGCAGCGATAGCTAGACAGAAAAGAGAGCATACGCAACAACGTATGGTGCTCTCTAATTTCGGTGTGCAAGTGGGTGCATTTAGACGCTATCAGGGTGCCAAAGCATATCAAAGAAAATACAGCGCTATCTATAGACGCTATAATACCATCATAAGACGTTTTGATGATATAAATGGGGGACCGCTAAACCGCGTATGGCTCATGGGATTCAGGTCTGAAGAAGAAGCGAGGGACTTTAAAGCGCATAATGACTTAGAAGGCGCATTTATCGTAAGAAATTAATCAATATAGGAAGAAAGATGATAGAAGTAACAAGAGAAACCAAAGAGACACAAATTTCAGTCAAACTCAACCTTTACGGTTCAGGGAAAGCAAACATCAACACTGGTGTGGGCTTTTATGACCATATGCTCGAAGCATTTACAAAACATGCACATATAGATATGGACGTGCATTGTACGGGAGATACACATATAGATGACCACCATACGGTTGAGGATGTGGGTATCGTTATAGGTCAGGCACTTAAAAAAGCGATCTACCCTGTACAGAGTATAGAGCGTTTCGGTAATGCAACGGTGGTGATGGATGAGGCAAGTATCACCTGCGACATAGATCTGTCTAACCGTGGGTATCTTGTATTTGAACTTCCTATCGGTGGTAAAGTAGGGAACTTCGATGTGGAGCTTGTGGAAGAGTTCTTTAAAGCGTTTGCTTTTAATCTTCCTTTAACACTTCACCTTATCTATAACCGTGGTAAAAACAAACATCACATTATTGAGGGTGCATTTAAAGCACTTGCTGTGGCGCTTCGTAGAGCGGTCACTGTGAATGAAAATGCTGGTATTCCAAGTACAAAGGGTGTACTGTGAGTATTGAATTGGTTGTACTAGATGTAGACGGTACGATGACGAACAGTCATATCACTTACAGTGAACAAGGTGATGAGATCAAGTCTTTTAACGTGAAAGATGGTTTGGCTATCGCTTCATGGAGAAAACTTGGTAAGCAGGTAGCTATCATTACGGGAAGATCTTCATCGATTGTAGCACGACGTGCAAAAGAGTTACATATAGAACACTTTTATCAGGGGATAGATAATAAAAAAGAGGTTTTGGAATCACTCTTGGAAAAGCTTGACCTCACGATGGAGAATGTGGCAGCCATAGGGGATGATCTTAATGATCTGACAATGTTAAAAGCAGCCAAAATTTCATTTGTTCCAAGAGATGCAAGTGCTTATGTAGATAAGATCGCTACTGTAGTGCTTTCTAAAAGAGGTGGAGATGGTGCTGTACGTGAAATGATAGAACATCTCATCGTTAAAGAAGGTCTTGAAAAGAAGTATCTGGAGCTATGGGAATAAAATTAGAATATGTATTGACCATTGCGATCGTCGGGATCATAGCAGGATCTCTCATGCTAAAATTACGTAATACGCCGGCACCAACTAAAGCATTGACCAAAGAAGTTGAATTTACCAATACCACTGTGATAGAAGTAGATACAGACAACATTAAAAGTCGGGTATATGCTACGCATGGTGTGATGGACAAAAATGTTTTAACATTAGATGACGTCGTTTATTTAAGTGACAAAGTAGAGTCTCTTTCTTCCAATAAAGCTAAATTTAACGGTGACTTACTTTACTTGGATGGTAATGTTATTCTACGGGAGAAAGATGGCTATACGTATAAAACAGAACATGCTGTTTACAATAAAAAAACTGAAATTTTGCATATTACATCACCTTTTACCGGTGTGAAGGGGCAAAATATCATTGAGGGAGAAAGTATGGAGTATGATATACGTAAAAAAAAGGCTACAGGTACGACTGTAGGTACAGTATTTTATACACCAGACAAGTAATATCATGGTACAATGTTTAACTAAATAGATTGCAAAGGGTTAGTTTGAATTTTTTGAAAATAATACTTGTACTTATGTTAACACAGGCGCTTTTTGCAGAAAAGGTCAAAATAACCTCTACCTCTATGGAGGCAGAAGAGTTAAAAAAAGAAGTACATTTTATAGGTGATGCGAAAATAATCAAAGGTGGTGACTGGCTGCATGCGGATAGAGTCATCGTCTACTTTGGTGACAATAATGAAACAAGTAAATATGAAGCTATAGGATCAGTCTCTTTTGAGTTTAAAAAGGATGAAAAACATTTCAAAGGCAGTGCCGATAAAGTGATATATGATATGGTTAAATCACTTTATGTTTTAAAAGGAAAAGCAGTGATAGATGATGTGGTCAAGAAAAGACATGTAGATGGTGATGAGATCATGCTTGACATGTCTACGGGAAGTGTAGATGTTCAGGGGAGTAATAAAAAACCTGTGAAATTTATTTTTGATATGGAGGATAAAGAGTGAGTATACCTCGTGTAGTAGAAGCAGAATTTATTAAATCAGCACAAAGTATTGCTGATTCTTTACCTGAAAATATGAGTGAAGTGGTTTTTTTGGGACGTTCAAATGTAGGTAAAAGTTCCACACTTAATTCATTAACACAAAGAAAGAACTTGGCCAAAAGTTCAGCTACACCAGGGAAAACACAACTGATCAACTTTTTTGAAACGAGATATCTGTACAACGAACAGAGTTACCCTGTACGTTTTGTAGATCTACCGGGGTTCGGGTATGCAAAAGTCTCCAAGTCACTAAAAGAAGTTTGGCAGAAGAACCTTGTCGAATTTATTCAACATCGTGTCTCTATACGTCTTTTTATCCATCTTCGTGATGCCCGCCATCCTCATGCCAAGATAGATGATGATGTTGAACACTATATCTCTGAATTTATTCGTCCTGATCAGAAATACCTGACAGTATTTACGAAGATCGATAAACTCAATCAAAAAGAGAGAGCAAAGCTCAAAAGAGAATTTCCCGGTTCTATCACACTCTCAAACTTGAAAAAGAATGGCCATGACAGAGTACATCAAATCATACTGCAAACAATTTTCGGTGTAGAGGATGAAGCCAAAAGTAAGAGTGATACCGTACAAGAGAATGAGGAAAAAGAGTGATCGAACTTGTAAAAGCAAAATTGAGTGATATCCCTGCAATGCAGGCATTGGTTGTCTCTGAAGTAAAAGACGGAATCATTCTGAATCGTACAGAAGATGAAGTGGCAACCAATATACGCTCCTATGTTTTGGCAAAAGATGGTGACAAACTTGTTGGATATACAGCCTTGCATATACACTCTAGAAGATTAGCAGAGATAAGAAGTCTTATCGTAGCTGAAGCCTATCGTAGACAAAATATAGGTCAGAGAATGGTACAGTTTACACTGGATGAAGCTAAAAATCTAGGGGTAGAAGAGGATGTACTCGTTTTAACCTATCTTCCCCAGTTCTTCCTAAACTTAAACTTTAAAGAGATCGATAAAGAGGTGATACCTGAACATAAGATCTGGGCGGATTGTATTAAGTGTATTCATTTCCCAATTTGTAATGAAGTAGCCTTGGTCTACAAATTAGCTTAATCTGAGTTTTTTATGGATCATGTAACAAAAGCCCAGCATGGCCTCTTTTTTTGGTTATTCGCCAGTATATTTATCTTTGTTTATCCTATGCTTATCTCTATTTATGTTTTTTTACCTCTCTTGATAGGTGCTATGGGGTATATGTTGGTCCAGGGATTAGAGAGAGAAAAAGCATCCTTTATTTTACTTGCTATCGTCTATATGGTAAATTTGGAAGTCAATCTTTCGTTGCCGATCTTTCTTACAGTGATCTCTTCTTTATTGTTTTATATACTTGTCTATCCGTCTTTAAAACATTTCCGAAGATGTACCATATGTAGAGCACTTTTAAGTGTACTTTTTTTAGATCTTATGTATCTGGGGTGCCTGTTTTCTTATGATTTTATCTTTCAGACCCAGAGTATTATTTTAGATGAAATATTACTCTATACACTTATAGTAGATATGTTGGTGGTGGTGATCTTATGAGATATAAGTTTATCGTATTGGTTTTCCTTATCTTTTGGGGTGTAATGATCACACGACTCTATCATGTCAGTATTAAATCCAATTTTTACTATGAGGGATTAGCAAAAGAGAATATAGAAAGAAAACAGTTTATCAAACCTGTAAGAGGGGAGATAACAGATGTCCGTGGAAACCTCTTAGCCATGAACCAGATCGGATTTTCACTCTCTATTGCACCACACTTAAAAGTAAAGAACCATCAGCTGGAAAATGTCATCGATACACTGCTTGAAACGTTTCCAGATCTCAATAAAACAGTGATGCTCAAAGTCTATAAAAAACACAATTCACCTTATAATCATAACTATATAAAGGTCGTTGATTTTATACATTACTCAGATATGATGGGTGCCTATCCAAAGTTAAGTTTAATAGATAATATTAAAATAGAAGCTGAAACAAAGCGTTACTATCCTTATGGAAAGTATGCAGCGCATATCGTCGGCTATACAGGAAGATCCAATAAAAAAGAAAATGAAAAAGACCCGGTGGCCAATGAAGTGGGAAAAATAGGTAAGAGTGGTTTAGAACGCTTTTATAATAAAGTACTCGAGGGTGAACTAGGTTATGAGATCAGTAAAGTCACTGCAACGAACAAAGCCATAGAAGTACTTGAAAAAAAACTTCCAAAGGACAATAAAAATATACGTCTCAATATAGATATAGAGCTCCAAAAGATGATCTATGAACGTTTTGGAGATGCGACGGGTGTAGCCATTGTCATGCGAACCAATGGTGAAGTGTTATCTGCAGTCAGTTATCCTTCGTATGACCCTAATCTTTTTGTGGGAGGTATCAGTTTTAAAGATTGGAATGCCTTACAGGATGATCTCGCTCATCCTTTTACCAACAAATTTATACACGGAACCTATCCCCCGGGCTCAACGATTAAAATGGGTATGGCCTTGGCATTTTCTAAAGCGCTGCCTAATTCACTTGGTGCAGAAGAATATTGTAATGGACATATCACACTGGGTACGAGTAAACATAAGTTTAGATGTTGGTCACGATGGGGGCATGGTAAAGTAGATCTGAGAAAAGCGATACGAGAGAGTTGTGATGTCTATTTTTACAACAAAAGTTTAAAAGTGGGTATTAATGCGATGGCAAAACATCTGCGTACGTTTGGTCTGGGTGTAAGAACAGGTGTGGATCTGCCTCGTGAATATTCAGGTGTTATACCAGATAAAGCATGGAAGATGAAACGTTATAAACAGCCATGGTATATGGGTGAGACAGTCATCTCAGCCATAGGACAGGGATACGACCTGGTCACACCTTTACAGGTAGCACGTTATACAGGTATGATCGCTACTTCATCACTTGCTAAGCCATTTATTGCAAGGGAAGTAGATGGTAAGAGAATTGAGCCTGAATTAAAGTCTTTGAATTTTAACACTTACTATTTGAACGAGATTCGAAAAGGGATGTATGATGTATGTAATGTAAGAGGCGGAACGGCATATAGAACCATGAGTAAACTGCCTATTGTTGTTGCCGGTAAAACAGGTACCTCACAAGTCACTTCCATCCCTCAATCTACGCAGAAACGTCTGAAAGAGGAAGAGTTAGCCTATTATCATCGTTCACATGCCTGGATCACGACCTATGCTCCGTATGAAGATCCTAAATACATTGTCACAGTACTGGTTGAACATGGAGGTCATGGTGGTAGTACGGCAGGTCCTATCGTGGCAGATATCTACAAATGGCTTTACCGGGAAGGATACTTTTCTACAGGAGAAGCAGCTACAGAAGAGGTGGGTAATAACAGCTCAAGATAATACGTTACATGCTTTGTAAAGTATTATCTAAAAAGAGTCCTAAAAGAATGATGAGGCTGATACCTGCTGATTTGGTGTAAAGTTTGTTTGCTGTAATAAATACAAGAATAAGCGTTGCAACGATCATGGTAGCGATATCAAAGATATATGCAGGTGCATCTATGCTCATAGGTTTTGTGAAGGCTGCCGCACCAAGGACCACAGTCGTGTTTGCCATATTGGAACCGATGATGTTTCCTATGGCCATATCCACTTTTCCTTTGGCCGCTGCAGAGATACTTACAACCAATTCCGGCAATGATGTACCTAATGAAACCATGATAATACCTATAATCCACTCTGAGATCCCAAAGCTTTTAGCGATGTCTGAAGCACTTTCTACGGTAAAATGTGCACCAACGATGACAAGAACAAATCCTCCTAAGAGTATAGGTATGCTTTTCGGCCAGGAGAACGTACCTATATCAAGGTCCTCAAAATCCTCTTCAGGCATATTTTTGGCATCTTGAAGAAGAAAGAGAAGGTAGGCACCCATTAAAAGTAAGAGCAGCGCAGCATCGAATCTTGTGATCATACCATCAAGTATCATCAATATAAAGACCAATACCGGTACCAGTGCCCAGGTACTGTCCTTGGCAAAAAAGTCTCTGCTTGGATTGATCTTTGTGGCTATAAGAAAAACAGAGGCCAATACAAGGGTGATATTCAGTATATTGCTTCCTATCACGTTGGCTATGGCTATATCAGGTTTATTGCTGAGACTTGCAGCGATACTTGCTGCCATTTCAGGTAAGGAAGTACCAAGTGCTATGAGCGTTGCACCGATGATGAATTCCGGTATATTGAACTTTAACGCGATGCGTTCACTCTGATCAATAAGCAGGTCCGCACCCCATATCAATACCCCCATGGCGATAACAAAAATAACAAAACTCAAATTAATACTCCTCTGTTCTTACGATTAAACTTTTTGGTAAGTCAAACTGTTCTATGAGCTCTTTTTCTCTTGCTCTCATTTCACCATCATCATTCTCATGGTCAAAGCCCAGCAGATGAAGCATACCATGGATGAACAAAAGTGAGAGTTCATCCTGTATGCTGTGTCCAAATACTGCTGCTTTATCTTTTACAAATGACTCTGCAATAATGATAGAACCTAAGGGCATACCAAATATAGATTGTTCTGTAAAAGGTGCCTCCATAGGGAACGAGAGTACATCTGTTGTGTTGTTCTTCCCTCTATGCTCTGCATTGAGTTCCTGTATGGTTTCATCATCGGTGATGATCAGCTCTACTTCTTTGTCAGAAAGAGATGCTGCTATCTTCTCCAATGCTTCCAAATCAACTGCCAGTGATGTTTGATTATCTAAGTCTATCATGCTCGAAGTTTACCCAAATCTTGGTAAAATGGCAGTAAAATTTAGAATACTTATAAAGATTCCTGAGTGAAAGCAATTCTTTAGTGAAAGGCACCGGAGGCATTCCCTTCGGTCAATTTTCACGGGGCTTTGCTCTGTGAAAAGGAGACAATTTTATGAAAAAAGCGGTATGTATTATTTCCGGAGGCATGGACAGTGCTTTGAGCGCTAAAATGGCGGAAAATGAGGGGTATGAAATTATCGCTTTGCATTTTAACTATGGACAACGTACACAGGAGAAAGAACTTGAATGCTTCCGGAAGGTTGCATCGGCAGTGAATGCATCTGAAAAGTATGAGATCGATCTGCCTTTTTTTGAACAGATAGGTGCTTCTGCATTGACAGATCAAAAGATCGATGTACCGACCGGAGGGTTGGAAGAGGGTGTCCCTGTGACCTATGTGCCGTTCAGAAACGGTATTTTTCTTTCTATAGCGGCTGCTGTGGCTGAGAAACATGGTGCACAGGCACTCTTTATCGGTGTGGTAGAAGAAGACAGTTCAGGCTACCCTGATTGTCGTGAGAGTTATATAGAACAAATGCAAAAAGCGATCAATCTTGGTACAAAAGATGAAACAAACTTAGAGATAAAAATGCCATTGGTGGCTTTGAAAAAAAGTCAGATAGTTCAAAAGTCTTTAGAGCTTAATGTGCCATTGAAAGATACATGGAGTTGCTATAAATCCGAAGAGAAGGCTTGTGGTGTTTGTGACAGCTGTAGATTGAGATTAAAAGGTTTTGAAGAAGCGGGAAGTGTAGACCCGATTCTTTATGCGTAGCAGAGGTTTAATTAAAGGTAAATCCTCTGACAATAAAATTCAGTTCATATCCATGATTCGGATATCTTTTTAGGCCCTCTGCAATAAATTGCTGTCGAGTGATCTGTCTGTCCCATAGTCTGTACGTCAACTTTTTAAACCACTCTTTTTTTTCAGATGTATTAAGAGCAAGTCTCTGATAATTAGGATCATCTTGTATACCTGAGGCTATTTTTCTCATAGTCTTTTCATACGCCTCTTTTTTTTCAGGAGTAGGCTCTTCATAATAGTCCTGTACCTGTGCTGCTTGCATTTGCTGAGTCGGTTGGACTGGTTTCTTTGGTTCTATGAGATGATCTATAGAACTTGTACATCCAGAGAATCCTAATGCAACTAATACCGTTACTATAAAATGTCGTTTCATTGTACCTCTTTCTTATAAATTATTATGTGGGTATTGTAACGAAATGAAATAAAAATTACTATGATATAATGCTATAAAAAATAAAGGCCAATATCTATGAACATCCCTGCAAAGTCACCTCAAGCAAAAGAAGCCTATACTCTTGTAGACGGATTGCAGGCTTATTTTGTCTCAAAACTAAACTCTATTGCTTTACAGTTTGGAGAAGGCAAGTCATGTGAAGCTGTGACATGGGGACGTGACGGAGGTAAACATGGTGGAGGTGTACGTTATGAAGCCAGAGACTCTGTTGTATTTGACAGAGGTTCGGTCAATGTTTCCCAAGTACACTATGATGATGACAAGAGTAAAAAGTTAGGTTCAGCCACTGCGATCTCTACTATCATACACCCGCGTAATCCCCATGCACCTTCTATGCATATGCACATCTCTTGGACACAGATGCGAGACGGAGAAGGATATTGGCGTGTCATGGCTGATCTAAACCCTTCGATCATAGGTGAATCTGATGCAGATAAAAAGCGTTTTTCTGAAATGCTCAAAAAAGTCACAGGTGAACTTTACGAAGAGGGTGCTGCACAGGGTGACAGATATTTTTATATCCCGGTACTGGGACGACATCGTGGTGTAAGCCATTATTATCTTGAAGGTTACAATAGCGGAAATTTTGAAGAAGATAAAGCATTTGTATTAGAAGTAGGCGAAAGAGTGATAGACAAATATATTGAAATTGTTTCGAAAAAATTAATTGACTATCCTACTTTTACAGAGGAAGAAAAAGAAGAACAACTGGCGTATCATACACTCTATCTTTTCCAGGTACTTACACTGGATAGAGGTACCACATCAGGGCTTCTTGTACATGATCAGAATGATGTAGGTATCATGGGTTCTATCCCTTCTCATGTGAGCAGAGATATCTTGGAAAGCTGGGTAGAAAAAATGCCTCCACCTCAAGACATTTTAGTTCAGGCACTGCTTAAAGCTTTACCGAATGAAATGCCGACACCTGTAGATGAAAAAACTAAAAAAGCTTTAGCCCAAGCAGTACGCAAACACTATAAAAAATATCCAGAAGCACTCAGTATGCAAGCTTCAGGAGAGATCATTCCTCCAACCGTAGATAACCACAGTTAAGAAAAAACTTTATTCCAGGGTAAGAGATACTTCTCTTACTTGATCGTTCCTAACAAATTTTACCTCTACTGTGTCACCGATATGATATTTTTCTAGCGTAGAGAGAAGCATTTTTGTATTCTCTACCTTATGTTGGTCTATCCCGACGATCACATCCCCTGATACGATAGTATTGTTTTTTATGATGACCCCGTTAAGACCGGATCTCTCTGCGGCTGAGTTTGGTTGCACCTCTATGACGGCAACACCAGAGATACCCAGCTCTTTGGTGATCTCTTTATTGAGGCTTTCATTGATCGTGATACCCAGTTTCGGTCTTTGGTAGTGACCTTCTTGAATGATCTGCGGTACGATACGATTCACTGTATCAACCGGTACAGCAAAACCGATACCTGCATAGGTGCCAGAGAGACTGAACATAGCAGTATTGATACCGATCAGTCTACCGGCACTATCAAGCAGCGGACCACCTGAATTTCCCGGATTAATGGCTGCATCCGTTTGAATAAGATCCTCAATAGACGAACCATAGTTATTGCGCAGACTACGATTGAGGGCTGAGACTACACCTGTAGTGAGTGTCTGATCAAGCCCGAATGGATTGCCTATAGCATAAGTGATCTGGCCGACCTGCAGGTCATGACTCGTACCGATAGAAAGAGGTTTTGGCATATTGGTCGTCATAGGTATACGTAAAACAGCCAGATCATGCTCTGGACTTGCTCCGATGAGTGTGGCATTAAAAGTACGCTGGTCACTGAGCCGTATTCTTACAGCAGAGGCACCTTGCAATACATGATAATTGGTAATGATATGTCCCTGCCTGTCCCATATAAAGCCTGACCCTGTACCTCGGGGTATACGGGTAATGTCACGTGTCCAAAGGTTGAGCGTATCTTCAAGTGTTGTGATGTAAACCACTGACGGACTGGATTGCTGAAAGATCTCGATATTGGTTTTTTCTGTAGGTGAAAGTTCGCCTCTTGCAGTCACAGATCTTGGTTCTGAGTGCATGGAAGCCCATATATTTTCAATGATTGGTAAAAACACAAAAAGCGCCAACAAAGTGATCAGGATCAAGAGCAGAATGCGTATGCTGCGTAGTAGTGAAACTCCATCAAATTCTTTTTCCATAAAATGTTAACCTTATGCTTTTATTTAATCATAGCAGTTTAAATTTAATGAAGGATAAACATACTGCTCTCGTTAAAGTGTGGTAAATTTCCCTTTGATCCTATCTTTCTTTATATGCTCATACGTTCCCATAACGCCGTTCATAGCGACAAAAACACCTTCTTTATTCAAAGCACTGATATATCCATAGGCTGAACAGAGATTGGCAGTGGCTTCTACCGGGTCCACACTGTAGGGAACCATAGCCCCTGTGAGGACAATACATTTCTCCAGTTCTGCATCTGCCAGATATTCAGCTGTGAGCTCCATAGTATCTGTTCCGTGTACGATAAGTATATGATGATACTCAGATTGACTGATCGTTGCCAGGAGTTCGAGTCTGTCGTGGTTGGTCATGTCAAGACTGTCTTTGCCTATGATATTCACTATTTTAAATTCACACAGCCATTTTTTGGCGATCTCATTCAAGGCTTGTGACTCTACATCTATGATAAATTCACCCTTGATCGGGTCATAAATCTTGTTAAATGTGCCACCTGTACTCATAATAAGTATTTTTTTCATCTATTGCCTCAATTTATAATAAATATAGTTCTACATTTTAACGCAATAATGGTAAAATTACTCCATTAATTTCTTGGGAGCATTATATGATAATGAAGGGTAAAAAAGGTGTCATTTTAGGCATCGCTAACAAAAAGTCTATCGCATATGGTATCGCAAAAGCTTGTCAAGAGCAGGGTGCTGAAATGGCCATTACTTTTTTAAATGAAAGATTTGAGCAAAAACTGGCTCCTATCGCAGAAGATCTAGGGTGTGGAGCAAGACTCCATCCTTGTGATGTAAGCAAGCCAGAAGAGATCAAAGCACTGAAAGAATCACTTGAAAAAGACATGGGTAAGATAGATTTTATCGTACACTCTATAGCCTTTGCACCTAAAGAAGGTTTGAGCGGACGTTTTTATGATATTTCTAAAGAAGCCTTTGATGTAGCGATGGATATTTCTGTCTATTCACTCATCGAGATAGTACGTGAGTTAAAGCCGATCCTTTCTGATAACTCTTCAGTACTGACACTCAGTTACTATGGAGGTGTCAAATACATCCCTAACTATAACCTCATGGGTGTAGCTAAAGCAGCATTAGAGATGACTACAAAGTATCTTGCAGAAGATCTTGGTAAAGACGGTATCCGTGTCAATGCTATTTCTGCCGGACCGATCAAAACACTTGCTGCTGCGGGGATAGGTGATTTTTCATTTATGCTTAAATGGAATGCCGCACATTCACCGTTAAAAGAGAATGTAACCATCCAACAGGTAGGAAATTCAGGTATGTACCTTCTTTCGGACCTTAGTTCAGGCGTAACCGGAGAGATCCATTATGTGGATGCCGGATATAACATCATGGGTATGCCAGCTGTTGAGTTTAATGAGAATGGAAAACCTAAAATAGCCTGGAACGGCGAATAATACGTGCCAAAAACCTCTAAAGAGGATACTCCCGAGTATCTAGAAAAAAAAGCTTTCTTTGACAAAGTGCTTACCATATACGGGCGTAATGCCGTGATGGAAGCACTTGAAGATAAAGCTGTCACCATACATAAACTCCATTTTTCAAAATCCAACAAAGATGCTGCTGTTCTGGAACAGATGAAAGAGATCGCCCAAAAAAGAGGTATCGAAGTAGCCTATCACGATAAGCAGGCTCTTTCGCGTATCTCTAAAAATGCCAAGCAGGACCAGGGTGTAGCCCTTGATATCGTACTGGAACATTTTGGTGACGAAGAGAGTTTTCTGGATGCACACAAAGCCTATCGTATCATTGCACTGGATGGTGTCACGAACCCTCAGAACCTGGGGATGATCATCCGTTCGTGTGCAGCGGGTAATGTGGATGCCATCTTGCTTCCTACCAAAGGTGCGGCACAGATATCCCCATTGGTGATCAAAGCCAGTGCAGGGACACTTTTCAAAATGCCTATCATTAAAACGACCGACCTTGCCAAGACGCTCAAGTCTTTCCAAAGTAAAGGTGCATCGCTTTATACACTTTCATCACACGCTTCAAACTCTTATACAGAGCAAAGCTACAGCAACAAGACCATCTTTGTACTGGGTAACGAGAGCGAAGGTGTCAGCAAGCGTGTAGAAGATCTGTGTGATAAAAGCATCGCCATCCCTATGCAGCGTGGAGTTGAGTCTCTCAATGTCGCTGTAACCGCTTCACTTTTAGCTTTTTTATAATAAGCAATTTAAACAAACGGAATACCATGCAAAACCTCATAGCCCTCTTGGCTAAAAAAACGACCCTCAATGAAAAGCAAATCTCCAATATACTCACTCTTTTAGAAAAGGGTGATACCATTCCTTTTATCGCACGTTACCGTAAAGAACTTACGGGAAATGCTGATGATGAGCAGTTACGTCTTTTTAATGATGTTTATATGACAGCAAAGAGACTCTTGGAACGTAAAGAAGAAATCCTACACATACTCAAAGAACGAGAACTCCTAGACCAGAAGATACGTACTGCTATAGACAATGCTCAAACGATGACAGCGTTAGAAGATCTCTACAGACCATACAAAGAGAAAAAAAATACCAGAGCTTCCACAGCTATACAACAGGGCCTAACACCCTTAGCCAATACACTTCAGTCAGCCAAGCTGGATAAACAGGCTTTTATGAAAGAAGCCCAGCGGTTTGTAAAAGGTGAAGTAAAAGATGTAGAGATGGCTCTGCGTGGTGCACAAGACATAGTGGCAGAACGCTATGCAGATGTAGCCAAAGAACGCGAAGTGCTGCGTGATATGGTACAACGTCATGGGGTCATAGAGGTAAAAGCCACAAAAAAGTTTCAAGAAAATGGTAGTTTTAAAAATTATAAATCACATAGTGAAAAGATAGCCTACATCCCTTCACACCGCTACTTAGCCATAAAAAGAGGTGAGAAGGAAAAAGAACTCTCTGTCAAACTAACGATAGATACAGAACGTTACCTAGATACGCTGGGGCGCTATAAACTAAAAGAGTATATGGGAAGTTCTAAAACTTTGTTATTTGATGCCTATAAAGATGGTTTTAAACGTTTACTCTATCCTTCTATAGAACGTGAGGTTTTTGGATTACTCAAAGAAAAAGCAGATGCTTCTGCTATAGAAGTATTTGGTAAGAATTTAACACAACTCTTTATGAGCCCACCTGTAGTAGGTAAAGTACTTCTAGGGGCAGACCCTGCCTATCGTACTGGTTGTAAACTGGCAGTGATAGATGAAAATGGTACCTACTTAGACCATGCAGTTATCTATCCCGTACCTCCACGTGACGAGTATGAAAAATCACGTGATGTAGTTGCTAGACTGGTGGAAAAGTATAACATTCAAGGGGTTGCCATAGGCAATGGTACCGCTTCTAATGAAACCCAAGCATTTTTTGTAAAACTTAACACGGATGGACTTACCCTTCCTTACACTGTAGTCTCAGAAGCGGGGGCATCGGTCTACTCTGCTTCATCTGTGGCTGCCAAGGAGTACCCGGACTTAGATGTAACCATACGCGGTGCCATCTCCATCGCGGGTCGTTTGCGTGACCCGATGGCAACACTGGTAAAGATAGACCCTAAAAGTTTAGGCATAGGACAGTATCAGCATGATGTAGACCAAAAGTTGTTAGAGCGTAAACTTCATGAAAATGTAGAACGTTTGGTAAACGCAGTAGGTGTAGATGTAAACTCTGCTTCTGCTTCATTACTTTCATATGTTGCCGGTGTGGGTAGTACTGTGGCGGAAAACATAGTCAAACATCGTGAGAGTGTGGGTATCTTTGAGTCAAAGAGTGCTTTGTTAAAGGTAAAAGGCTTAGGTGCTAAGGCATACGAACAAGCTGCGGGATTTATGCGTATTCGTGGGGGTAAAAGTGTCTTTGATAATACAGGTATACACCCGGAGAGTTATGCAGTAGCCAAAGCCTTAGAAAGGTATGATGATGTGAGTGACACAAAAAGTATAGCCAAAGAGTTAGGTGTAGGTGAGATCACCTTACAAGACATCATCAAAGAGTTGGCAAAACCAGGGTTTGACCCACGTGAAGATCTGCCTAGCATTCCTTTTAAACAAGGGCTAACAGACATACACAGCCTAAGAGAAGGAAGCATCGTCTCAGGCGTGGTACGAAACATCGCTGACTTTGGTGCTTTTGTAGATATAGGACTTAAAAATGATGGAATGATACACATTTCACAGATGAGCGAAAAACGTATCAAGCACCCCCTGGAAGTACTCTCAGTCAATCAATACTTGGCACGGGTTGAGGTGATAAGTATAGACTTAGAAAAGAACAAGGTGGGATTGAGTTTAAAAGAGGTGTAAAAACATGTCAATTTGACACCTTTTCACAAACTCAATGCTTTTTCTGATATGATTATACTAATCAGAATACAGGAAGCCTCATGTCCACTCCAAATACCATCAAATGTCCAAACTGCGGAACTCAAATAGATATAGATGAGATATTTTATCATCAGATAGAAGAGAAGTTTAAACAACAACACCTTCAAGACCAAAAGAAACTCCAAAATGAAATAGAAGCCAAGCGAAAAGAGTACAAAGCGCACCTTGATGCACTTAAAGTAAAAGAAGATGCACTTAAAGAAGAGAAAGAAAAGTTTGATGAAGAACTGCGAAAGGCAACCAAAGAACAGTTACGCGTAGAACGTATCAAGCTTCAAGAGGAGCTTAAAAAAGAGCTTGTTGAAGAACAGAGTGCCTCTATGGCTATGCTTCAAAAAGAGCTTGAAGAGAAATCTAAAGAGTTGCAAAAGTACAATGAAGCTAAAGTAGAGATAGAGAAGCTTAAAAGAGAAAAAGATGAAATGGCTTCTCGTGCTAAAGCTGAAGCAGAGATAGCACTTAGTCAAAAGTTAGTTGAAGAGAAAGAGAAGATACAAAAAACATTAGAAGAAGCCAATGCCCTTAAACTCAAAGAGAAAGATGAGCAGATGGAACAGCTCAAACGCAGTCTTGATGATGCTAAGCGTAAAGCAGAACAGGGGTCGATGCAGATACAGGGTGAGGCATTAGAACTTGCCATCGAGTCATGGTTGAGTTCGCAGTTTCCTTTTGATACTGTAGATGAGGTTAAAAAAGGTGCTTTTGGTGCAGACTGTGTGCAGACTATTCACACACGAGAGCTTCAAAACTGTGGTGTCATCTGTTATGAGAGCAAGAACACAAAAGCATGGTCTGATAGCTGGGTAACCAAGCTAAAACAGGACATGCTCAAAGTCAATGCAGACTTGGGTGTCCTTGTGACATCTGTTTATCCTAACGGTATGGACAGAATGGGCTTTGTAGAGGGTATATGGGTGTGCAGTCTTGATGAATTTAAGGGTTCTGTTTCACTGCTACGTGAAAGCCTTATACGTGTACATTTGACAGTACAAAAAGAAGAGAACAAAAGTGACAAGATGACACTCTTATACAACTACCTTACGGGTAATGAGTTTAGCATGCAACTTAAGTCCATAGTGGACGGATTTATGTCTATGCAACAAGAGCTGGACAAAGAACGCCGCTCCCTCATGGCAAGCTGGAAGCGCCGTCAGAAACTGATAGATGGGGTACTTCAAAACACTACAGAGATGTATGGTTCATTACAGGGTATAGCTGGGGTTGGAGCATTGGGGAATATTGATGCGTTGGAGTTACCTGAGAGTTTTGAAGATGAGACTTAATTATGAAAGTTAAAAACAATATAGCACCTATACTTCCAAAGTAAGGACACAGTTTAGCTTCTTATAAACTACTCTTCTTCAAGCGCCATTTTCTTTGCTATATATGCTGCTGTGGGGGCATCCACAGTATTGATATGCAAAACTATCCACTCTGGTGACTTAAAGATAAAATTGATAACTTTTTTTACATCACCAGAGTTTTTCCATTGTTTGATCGCATAATTGATATCGTTTAAAAACATATCGTGTGCCGTTTTATGCATTTCATAAGAGGGAAAATCATACTTTCTCATCAGACGCTCTTCATTAGTAAAGTGCTCTTTGACATGTGCTATGTATTCATCCAGTTTTGCTTCTAACTGACTCAGGTTTGATTTATTGATTATATACCCTGTAGCAAGTTTTTCCACTTCATTTAAAATTTTTATTTCTTCTTCATGTGTCGCTTGCATCTCCTCAACATCTAGATATTCAACTTGTTCTGCGTAAAGTAATGCCATTTGATAATCCCTTTTTACGATATTATAGACAAAAATATAGAAATGACTCTTGATAAACATCAAGTGCTCAAAATAAAATAGGGGTCAGGTGACAATGACAACTCTATGTCATAAAATAAGCATAAAATGAAAGATTCAACAGGAGGAGTGGAGGGAAGTATGACTATTTATATCCTAAACATTATCTGCTATAGTACACTATATGTTTTTGAATAATAAAGATTTGTTCATGTAGATCAATACAAAGCATAAGTGTATAAAGAAAGGCATAGGATGCAAACAGAATTAGCAAATACAATAAATGATGAGAATATAGAGAAACTAGTAAGAACATTTTACCCTATGGTACTCAAAGATACGTTGGTAGGACCATTTTTTGTGGAAAAGTTAGGTGATGATATCAACTCTGAGGTATGGGAAGAACATCTTGTACTCATTAGTCAGTTTTGGGCTTTTGTGGCTTTGGGGGATGAGCGGTATAACGGACACCCTATGGCACCACACTTCGAGATAGAAGGCATAAGTAGAAAGGCTTTTGAACAGTGGCTTAAGTTGTTTTATGAGGCCATAGATAAAGTGTATATTCTACGGTCAGGTGAATTTTTCAAACTAAAAAGTACAGACATCGCTTCAAACTTTATGCGTAATTTGGGAATTTAAAGAGATAATGGAGTATTAGTTTATGAACATAAAAGTTGTTTGTCCCCATTGTCTTAAAGTAAGCAGTGTAAAAAAGAAGGAGACATACACTACTGAACATTGTAAAGAGTGCGGAGGCTCACTTTTAGAAAGTAAGCCACTGAATGCAAATTTAGCTATATTGGACTACTTCATTCATACTTCTGATCTACCTATTATAGTTGACTTCTGGGCACCTTGGTGTGGTCCATGCCTGACGATGGCACCTCATTTTGAAGCCGCAGCTATGGCTATGCCATTACAAGCACAGTTTTTAAAAATAAACAACGATAATGCTCAAACACAAAACCCAACTATCATTATAGTAAATATCCCTGCGGTACTTGTGTTTAAAGATGGAAAAGAGATAGATAGATTTACCGGTGCACGCAGTAGTAAGCAGATCATAAAATGGGTTGAAAAGTATTTTTAATGGTTACTGGTTCCCACGAACATCGTGGGAACGAACCAAAATTACGTGAAAAACATCATTCATTTTGATCGGGATGTGATGAGTATAACTTTTCTGCATCAAGTCTATAAAAACGTTTAAGTTCTGCATAAAGATCAGGAAAATTATTTTTGAACGCTTTAGGTGTCTGAAAAAAGCGTTCGCTGCAGACTGCAAAAAACTCAGCTTCATTCGTGAGCGCATAGTCACCTAAAAGTGTGAGCCCTTCTGAATGTTTTTGCATCTTTTGAAGGTTTCTTAATATAGTAAAAGCTTTAGAGAAAACTTCAGACCATTTTTGATAGTTTGAAGTTTCCAAAAGAGGTGTACCGTCTGCAAGGCCATCTTCAAAATCCAACTCATGGGCAAACTCATGGATGATGACATTCTCTTTCCCCTGCTTAGCTATGTTTTGTGCTATATCCTGCCATGAGATGACTACAGTGCCATTGGCTGACTGCCCTTCGAGGACTGATGTGCGGGTGTGGTGTATGCCATCAATCGTATGTGAGTCATCTACGATGAAGTGCTCGGGGTAGACTATGATGGTACTGACATGGTCTTTCTCACCCAGTTCAAATCCAAGTCGCATCAGACAGGCATAAAATGCTATGATAACTTTTATTTCATCATTGATGTTCATTTTTACACCTACGAACTCTTTTTGATCTATGAAAAGAAGTATCATAAAGTGGAGTTTTTCTTTCTGTTTGGGTGCGAGTGTCTGGTACTGGTGTATCTTTTGCAGTATGGTCACATAGGATCTTGGAAAGGGCATAGCTTTGAGTCTCTTGTATCTCCACATACGACGGAAGTAACCTACACTTTGCCAAAACAAAAAGAGCGCGATAAGCGCAAAAAGAAATTGTATGAGTAGAAGATAATAGCTCGCCATTGCCGAAAAACCTTGTAATAAAAGTGAATCACTATAAGTGTAACACTTTTAGCTTCAGGTATTTATGATGATAGTGACTATTTACATACAAAGCATTTTCTGCTAGAATGATGTTTGAAGAGAGAGCGCAAAGCTCCCTCTAAATGGTTTTAACGATTATTTAGATACTTGAGAATAGCTAATATAATCGAAATGATGAGAATGGTTAATTCCATATCATCCACCACCTCTCACAGTCAGGATTTGACTACGAGGTTCAAACAGCAGTTGCCTCTGTTGTTTGACACAACATAGTCAGACTGCATTCAAAGATTACCCCAATTTTTCCATCATCATTAAAAAGATGTCAATATGACATACTTCTACACTTTTATACAAAGGTTGAAAACGAAAAAAAGAGACACTATAAACATTGGATATAATTCATGTATCAATACAAGGCTAACCTATGTCAAAACGTCCAACATTTTTACAACATTTTCGCTCTTTTGCTTACCAGAATAATATCAGGGATTTTGATAAGGCTTTAGGGTACTTTGCAGTATTTGGTGGTACGGGGTGGGATGTTAATGTATCTAAGAGTGTAGAGGCACTCATAGAAGAAAAAGTACTGCGTAACTACGAAGCCCTTCATAAAAGCATGACAAGATATACACATAATAACCCTGTGTACCATAACTTGTTGTCTCTCGTAGCCTTAGGTGTGAATCATGAGCATGATGCTTTTAAAAAAGCTAAAGTGGGTAGAGACAGGGGTGAAGAAGCTATGGACTACCTGGAAAAGAAAAGTCTGTTAAAATTTGATCTCTCAGTAGAAGAACCTTTAAAAGAAAGTGATGGGAAATCGGACAGAGTGTTGTTTGAATTGCCTTTTATGCGTTTTTGGTTTGCTGTGATCTCTCCCCATTATAAGAGCATTTCGAATGGTGACTTTAGTGAATTTACCCAAAAATGGAATCAGCTCAAAGCGAACTTTTCTATCTTGCTGAGTAATCAATTGGTGCTAGAACTTGTAAAACAAAGCTTTGCTGAAAAGTTTGCAGATGATCCCATCGTTTCCATAGGTTCATACTATGATAAACATGTGCAGATAGAGATACTTGCCAAAAGAAAATCCGGAAAGATGTTGGCAGGTGAGTGCAAATACTCTAAAGAGGCAGCAAAAATGAACATGCTGAACTCCCTTAAAGAGAAGTGTGAAAAGGCAGAACTAGATATAACGGAGTATGTACTCTTTTCTAAAAATGGATTTTCTTCTGAAGTTGAGCAGATGAAAGAAGCAGACTTGACACTTTTAACACACACTCATCTGGCTTCGTTACTAGATCACTTGAGTAAAGATGACTTGTTAGCCTATACCAATAAAAAGTACTAAAGGAAAATAGATGCTCATACGAAGCGGTAAAATTCAGTTTTTATTTTGGACAGCTTTCTTCTCTGTCATGCTTTATATCTGGATCGTGACGATCGGACTGCAGACATTTGTCCTGCCTGATGAAAAGCCTCTCGAACTGCCTCAAGAGGTTATAATGTTGATGTTTGTGCTTTATGGTTTATTGGCTGTTGCTTTGGTGGCGGGAACCATCATTTCTACCATGATCAACAACCGATACTATATGAAGTTTTTCAGTATTTTTATGATGGCAGCTCTTGCCACGTTATTGGCAACAAGAATGATGTTTGGTTAAGCATCGAGTAAGAGTTCACCTGTCATCAAAGCCGTAGAAGCTTAACTACATGTTTTGCCAAAGAAGGAAAAGTGGTTAACTTTCCTCCATAGATATGAAGTACTTTACTTTCCCCTAAATGATGCAGATCGATCTTGGATTCTCGTGACATATCAGAAGGGTCTTTTTGACTTTTTATGATGGGACGTGTTCCTATGAAAACCTCTTTAATATCATTACGATTTAACGCTGTTTTCAAGTAGGCATTGCTTTCTCTAAGCAGATACTCTATGTCATCATCATGGATGATGATCTCATCGACTTTACAGTTTTCACTTCGTTCGGTTGTACCTATGAGTGTTGACTCTGCCTCAGGAATCATAAAAAAGATACGTTTGGTAGAAGTCTCTAAAATAAGTGGATGAGGCACCAGTACCTTTCGGATCACAAGATGTATACCACTGAGTTTTTCTATGGTGTAAGAAGAGGGCAGGTTAAACTTTGCATTTACTTCGTCTACCCATGCTCCGGTTGCATTGATGAGTACTGGGGTATGAATGAGGGTGTTATTGATGTGTAACGCTATGGTTGTATCTTCAAATTGGAGGGAAGTGACCTCTGTATATTCAAGGATGTCTACACCCAGGTCTTGTGCTTCTTGTGCTACTCTGTGTGTCAGTGCATCATCATCTGTTTTCCCGTCAAAGTATCGGAATACAGTTTTTAGGTTCTGTGCTTTAAGTGCGGTGAACTCTTTTAAAAAGTTTTCTTTCCCTACTTCCTCTGACCTCTGCCCATGTTGTGCGAAAAAGCTGTAAAGCCATAAGCCCAGTCGTATCATCCAGGAAGGGCGTTTAGAATTTTTATAGATGGGCAGATAAAAAGGCTGTAGCTTGACCAGGTCGGGATAGGTATCTAAAAGATATTTCTGATCATGCAAGGCTTCTTTGACCAGGGAAAACTCAAAGTTTTCCAAATATCTCAGGCCGCCGTGTATGAGCCGTGAGGATTTGGATGATGCCCCTGCAGCAATATGTGTTTTTTCCACTACGAGAACTTTTTTCCCTGAAGAAGCCAGTGCCTTTGCAATAGCTACCCCATTAATACCGGCACCAAGAATAACCATATCATATTTTTTATGCATAAGATATAATAACAGAAAAGAGGGATTTTATGAAGCGAATTGCCCATCGAGGTTTAAGTAAGGAGTATCCTGAAAATACACTTCTTTCTTTTCAAAAAGCGCTTGAGGCGGGTGCAGATGGTGTAGAGACTGATCTTAGATTGAGTCTTGATGAAGAAGTCATACTCTTTCATGATGCTAATCTTAAGCGTATAACAGGTTATGATAACATACCTGAAGCCCTTTCACTTGCCCAATTAAAAAAACTCGATGCAGGAGAAGGAGAGGCTATTCCCTCTTTGGATGAACTCCTTCAACTCACACAGGGCAAAGCAACACTTATCTTGGAGATCAAATACAACCCCTCCACCTGTAAAAGGCTCTGTGAAATCACCATCAAACTGATAGAAAATAAACTGGATTGGGTAGAAGTCTCTTGTTTCGAAGATAAGGCTTTAAAGTATATGCATAAGCTTAACCCTCATGTCAAGCTGCATAAACTGATAGATAAGGCTTCTACGTTGAAAGATAAAGATTTTGAAATGCTGTATGCGTATGTCAGTTATTTTGATGTTGATGTAAAACTGCGTAACATAGTGTTAGATCAGGGGATCCTTCAAAGACACCAAGTCATTTTTTGGACGGTAGAAAATGAAGACCTCAGTAAAGAAAAAGAAGCTGGGCTCTAAGGGATTATGAAAAATGATATCAGGGTTTAAATAACAAAATAGCTTTTGCAGGGTTATTGACAAGCAGAGGGATGTTTGGCTGATCTGCAACAAGGAAGAGGATACTTTAGTACTCTTGCATCTCGCCTTCAATATATAGTATTGACTCTTTCAATGCTTCTATGACACTGATCTCACGTTCTTCAAGTTTTTCTTTGCATAATACACGTAACTTTTCAAGATATAGGTCTAATAATTCGTCCTGATTCATACCGTCTCCTTTTTATAGCGTATTTTTTTTAGTATATCATTTCTACACTTTGACTATCTCAAAGTTTTCCATATTAAGATGAACAGCTGAGCTTTTTATTTTTAAATTCCTGTGGTGTAGCACCTGCCCATCTTTCAAACTCGGGATGTTCATCAAATGGATTTTGGGCTATTTTAAACAGGTCATAAACCACAGAAAAGTCACCTTTTTCAGCAGCATCTATCGCCTCTTGAAGCATATAGTTTTTGAGTACATACTTTGGATTGGCAGAGAGCATCTGCTCTTTTCTCACGGTTGTATCTATGTTTTTGATACGTTCATCGTACCTGTCCAGCCATACATTCATCGGTTCATGGTATAGCCCTGTAGACAAGAGTGCCTTTCTGTCTCCTTCATAGTGACTCAGTGTTCTAAGAAAGAGCGTATAATCCACATGGAGCTGCTCCAGCATGTCCAACATATCATCTATGAGTTCAGGATCACCTTCTACTGTACCTTCCAATCCGAGTTTTTTGCACATATAGTAGTGAAAGTACCGTATATAGATCTTGTCGTACATCGCCAGGTTCTTTTCCATTTTCTCCGTACTACTTAAAGGACTAAGGGCCATCATCAGCGATCGAAGATTCCATTTGGCGATTTCGGGTTGGTTTGCAAAACTGTAGCGTCCGTCTACATCTGTATGGTTACATATATTTTCATGGCGGAAATCATCCAAAAAGGCATACGGTCCATAGTCTATGGTCAGCCCGGCTATAGACATATTGTCTGTGTTCATTACGCCATGGTTAAAACCAACAGACATCCATTGTGCCATCAGTCTGGCTGTAATGATCATCACATCATTAAAGAGCAGGGTATAACGATTCTCTTTACCGCTATGATGCGGAAAATTCTCCTCTATGACATAATCAGCCAAAGCCTCAAGCTCTTTGAACATCCCCTGATGGGCATAATATTCAAACGTACCAAAGCGAACCCATGAAGAACTCACACGGCAGACGATAGCCCCTTTTTCCATCTTTTCACGTCTTACATCATGTTCTGAACCTATCAGTCCTAAACAGAGTGTTGTGGGTATACTCAGACATTGCATCGCTTCACTCATAAGATATTCCCTGATACTTGAACGCAGTACTGCACGTCCATCACCATTACGCGAATACTCAGTCATCCCCGCACCTTTTAACTGTAGATTATACTTGTCGATCGTACCGATATTGATCGCTCGACCATCTCCTAATCTTGGTACGAAATACCCAAACTGATGCCCCGCATAACACATGGCAAAAGGTTCTGACTCTTCTAATGTATACTCACCATTAAGAAACTTCACAAATGCCTCGGTTTGAAGTTCCTCCTCGTCAATATCGAGTACCTTGGCCACATCTGTGTTGGCATGTATAAGGAAGGGGTCTACAAGAGGTGTTGGTGCCACTCTATCATAACACTCAGAAGGTAGTTTTAAATAGGGGTTGGTTAATTGTAATTCGTTTAATTTCATAAGCCCATATTAGCTAGTAAAGCTTTGAAGACACTTATAATGTTATAAATAAATAAGGATAGAAGATATAAACTACATAAAACATGATAGAAGATGGTAGGGATATAACAGCATCTTAGGTATAATCTATGAATTAATTCAAGGGTATCTTTATGGCGAAAAATCCGACACTACTACAACACTTCCGTTCTTTTTGTTACCAAAACAATGCTACTGACTTTGAACAGGCAGTAGAGTATTTTGCTGTATTTGGCGGTATGGGGTGGCAGATTGACTTTTCTAAACCCATCGACGATCTCATAGAAGAAAAAGTGCTTCGCAACTACAGATACATTCATGGGGACATTGCACATACGACAAAGAGCAAACCTCTCTACCATGCACTTCTTTCTGCCATTGCATCAGGTGACAGACGGGAACATTCTGCATTTAAAAAGGCGAATGTAAAAAGAGAAGAGGGAGAAGAGGCTATAGATTGGCTTGTCAAAAGCGATCTTTTGATTTTTGATAGATCTGTAGAAAAACCGTTGAAAGAAGAAGAGGGAAACTCTGATAAACTCCTGTTTGTACAACCGTTTATGCGTTTTTGGTTTGCCTGTATCTCTCCTTACTATAAAGGCATCAAAGCGGGTGACTACTCAGAGATGAAAGCACACTGGTCTCACATGAAAGCAGGGTTCTCTACGCTTATCTATGATCAATTGGTTTTTGAAATGCTCAAAAAGAGTTTTAAAGATGCTTTTGAAGGCGACCCTATCGTTAGTATCGGTGGGTATTGGGACAAGAATGTTGAGATCGACATATTGATCAAAAGAAAGTCTGGTGAAATGATCGCAGGTGTCACAAAGTACTCCAAGTCAAAAGCCAATAAAAGTGAACTTACAAAGCTCAAAGAAAAATGTGCACAAGCGCAATTGGATGTCGATACTTTTGTCATCTTCTCTAAAAACAAGTTCTCGTCTGAACTGAAAAAGGAAAAAGGTGAGAAGTTACAACTTTTTTCATTGAGGAACCTCACGGGTCTGATAGCGGACCTGAGTGAGAAAGATCTCATAGAATATACCAATAAGAAGTATTAGCATACACAGTTGAGTAACACTTCTTTTTTGGAATGCCTAAAGGGATTTAGGGGTATTACCCTCTGATATTTAAAAAGTTCTTGGTACTGATATCATCCCAGGGTTTATTGAGTTTGACAAAATCCTGGTAACTTTTTAATACACGTTTAAAATCTTCACTTTTAGCACTTTCCGCATCCAGTACTTCTTCCAGTGCTACTTTGGCTGCATCCATCATATCTTTGGGAAATGTTCTTATCTCTACATTTTTTGGAAGTCCTTGCAGTGCTTTTGCATTTTTGTATCTGAATTCCTGAAGCATATTAGCGGACATCTCTTCACTGGCTGCAGTGATGATGGCTTGATGTTCGGTACTGAGCTTCTCCCATCGGGCTTTGTTAAAAGTGATCTCCAGTATAGAACCAGGCTCATGCCAACCCGTATAGTAGTAGGGTGCCGCTTTTGCAAAACCCATCATACTGTCAAGCGCGGGTCCTACCCATTCTGTAGCATCTATGGTACCGCGTTCAAGTGAAGTATAGATCTCTCCGGCAGGCAAAAGTACAGGGTTCACTCCCAGTTTTTTCATCACTTCTCCACCTAACCCGGGGATACGCATCTTGAGCCCTTTAAGATCAGCAAGTGAGTTGATCTCTTTTTTGAACCAGCCACCCATCTGCGGTCCGGTAGTTCCTCCTATAAGAGGATAAAGGTTGAATTTACCGTACATCTCACGCCAAAGTTCATACCCACCGCCAAATTTCATCCATGTGATCATCTCTTCGCTGGTGAGACCCAGTGGCATGCCTCCAAAGATGGAGAATGCAGGGTTCTTGCCTTTCCAGTAGTAGACACCGGAGTGAAATGCATCTATTTGTGCTGCAGAAGTAGAGTCAAAAACCTGAAGGGCAGGGACAAGAATATTTTTGGCATAGACTTTGATCTCAAGCGTCCCGCCACTGAGTTCAGAACAGCGTTTGGCAAAACTGTCTACCCCTGTACCCATAATGGGAAAGTGTGCAGGCCATGAAGTAGCAAGTTTGAGAGTTACTTTTTTACCCCGGTTTATATTCGCAGAAGCCCCTGCTTTTTTTTCTTCAGCTCTATGACATCCGCTTAGTGCTAAAGCAGTGGCTCCAATGGCTGTTCCGGATATAAAGTCTCTTCTTTTCATGCTGTTTTGTCCTTGAATTAATAGATTTAATAGTAACATAACAATCGTTTTAAAGGGGTAAAATGGACTGTCATATTTGTCATAATATATGTGAAACTTTTGTAGACAAGAAAACAAATATCGCTTACTATCATTGTACTAACTGTGAATATATTTTTAAATCACCTGAATGTCATCAGGACCTTAACACACAAAAAGAACGATATAATCTGCATGAAAATGATGAAAATGATACAGGATACCAGGCGTATTTCCAACGATTCCTTGATTTCATACTCCCTTTAGTGAACACACCGAAAACAGCACTTGATTTTGGTTGCGGCAGAAGTTCTTTACTTGCTTCAATGCTTAAAAAAGAAGGTATAGCGTGTGACTACTATGATCCTATCTATCATCCTGACACATTAGTAGAAAATAAAAAATATGAGCTGATCGTCTCTACAGAAGTGTTTGAACACCTGCATCAGCCTAAAGAAGTATTTGAGAGTCTCTTGGGACGGTTGGAAGAGGGCGGTTACCTGGCACTGCAGACACAGTTTCACCCCAATGATGTAGAGGCTTTCAAAAAGTGGTATTACCACCAGGACCCTACACATATCGTTTTCTTTACTGCGCAGACTTTTAGAGTACTTTGTAAAAAGTATGGTGTTGAATTTATCGCTGATAATGGGAAAAACATGGTGCTTATGAGAAAACCTTTACACTTACAGTCATTGCAAGTGTAAAAAAGATATCTAGAAAAGTGAGTACTCTTCCTGGATCGTATTTAACATACTTTTATCTGCATTGTAGATAAATGCATAGTTATAATGGATATTTTTAAGAAGGTCCTGTAACTCTTCTTTTGTTTCAAACCAGTGCGGGTGGTCAATACCCGGTACTTTGGTCTTAGGCGGTGTCATTACAACACTTTTTACCCACATATTACTTCTCATGACATATTCTCTTGCTTTGGTGATATCTGAGAGATTGTCGGTAAAGATAGCTACTTTAGCACTTTTGCTTGCCTGTGTACTTTTGAGTTTACCATCTATGAAGACCGGGGTAAAATGCTTCGTATACTTAAGACGGTCCACTGAATAAGGGAGTTCATGTGTTTCACAAAAGTCTATAGCACGAAGCAGATATTCTAAATGAAAAGGAATCAGTTCCTTTTCCTGATAGACAAACCCGCCTACTTTAAATGTACTTCTAAAGAGTGTATCAGACACCATGTACCCGTCTACTTCTCTGTTGAGCTTAGAGACGTCAGGTTTGATGAGTTCGAGGAGTTCTTTATTTGTTCCTACAAAGAGTGAACATTCAGAATTGAGTATCTGCTCAAAGGCTTTGCGCCAGTCGTCTGCAATAAAAGTAATGTTTGTTTTATGAACAAGTATCATCTTAAGAAAGGTCTGTTCATGTTCTGAAAGTAAGAAAAATTTTGATTCTTTTCTAATGACCACATAACGAATGAGTTTAAAGGCTGCAAGTTGGAGATCAGAGACCTTGATCCAGGCTATTTCATCATCCTTTTTGACTATACTTTCATCAGCGTAAACGATGGCATACGCACCATTGGCTATGGCTTGGTCTATTTCTTCCTGATTTGAAGAGAAGAAAAGATCACCATGCTCTACTTTTGAGTAGTAAACAGTCGCAGCTTCTATAGCTTGAACGTTTGGTGTGTTGGTGAGTGTTCCCTCAGTGAGGTTTACTATATCTTCAATTTTCATATTTAACCTATAGGTGTTCCAGCCGTTTTTGGCTTTTCTGGACGTATCATACACAGACCATCTTCATCTTTGGCAGCAAGAAGCATACCTTCACTCTTGAGACCCATGAGTTTAGCCGGTTTAAGGTTTGCAACAACACAGACTTGTGTGTTTAGCATATCTTCAGCACTATACCACTCTTTGATACCTGCAACCACTTGTCTAGGCTCATCTTCACCTACATCGACTTGCAGTAAAAGAAGTTTTTTACTCTTTGGTACTTCCTCTGCCTTTACAACCGTTCCTACTTTCAGAGAAGTTTGGAAGAATTGGTCTATACCTATCAGTGCTAACCCTTCTCCTTTTGTTTCTTTTTTAGTAGCTTCTTTTTTAGGCGCTTTCTCTTGTTCCTTTACATCAACAGGTTCTGCTTGTTCCAGTAAAGGCTCTTCTATACGTGGGAAAAGAGGGTCTATCTTCTCTAATGTAAATGTCTCAAGTAGTTTAGTATCTTTCACCATGCTGTTCCATGAGTCATTGTCTATGGTAAAGTGTAGCGCATTTGAGATCTTTTTACATACTTCAGGCATGACAGGTGAAAGCATGATCGATACTTTTGCAAGTATCGCCGCTATAAGTCCGTTAAGGGCCATCGCCTCTTCTTCTTTGCCTTCTTTCATCAGTGTCCAGGGCTGATACATATCGATGGCTTTGTTCGCTACAGTGAGCGGTCTCCAAAGCTCTTCGAGATATCTGTGTATCTGCATATCAAAAAGCAGTGGTTCCAAAGTGTCTAAAGAGGCATGTACTTCATCAAGTTCAGCCTGATAGTATTTGGAGACATTGGCTGAGTCTACAGTACCGTTAAAGTATTTACCGCTCATTCCTATGAGACGGTTGAGTAGGTTTCCAAGGTCATTACCCAGGTCGGAGTTGATACGGTCTATGAGTGCTTTTTGGCTAAAGTCACCGTCACCGCCAAATGGCACTTCTCTAAGCATAAAGTAACGGAAGTTGTCCAGTCCATAGGCATTTGCTACTTCTCTAGGATTCACAACATTGCCTTTAGACTTACTCATCTTTTCGCCATCTCTTGTCCACCATCCATGGGCTGCGATGTGTGTAGGAAGAGGCAGGTCAAGACTCATGAGGAATGCCGGCCAGTAGATAGCATGGAAACGTAAAATATCTTTACCTATGAGTTGAACACGTGCAGGCCATAGGTCCATTTTTGCTTCGTCAGTCCCATACCCCAGTGCCGTTACATAGTTCATAAGTGCATCGAGCCATACATACATCACATGTTTAGGGTCATCCATCTCTGCTGGCAGTTTCACACCCCAGTCAAAACTTGTACGCGTAATGGAAAGGTCCTGGAGTCCGCCTTCAACAAAACGGATCACTTCATTTCTTTTACTTTTTGGTAAAATGAAATTTGGATGCTCTTCATAATATTGAAGCAGCTTATCCTGATATTTAGAGAGTTTGAAAAAGTAACTTTCTTCTTCTACTATAGTCGTGCTCTTTCCACACTCCGGACAAAACTCATCATCAACTAATTGTATGCTAGGGAAGAAGGTTTCACATGAGATACAGTAGTGACCCTTATAGGTATCTTTATAAATATCACCATTTTCATACATGATCGAAAAGGCTTTTTGTACACCTTTCATGTGGTCTGCATCTGTGGTTCTGATAAATTTATCATAAGAGATGTCAAAATCATCCCAAAGGTTTTTAAAAGTGGCAGAGATCTCATCTGCATAGGCTTGGGTCGTTTTTCCTCTTGCTTTTGCAGCTTCTTCTATTTTTTGTCCGTGTTCATCTGTACCGGTCAGAAAGAAAGTCTCCAATCCTGACATACGAGAATAACGTGCAAGTGTATCTGCAATGATAGTTGTATACGCATGGCCGATGTGGGCAATGTCGTTAACGTAATAGATCGGGGTGGTAATATAAGATTTTTTGTGACATGACATATTGTGTAGTTCCTTAAACAAATGAGTTTGTAGAGTAAATTTGGTAAATATTTTAGCCAAAAAGTGCTGTATTATGGGTGAGAAAAGAAAATTATATGTTAATGATGTATAATTATACCAGAAGAGGGAATTGAGTGGGAACAATCTAAAAGGACAAACATGGATGACCATTCACGTGAAATAACAGATATAAAGAGTTTCTCTAAAAAAGAAACCTACACGGCTGAAGAAAAAAAAATGATCATGGATAGGTTAAATGAAGAAAGACTGATCCATCAAAGAGCAGAAGAGGAACTCCAAGGTAAAAAAAGATCATTTACGGAAGAAGAAAAAAAGAAGATCTTAGACAAACTCAATGAAAAAAGACTCAGTACTCAAAAACGGGAAGAGATCAAAAAGAAACGGCTTCATAATAAAAAGCGTTATAAGATCGCAAATAAAGAGTTCTATAAATTTACAAATATGGAACGAGAGTATTATATAGAGATCGCAGATTGTGATAAAATCAACACTAGAGCAAGTATTATTACACTTTATTATAAATCTATCAGTGAATATGAAGTGAAAAAGAAAGATGTACTCATTAAAACTGAAATATATTCAGACAAATTTTTTGTCTCGTATGATTGGGTACGTGTCTATTTTAAAGCGTATGCCCTTGAAGATGAGAAGTAAAAAGAAGAGATGTATTATGTGTATATAGTAAAGTGTGCAGATGAGACACTTTATACGGGTATCGCTACAGAATTGGAACGTCGTATAGAAGAGCATAACGGCTCGGATAAAGGGGCAAAATATACACGTGTCAGAAGACCTGTAAGCTTAGTTTATAGCGAAGAGTACGCAGATAGAAGTTCAGCTTCTAAACGTGAGTATGAGATCAAAAAAAAGATGAGCAGGGCAGAGAAGTTGAAGTTGATAAAGTCTTATTAGAACTCAAATCCCCCACCGGCACCTTTACTCATACTGTCATAGACAGCTTGGATATAGCTATCACGAACGACACAATCAAGCAGTTTTTCACAACGCATACAGCTTTTTAGCTGATGCTCTTTTTGACAGGCTTCTAGTTCAGATTTTTTCTGTTTTAGGGCAATTTGCCACTCATCGAGTACTTGGTCTGACATTACGCTTTGATCCCATAAGCATCTTTTAGTTTAGTGATCTCATAATTGGAACCGAAGAAACAAGGGCTTGTATCATGCGGGTGACCTGGAATAAGTTCCATCAGTCTCAACCCTTTATCATTAATGGCTTGTCCACCAGCCTGTTCATACATGAAAGCAAAAGGAATGACTTCAAAAAGCTGTCTGAGTTTACCATTTGGTTTGTCTGATGTAGCAGGGTATGAGAAGATCCCGCCACCTTTTAAAAGGATCTGGTGAAGGTCGGGTACCATACCGCCAGAGTATCTGAGACGGTACCCTTCAGCAAAAAGGCTATCTACAAATGTTTTGTGATATTCGATCCAGTTTTGTTGTGTCCCGCCAGGAGCATTGAGTTTTCCTTTTTCATCGAGTGTGATCTCGGAGATGAAGTTGAAAAGACCCTCCTGTGCTCTGTAATGTTTCGGGTTACTACCTTTTCTTGCTGTTACAAGTTCAATACGCGGACCATACACAACATAAGCAGAGGCTACAAGATTTTCAGCTTTCAATTCACCTTCATAGATACCGAAGATAGACCCTACAGAGAGGTTGACATCTGCCAGGCTTGAACCATCTAAAGGGTCATAACAGACAGTGTATTTACCATTATCATGTAACGCTAAGACACCTTCTTTTTCTTCACTTACCAAGGCTTTTACAAGAGAGACATCTTTAAAAGCTTCTTCTACAATATAGTCGCTTTTTACATCCAGTTTAAGTTGATCTTCCCCAGATGTGTTTGAGCTGTCACTGTACCCTAGGTCTTCTGTTTTGATCGCATGGTCTATTTTGATCGCAATTTTTTCTATGGTTTCAAATATGGTTAACATCTTTTATCCTCTTTTACTTATAATTGTTGTGCATGCTCATGGATCCACTCTATGATCTGGGCAGTGTTATTCAGGTCAAGTATATCGATATTCTCCGGTATAGTATAGCTTGCAATGTCTATAGTGTCATCAATCGCTATGGCTTCACTGCAGGCAAAATAACTTTCATCGATCTTGTTTCTGAAAACAGCAATACGCGGCAGCGGAAGCGTTTTAAGCCCTTCAACAAGTAGAATATCAAAGTCATTGATCATGGCTACGATATCGTCCAATGTTTTTTCTCTTTGTGAGAAGTAGGTGGTACGTGTAGGTGAAGTGACCACGACTTCTGCACCTGTTTGTGAGAATTTATGGCTGTCTTTTCCTTCTACATCAAACTGTGCTTTGTCTTTAGGATCATTTTTTATGATGGCTACTTTACGTTCTTTTATCAATATTTGTGCAACTTTTTCTACCAGAGTGGTTTTCCCACTGTTTGATGGACCGGTAAATGCAACAGCAACTCTTTTACTCACAGTATGATTTCCTTGAATGATGATTAAATGAATTATACATAAATCTTTATTGAATGTATGTTAAAATCCGTATTAATTACAAGGAGTGCACATGGTTAGATCCTGTTTATCGTTCATAGCCATTGCTCTCCTGCTTGGCTGCACATCCAAACAAGAGACAGATCTGATCCAGGGCTATAGTGAAAAAGTGACGTATCATAAGCAGTTACAAAAAACAGAAAAGACACAACTCTACCAGGATAATGTGACAAAAGTCATGTTAACTGCAACCTATCTCTATACTCCGAATTTTGAAAATAATGATACGCGAGATGAAGTTTTTATCGTGGGATTGTCTATGGAAGGTAAAGCATCAGGAGCGTTACATTCTGAGGAAAATACCTTAACTCTGAATGGAAAAAAAGCTAAAGAGATCAAAGCACTGAGTTTGAAGGATGAACGATTAAAAGATTTATCTTTTGTGACCCCGTGGAGCAGTTATTATCTTGTTACTTTTCCCCATGAGTCAAATAAAAAGATCACACTTCTCTTTGAGAGCAAACGCTACGGAAAAGGTACGTTACACTTTGCCAAAGTGGCGAAATATGTATTGACCAAAGAAGCGTTTTAATAGTCAGTGTTTTTTATATTACTTCCTGAATTTATCGGTTTCAGAAGGTGAGGCCAGTACGCTTAAAAGTGGAAATATACGTGTTGTCACCCCAAGTTTATTGAGATAGATGACATAATTTGCCAGAACCTTTTTTCCATATTCTCTAGCTTCTTCGTTTTCCATTTTTTCCATACTCATATAGGGTTCATAAGGACCTCTTCTGAAGTTTTGTTTTTTAGTTATATGTCTTCTTGTAAAGCCTATACCTCCATTGTAAGCATAGGCTATGAAAAGTGGATGGTAAAGGTACTTGGTAAGATAGTCAAGGTGGTAATCTGCATACTCTATGGCCTTGTAGGGATTGAATATCTCATCATAATCTATCTTCTCACCTTTCTCTTTGGAAACATGTTCGATGAGAAATGGCATAAACTGCATCATACCCAATGCAAAGGAACGTGAGACAGAAGCCGGTACAAAACGACTCTCTTGTCTTGCTATAGCATAGATAAGTGCTTGTCTTTCCGGTGTCATATGTTTCATGGCCTTACGGTAAGGCATGGGGAAGTAAGACTCCGTATAGTTACAGGCCTTGGCTTTGAGGTAGGTATAGATTCCGATCGTTTCTTGAGACTTATGATCCTCTGCCAGATCATCCAGGTCAACACCTGAATGCATCTTCTGTTTGACTTTAGCCCAACAGATAGGGTCTTCGATATCAAACCCCCATGTACTACTTTTCCAAAGGGATTCTGTAATGGTTTTTGGATATCTTCCGTTTATCGTGTCTGCTGCCATTAATGTATAGATATTGACATCACAGCTCTCACGTAAAAGTTTGATGTATTCATCCTCTTTGGTACTCAAATAGAGCCAGAAGAGAGACTTGTCTATGTCATAACGCTGTACATAATTTTTGCTAGCATCCTCAAAATAATCTGCTGCCTGCTTAGGCTTTCTTTGCTGCATCAGAGCAAGCCCATGCTTGAAACTTTTGTGAGCTTTGCTTCTTCTTCTCCAGTTTTTGTTTGTTTCTCCGGTTGCTGTGATCTTTGGGAGTTCAACAGTTGATCCGGTTCTGTTATTGTAAGCTTTTCGAAGCTTTGTATTGAGTCTGCTTGCTTCATAGATGATCTTTTTGGCTTCAGCAGCTGTAGTGTTGGTCTGTGAAAGAAAACGCCAGATATAGTAATCTTTTTCTATACTCTTTGGCATCTTGTGGATCTGTTCGTAGGTGAACTTTTTCGCATGCAGTGTGGATGTACCCATAGAGAGTACAAGCAGCAATAAAAGAAAAAGAAACTTCACGCGCATGTATTATCCGAGTACAGCACGCATCATAAAATTGTCAATGAGTTGTAGACCTAAGATCACAACCAAGGGTGAGAGATCGATACCTGAAAGTACAACAAATGGCATTTTACGTCTGATAAAGCTTAGGACAGGTTCTGTTAAACGGTGAAGTACCTGCACGATAGGGTTATAGGGATCAGGTCGTACAAAACTTAACAGTGCAGCAATGATCACGATCCAGATATAAAGATTCAGTACTGTGTGTAAAGTTTGTACAATGGCGTAGATAAGAGCATTCATGATGCTACCTCCAGTAAGTATGGTTTGATAAGCGAATAGATCTGGGAAAGTTCAGGTCCATGTTCCGCACCTGTAAGAATGAGTCTTAAGGGTGTAAAGAAGTTCTTCCCTTCCAGTCCACTCTCTTTCATAAGGTGTGCTTTAAATGCGTTAAAGTCATTTATCATAGGAGCATTATGGATGATGTCTTCTAGGGTGTGCATCTGGGCACTCCATTCACCTTCAAAATTTTTAGGTGCAAAGATAGGGTTGATCTTCGATTCAAGTTCGTTGATCGTACTTGCCTCTTCAAGGTAGAGCTTAGCCAGTTTTCCGATGTCTTCATCTGCAAAACCAAAGAGTGTAGAGAGAAGTTTGTCATCCAGACGTTTAAGGTGTTCTGCGTTGATAAAACGGAGTGTATCTATGTCAAACTTTACAGGTGATTTGGAAAGTTTGCTCAGATCAAACCATTCGAGTGCCTCAGGCATGGTAAAGATCTCTGTGGGTGTTTCGTTGCCAAGTGAGATCAGGTAGTTGACGATCGCATCGGGTATGAATCCCTGCTCAAAAAGCCACTTGATCGAGCTGGCATCATCCTGCATATCCATCTTCTCACCTTTACTGTTAAGTATGATAGGCAAATGTGCGTACTCTGTCTCCTGCTCATAACCAAGAAGTGTTTTGATATGTGTTTGTTTCGGAGTGTTTGAGAGGTGGTCCTCACTACGGATGATGAGACTGATCCCTGAGATCATATCATCACAGGCACAAGCAAAGTTATAAGTAGGTGTTCCGTCACTTTTTAAAATGACAAAAGAGTCTACTTCATTGGGTGCAGTCTCAATATCTCCCTTGATAAGGTCATGGTTGATTATCGGTGCATCAGGTTTTTTGATACGCACGACAAATGGTGTCTTATCTTCTTTGAGTTTTTTTAGCTCTTCTGCACCTACAGTTGAACACCGTCCGCTGTAGTTGTAAGCCACATTATTCTGTTTTGCCTCTTCTCTGTCTGCCTCGATCTCTTTGGGTGTACAGGTACAGACAAATGCTTTTTTCTCTTCAAGGAGTCTGATCGCCAGTGTTTGGTGTATATGAAGGTTCTCACTCTGGTGAGAGACGCTGTCGTGAGGAAGCGCGAACTTCTCAAGGATCTCCATGATCTCAGTATCTTTGCCAGTGATGTTTCGCTCTTTATCCGTATCTTCTATACGTACGATGAAGTTGACATCTTTTTGTCTGGCTGTCATGTAGTTGAATAGTGCTACACGAAGGTTTTCTATATGCATATCACCCGTAGGTGATGGGGCAAATCTAAGCATTTATCTGACTCCAAAAGTTGTGACTTTATAAGAGTGTTATTATAGTGGGTTTAATTTATAAGTATGTTAAAGAGCGATAGGTTTTGCTATGCTTTTTACTTTGAAGCACTTTTCTCGTGACTCAACCTGCCATTTAGTATGAAGACAATACGCTTTACCTAAGATGTGATAAGCTCTAATTGGATAAAATACAACTTTAAAATCAAAAGGTTTAATAATAATGAGTGAGAGCAAAGATTTTTTACGTACTATCGTTGAAGCGGACTTAGAATCAGGCAAGTATAAAGAAGTTCATACAAGATTCCCTCCAGAGCCTAATGGTTTCCCACATATCGGACACGCCAAATCTATCGCTATAAATTTTGGTATTGCACGTGACTATCAGGGACGCTGCAACCTTAGAATGGATGATACCAACCCCACTACAGAAGACACGAAATATGTTGAAGCACTCAAAGATGCTGTACAGTGGCTTGGATTTGAATGGGATAATAGTGTACGTTTTACTTCTGACTATTTTCCTGAACTCTACGATTATGCTGTTACACTTATTAAAATGGGCAAGGCATACGTGGATAGCCTCAGTGAAGATGAGATCCGTGAATATCGAGGAACGGTCACCGAAGCGGGAAAACGCTCTCAATATGCCGATCGCAGTGTTGAAGAAAACCTGGACCTTTTTGAAAGAATGAAAAACGGTGAGTTTAAAGACGGTGAACACGTCCTGCGCGCCAAGATCGATATGTCCGCAGCGAATATGAAAATGAGAGATCCGCTTCTCTATCGTATCAGACACGCACACCACTATAGAGCAGGCGATGCGTGGCATATTTTCCCAATGTATGACTTTGGTCACTGCTTGTCTGACTATATTGAAGGCATTACGCATTCTATCTGTACACTGGAGTTTGAAAATAACCGTGATATTTATGATTGGGTACTTGATACGCTTGGGCTAAAACCGCCAAGACCTTATCAGCATGAGTTTGCAAGGCTTGCTATCAACTATACGGTGATGAGTAAAAGATTGCTTTTAGAATTAGTGAATGAAGGAAGGGTTAGCGGCTGGGATGACCCTAGATTGCCAACAATTGCCGGATATAGAAGAAGAGGGTATACGCCAGAGTCTATTCTAAACTTCTGTGATCAAATAGGTATCGCTAAAGCAAACTCAACGGTGGATGTTTCTCAACTCGAGTTTTGTATCAGAGATGACCTCAATACAAAAGTACCGCGTGTGATGTGTGTACTTGACCCACTTAAAGTCACCATTGAAAATTATGAGGGTTCAGAAGCACTTGATGCGCCATACTACCCACATGATGTACCTAAAGAGGGTTCAAGAAAGATACCTTTTTCAAAAGAGATCTATATTGAGCGTGATGACTTTATGGAGAACCCTCCAAAAGGTTATTACCGTCTTACACCAGAGCAACCGGTCAGACTTAGACATGCTTATATCATCACTTGTAAGGAAGTGATCAAAGATGCTGACGGCACTATCATAGAGATAAAAGCAGCGTATCACCGTGATTCTAAAAGTGGTTCAGATACCAGTGGTATCAAGGTTAAAAGTGCTATCCAATGGGTAGATGCTACCCAGGCTAAAAGAGTAGAACTAAGACTCTATGACAGACTCTTTAAAGATGAAGCCCCTGAAGGGTTGGAAGATATCAATCCAGACTCTTTAAAAGTGATCAAAAATGCGCTGATCGAGCCTGCGGTCATCACAGAGAAACCTGATGAGAGATTCCAGTTTGAAAGACAGGGGTATTTCTATGCCGATCCTATAGATTATACGGATGAAACACCGGTGTTCAATAAAATTGTCGCTCTTAAAGACTCTTATACTAAAAAGAAAAAAGCAGATGATGGATCACCTAAGAGTGAACGTAAACCTCAAGCTAAACAAGTGCAAATAGATGGTGAAGTATCCCCTATGAGTGAAGCTGAACAAGCACTGTTTGATAAGTACACTACTGAGCTAAAACTAAATGACATGGTTGCTGATATTTTAGCTAGAGATGAACAACTTTCATCATTTTATGAAGCGGCTCTATCTGTAAACAATAGTCCTGTAACAATCGCTAACATCGTTGCCAATGAAGTAGCCAGAGAGTTCAAAGAGAAACAAGCAGATGAGCTGAAATTTAGCGCAAGACAAATAGGTGAACTTGTTAAGATGGTTGATGATGAGACCATTTCAAGTAAAATTGCCAAACAAGTATTTGAAGAGATGGCTAAAACAGGAGAAAGTCCGGCACAGATCGTTGAAGATAAAGGGCTTGTACAGATAAGTGACCCTTCACAAATCTTACCTATTATTGATGAAGTGATTGCAAAAAATCCGGATAATGTTGAAAAGTTCAAAGCAGGAAATACAAAATTATTAGGCTTCTTTGTAGGACAAGTACTCAAAGCCACAGGGGGCAAAGCAAACCCGCAAGTGGTGAATGAACTAGTGGCTGAAAAGTTAAAGTCATAAAGGAAGTTACACCACTTCTGCGGTGGAACAAATAATTGTATGTCGGTGTAGAGTTAGTACGCTGTCAAGGATGAATATGAATAATGCAATAGACTTAACCATTAAACCACAATATATCAAAAATTACAGGAACGGATATCCCTTAATCTCCAAAGACTCTATAGTGGACTGGAGCAAAGTAAAAGATGAAGGAATGATCGTTCATCTGCTTGATGATAGAAAAAAGTTTATCGCTAAAGGGTATTACGGTCAACAGAACAAAGGGTATGGCTGGGTACTCTCCTCTAAAAAAGAGGAAAAGATCGATGTTTCGTATTTTAGAAATAAAATAAAAGCGGCTATACAATACCGAAAAGGTTACTACAACGATAATAACACTACTGCTTTCAGGGTCTTTAACGGTGAAGGTGACGGCGTAGGTGGTTTAACGATAGATTATTTTGATGGCTTTTACCTGGTGACCTGGTACAGTCTGGGTATTTATGCATTCAGAGAAGATATCCTGGAAGCACTGAAGTCTCAAGTAGAGTATAAGGGTATCTATCAGAAAAAGAGATTTGATACAAAAGGTCAATACCTTGATGATGCAGATGATTTTGTCTGTGGTAGCAGAGGTGAGTTTCCTTTGATCGTAAAAGAAAATGGTGCAAAATTCGCCATCTATCTGGATGATGGACCTATGGTGGGTGTCTTTTTAGACCAAAGAGAAGTGAGAAAAACGATTCGTGATAGTTATGCCAAAGGAAAAACGGTACTCAACACTTTCTCTTACACAGGAGCATTTTCTGTTTTTGCCGCCTTGGGTGGTGCAACCAAGACCACCAGTGTGGATCTTGCGAAAAGAAGCCGCAGTAAAACAGAGGAACAATTCATCATTAACGGCATTGATCCAGAAGCACAGGATATCATTGTTGAAGATGTCTTTCATTACTTTAAATATGCAGTCAAAAAAGAGATACTCTTTGATGTAGTGGTACTGGATCCGCCTAGTTTTGCCAGATCGAAAAAGCATACCTTCTCTGTGGCAAAAGACTATGTCAAACTGCTTAAAGAGGCGATACAGATAACAAATAGGGACGGGGTGATCGTTGCATCAACGAATTATGCGAATTTGAACATGGGGAAATTCAAAGAGTTTATTGACAAGGCATTTAAAGAGCTGGGGGGAAAGTACAAGATAGAAGATACGTTTTCTCTACCCAAAGATTTCAGGGTCATGGAAAAATTTAAAGAGGGAGATTATCTGAAAGTAGTATTCATCAGAAAGGTAGTTTGAATACACTAATGTTATCAAAATAATGCCTGTTAATAATTTTATGTTATTATAGTAACCCAAAATTAGAATTAAAACTAGTACAAAAGAGTGTGTCTTATCAATAGCAAGGATAAAAGATGCAAAAAACAATTTTTTTAGTACTTTTTTCTTATCTTTCCCTTCTCTATGGAGATGTACAGTTAAAGGTACTGGACCTTTCAAACTCACACTATGAAATCGGTGAATCGATGCTTGAGTATGAGGATACGACTGCGAAGATGACATTATCCGAGATACGCCATCTTCCTTCTAAAGATTTTATACCACTCAATAAACCCGTAGCAAGCCATCCCTTTACAAATTCAGCATTTTGGTATCAGTTCAAAGCGATCAATAAAGAAGACAAACCTCTATCCAGACTTATCATCTTTGAACCAGCCTGGCTTGACTCAGTGAACGTTACTGTCATATCTTCAAAAGGAGAAGTCAGAACCTATCAGGGAGGAAACATCTATCCTTATTCAAAAAGGGCACTCGATCACTATCTTATCAATTTTGAACCACTGTTTGAACCGGGTATATCTACCGTATATGTTCAAGTGAAAACAAGAGATCCTTTTATTTTTGCAATGTCTGTTATGGATAAAGCATCATTTTTAGCCGAACAGGCTGATGCGTCGATGTATATCGGTTTGGTGTATGGTGGTATTGTTGCCATGCTCTTCTATAATCTTTTTCTCTATTTTGGTGTGAAAGCCCGTTACTATGCTCATTATGTACTCTTCCTGGTCGCCTTTTTTGCGATGAATGCTTCTTATAACGGCTATACTTTTATGTACCTCTTTCCTCATTGGCCTACCGTGCAAAACTGGGCACAGTCTACCTCGATCTATTTTTATGTAGTGACCGCACTGCTTTTTGCAAGATCATTTTTAAACTTTGTGAAATACCATCATACCCTTTACATCATCACAACGTTCCTGATCTTTGGTATCGTTGGTGTAGCAGTACTCTCAGCTATGATCGGTGGCTATCATTATCATGTGATGCTTTCAATCATATCCATACTGTTGATCAGTGTTTATCTTTTTGGTATCGCTCTGTACAGTTTACTCACGGGGAACCATTCTGCCCGATTTTTTCTTCTGGGTACTGCCAGTGGTTTGATCGGTGCTTTTATTACTGCACTGACGGTCATGTCGTATATCCCGTATACCTATCTGACCTATAAGGCCAATGACATTGGTATGTATATCGATGTGGTTCTGCTTTCTATGGCACTGGCAGATCGTATGAAAATGACACAGGAGAAAAGGATCATCGCAGAAAAAGAGGCAAAAACAGATATCTTAACAGGGCTCTATAACCGCAGAGCATATTATGAGATATCACATAAAGAGTTTAACCGTCTCTTACGGCACAATAGATGTCTCTCGATCATTATGTTTGATATCGACCATTTTAAAGAGATCAATGATACCTATGGTCATGATGCAGGAGACAATGTATTGAAAGCTGTAGCAAAGATCGTAAAAGGTGTGATCCGGGAATATGATTATGCTTTTAGAATGGGTGGTGATGAGTTTTTGGTTTTATTGCCTGAAACCAATGAAAAACAAGCCTTGTTCCTTGCTGAACGTATCAGAAAAAGAGTAGCCACTAAAAAGTTCACAGATAAAGATAATACGTTCTTTATCACTGCCAGTTTTGGTATCAGCCAATATAACCATATTGAAAGAAGCATAGAGACGATTGTAAGAAGAGCCGATAAAGCCCTTTACCATGTCAAAGAGAGCGGAAGAAATAGGGTGAAAGCTTTAGATAAATTCATCAGAGTGTGAGTGTAGAAATAGATTGCCTACAATCTCCCACACTTATGATGCCAGATAATAGTCCAAAGTAAAGGTCATATCTTCATCCAGGTCCAGATTCGCTCTCATCCATGTAATGTAGCCTCTGTCTTCATTCACGACTTCAGCGATCTCTCTGTCTTTATATTTTCCGAATTTAAAGGTTTTCATTATCACAGGCGTTTGTGTGAGTTCAGCCAGTTTTTGCATAGGGTTGACTCCTGCAAATTTCTCCTGTGTCAGACGTACCAGTTTAGAAAGCAGCAGTTTCATCACAAGCACATCACCTATTGCATCATGAGCTTTGATAGTGATGCCAAGTTTTTGCGCTTCTGCCTGTTCGATCTGATAGAGTTCAAGCGCGTATCGCAGATACTGCAGTCTGTGATTAGGGCTGTCAGGAAGCAGGTGCTTGGCACAACGCAGTGTATCTATCAGGGTATAGTGATTTTGAAAACCCTCTTTTTCCAGCATGCCCATATCAAAAGAGATATTATGCGCGATAAGATAGTTCTCTTTTTGGTTGAGTTGCTGTACTTTTACCGCAAAATCAGTTTCATCATAGAGACCCTTATCTGCTATGAGGTCTGGTGTGATGTTGTGTACTTCCATGGCTTCTATACTGATGGGTACAGGGGCTAGGCACAGTTCATCAAACACTTCGATCTCATCTTTACTGTGTACGATCATCGCACCTACCTGTATGATGCGGTCCTGTTCTTGGTTTCCTGTGGTCTCTGTATCGAAAAGTACGTATTTTGCCATGCTGTATCCTTGAATATATTGACACAGATAGTATCGTATTTTATCTAACAACCCCAACCCTAAATGACAAATGGTATAATACTCCATATATTATGAACCGTCTGGCCAGGATCAGACACATAGGTTCAATTACAGGAAACACAATGGCTAAACACTTTACCTCCATCCTCTCCAGTGCATTTGGAAAGTTCGCTTCTAAAGCATTCTCATCGCCCGTACAAAATTTTATTAACAAAGGGTATGTAAAACTCATGGGGCTTGATATGAGTGAGTTTAAGGAGCCTAGCGCTTATCCAACACTGAACAAACTCTTTACAAGAGCTTTTGAAACACCTAGAGCATTACCTGCTGATAAAGATGCACTGATCTCGGGTGTGGATGCACTTATCACTGATGCAGGGCCGATCAAAGAAGGTAAAGCCTATCAGATCAAAGGGATGAGTTACAGTATTGAGAAGCTTTTTGGTGCATACCATCAGGAGGCAGTAAGCAAGGTAGAAGGAGGAGAGTTTATCAATTTCTATCTTTCTCCCAAGGATTACCATCGTTATCATATGCCGATGAGACTCAAAGTGAAGTCCCTGACACATATCCCCGGTAAACACTATCCTGTGAACTTTCCATTGCTTCGTCATAAAGTGGACCTGTTCATTGAAAATGAGAGAGTGGTGATTGAGTGTGAAGATGAAAAGGGCAGAACGCAGGTCTTGGTTCTTGTGGCTGCACTTAATGTAGGCCAAATGGTTGTGACCTTTGAAGAAAAAGTGAGAACGAACTCAGAGATAAGAGAACCGGTGCATTATGAATATGAAGATTTTTGGGTAGAGAGGGGAGAGTTCTATGGTTGGTTTGAGATGGGTTCTACTATTTTGACCTTCTCAGAAAAGGGGAGTATCTTCCCGGAAGTAGCGATCAATCAAAAAGTAAAATTTACGGATGTTTTAGGTAAAGTATTATAGAAGTTTACAAATAAAAGGAAGAATAGTATGCAGATTAAAGAGATAGAAGAGTATGCACAGGTCCGTGCGAAAGCAAGAGCTTACCTTTGTTATATCATAGGAAGACATATTTCTCAAACTATTATCAATGGTGATGTTTCTACGGTGCTTGCAAAGTTAGAACCGCTTAACGAGAGTATCGCTGATGCAGAAGCGATCTATGCTCTGGACGGTAAAGGCATACAGATCACTGAAAATATCTCTAAGAATAAAAAGCTTAGAGGTATTGGTAAAGGTGAGGATAGAAGTGACAGGGCTTACTATTATAGAACGCTAAGAGAGCATCGTTGTTCCCTAACGGAACCATACCCATCCAATGTAAGTAATGAGATGGTTGTCACTGTATCATTTCCTATTGTAGATGACAAAGATAATTTGATCAGTATTATCTGTGTAGATATCACTTTGCCAAATATTTTACGTATGGTGCATCCAAGTTCTATTGACTCATTTTCGGGAACATTAAGTAAAATTGCATATACCGCTTTCTCTTTAGCACTTGCAGGCGTTTCACTCTTACTCTTTGTCAAAGGTGTTACAGCATTCTTGCATTTCGGAATGGATTTTTCTGCCATTGACATCAATGAAATGTTTAAAGCAACGATCCTTTTGACCCTCTCTCTAGCTATTTTTGATCTGGTCAAAGCGATATTTGAGGAAGAGGTTTTGGGTAAGGAGAAAAGAGAGGGGGCAGGTGAAGGGCACCAGACCATGATACGTTTTTTAGGTTCCATTATCATTGCGCTCTCCATTGAAGCCTTGATGCTTGTCTTTAAGTTTGCACTGACAGATCCAGCTCAGCTAGAGTATGCCGTATATCTTATCTCTGGTGTCGCACTGCTTTTAGTAAGTCTTTCTGTTTACGTGAAGTTTAACCAAGCAACCATTAAGAATAAAAAGAACAGTAAATAGTGGATAAAAAACTGATTATTTTTGATATGGATGGTACACTGGTCAACTCTTCGTTGACCATAGCCAATGCTATCAATTATGTACGTGAAAACCTGGGTTTCGAACCTATGGAACAAGAGTATATTTTAAGCTTGGTGAATGACCATACGATTAATCCTGCACAAACCTTTTACCATGCAAAAGCATTTGACAGGGACCATGAAAAATGGTTTTCTGAGTACTATACGAAAAACCATGAAAGGGAATTGGTACTCTATGATGGTATTAAAGAACTGCTTGAAACCCTTAAAGACAAAGGGCACGACCTGGCAGTAGCTACCAATGCCTATAGGGGTTCTACGATAGAATCACTGACACACTTAGAGGTCTATGGGCATTTTGATACGATCGCCTGTTATGATGATGTGCATGAAGGAAAGCCTCATCCGGCGATGCTTCACAAGATCTTGGAGGAGTTGGAACATAGTAGTCACCAGGCACTTTTTATCGGAGATGGTCCACGTGATGAGATGGCAAGTAAAAGAGCAGAGATAGACTATATCATGGTAGACTGGGGTTTTACAGACCATACAGATGCCGTACGCAGTGTCGATGAACTGCATCAATTACTGATACGTTGAATCCTCTACTTTTTATCTATACTTTTACGCTTTAGACATTTTACCTTTTAAAAACAGTATGAGTGATATCATTAAGGCTATACATGATACGATCAAAAATAGTCCTTGAATCCCATAGAGTTGTACTATAGGTTCCAGGAGCAACGGAGAAGAAAACTGTCCTAAAAAGAAACTTGATGCAAGTACTCCTGAAGCTTTCCCCCTTTTGTGGGCAGGGACTTTCGAAAGAAACCATGAATTGGTATTGACAAGGATCAGGCCAAATCCTATACCTATAAATGCAGTACTGTAAAAGAGTTGTGCAATAGAATGGGCTTGAGAAATGATGAACAGACCTATACCAAAAAAAATAAAAGTAATCATATAAATATGCATATAGGAAAACCTTGCTTTGAGTTTTGCATATTGTCTTGCGGTGAGTGCATTGAAAAGCATCGCTGTAGCAATGACCAACCCTATTGTACTTGGCTTGCCATGTAAAGTCTCTATAATAAGATAAGGTAATTGTGTTGGCAGCATATAAAAAAGTACCATCGCAAAAAAAGCAGTGAGGTAAACAGGCCAGAGTTTGGCCTCAATCTCTATGTCACTTTCGACATGCCTATGTTTCTCGGGTTCATAGAGAGAGGTAAGTAACAGAGGAAGAAAGAACAGAGGCAAGATATAAATAGCAAAAGGGTAGGACCAATGCAGTTGAGCTAGTAGACCGCCAGCTGTGATAAAGACTATCCCTCCCATAGCCACGGCCATCCCTTGAATAGACATAAATTTATGCCGTGCCATTTCATCAAGATAATCACCTATGAGTGCAGTAGAACTGGTCATGAGTAGTGCAACAGCTGTACCTAGAACCGCCCGGCCGGCAAGAATAGCATAGAAATTCTCAAGATAAAATCCTGAGCTTCCGCCGAGTACAAAGAGAAAGATCCCTGTATAAAGCGGTTTTAACCTGCCAAATTTATCTACAATGATCCCAGCTATCGGGGCAAAAAGTGCAATGATGATGGAAGGAATGGTCAACATCAGCTTTGAAAGAAATTCGATATGAGGGAGATGGCTGAATGTTTTACTGATGAGGGGGAGAGAAGAAACGACAGTGATGCCGGACATCACACCCATTGTTGCGATCAGTAAGAGTGAGATCTGTATCTTTTTGTTTAGTGTTTTAGACATGAGAAGCTTTATAGATAAATTAATGGTTAAAATCGATTATACCTTCTTTTTAATGTTGAGGTATTGAGTTGATAGCGTAATATAATCCAGATTTTGCTATATTACACCAAAAATGCGAAGAGGATATCACATGTCAAAAACCCTCACAACAGATCTCTTTTCTTTACTCCTTGTAGGGGTATCTTTCCTGGTGCCGTCTCACTATCGTGATGTACTGCTTTTTACGGGACTGTTTGCACTCTCCGGGGCCATAACAAACCAACTTGCTATTCATATGTTATTTGAAAAGGTACCATTTCTTTATGGTTCAGGCGTGATAGAAAAAAACTTTACTGCATTTAAAGCATCGATCCGTGAAATGATCATGAAACAGTTCTTTACCAAAGAGCAGCTGGGAGACTTTTTTGCAAAGGAAGAAGAGAAGATAGATCTGACCCCTTTGGTTGAAGGTGCAGACTTTTCTCCCGCTTTTGATGCACTCTCTAAGACGGTGATGGAGTCGAAATTTGGCGGTGCTATCGCGATGTTCGGTGGGGAAGAAGCCTTAGAAGGATTACGTGATCCTTTTTCACGTAAACTCAAGAGTGCTGTAAGTTCCATTGTTTCTTCTTCTGCATTCAAAGCACAACTGGACCATCATATACAAAGCTCAGCATTAAGTGAAGATATGATCGCTTCGGTGGAAGGACTCATTACAAGAAGATTGGATGAATTGACACCTAAAATGGTGAAAGAATTGGTACAAGATCTGATCAAAGAACATTTAGGGTGGCTTGTTGTGTGGGGCGGTGTTTTCGGTGGTCTTATTGGACTGGTATCATCATCTTTGATCTAAGACATCATAAGCCTTGCTGGTCAGTATGCAAACTGGCCCTCATGTTCTAAGTGTGATAGTTACGACTCAAAAATTTCATTTGTCAGCCGCACTTTTCTTTTTAGCCACCATTGATGTTTTCATCGTTTTGAATCCTCTATAGTCTTGATCCCAAAATTCAGGCAGTTGTAGAAGTTCACACTTCGTATTAAAAGTGGTTTCAAGTTCACCTTCATTCAAAAGAAAAGCCGGATTGGAAGCAGTACGCTCATTGTCAGGATGATGTAAAAAAGTTTCCATAAGGATGATACCGTTGGGTTTAAGCGCATCGATCATCTGGGGAAAGAGTCTGCGCTCTAAAAAATAGGTACATACGATAAGGTCATACTTCTCTTTTGGCAGGGTATAGGTATCAAAATCAACTTCTTTTGCATGAATATGAGGAATATTCTGAAGCTCTTCTATCGCAACCGAAGAGATGTCGAGTGCATCGACTTCAAATCCCCTGGAAGCCAGATATTTGCTATGTCTTCCCATACCGCAGGCAATATCAAGTGCCTGTAGCCCGGGAGCCAGTGAAGCATAGTCACTGACCAGTTTGATGGGTTCATCCGTCATTGGATTGTTCTGCCATTTGTCATCCCAGCGTGCTTTGTCTTCTTGTGCCATAGATCCCCTTTTTCTTTGAAGTCTCTTTTGGTATTATTCTATCAAAATAATGAAGAAATTTATAAACACATACGAAAATTCGCAGCAAGGAGAAAAAATGTCAGACCGCAATACGCTCACTTTTATATCATGGAACGTAAATGGTATTAGAGCCGTAGAGAAGAAGCAGGCACTCAAGTGGATAGATGAAGAAAATGTAGACTTTTTGGGCCTGCAGGAGATCAAAGCAGAGGCAGACCAGATCCCTGACACTATCTTTGAGAGAGAGTATAAATTCCAAAGTATCAACTCGTCATCCAACAAAGGACAGTCAGGTGTAGCACTCTATACCGATATCAAAGGTGAAGCATCTTGCTGTTCGCATGTTGATATCCTGGATGAGGGACGCATCAATGAATACCACTTTGGAGATATCGCATATTTTAATGTCTATTTCCCGAACGGACAACGCAATGATGAACGTTTGGTCTATAAAATGGAGTTCTATGATCGTTTTTTAAATCATATCAATACCTTAAGAGAAGAGGGAAAATCTATAGTCGTATGCGGTGATGTGAACACTGCACATAAAGAGTTTGATCTGGCACGTCCTAAAGCCAATGAAAAAACATCTGGTTTCTTACCTATAGAACGTGAATGGATGGATAAACTCATAGATCATGGCTACATAGATACTTTTAGACATGTCAAAGGCGATGAAACAGACCGTTACAGCTGGTGGAGTTACAGAGCAGGAGCCAGAGGAAAGAACGTAGGATGGAGAATCGATTATTTCTTTGTTTCTGATGACTTAAAAGATAAGATAGTCGATGCTGATATCTTGGACCATGTCATGGGATCTGACCACTGTCCTGTGAAGCTAGTTTTGGAAGTCTAAGCTTCAGTTATGATGGCAGGCAGTGACAGGTGTTATCCTTTTGTCAAATGCCATCCGTTCCCGCTTGGACATGCATAGACCCTAAGTGTTAGAAGATTGTTAACGTTTAATTGCTTCATTTCCAGTTCTGCAAGTGCCTGTGTCTCATAAAGGGTCTTTAACGCTCCTGTACTGTCTGTACAATTGCAGATGGCGTTCTCACTGCTCAAATGATCAGTGTGGTGTAAGTTCGTGCTTTTGATCTGTTGAATATGTTTGTCCAGTGCATCGACCGTAGTGACTTGAAAGTATGCAAGTATTTCTGCTTGAGAGAGATGTCCTAAGTACGGGTAGATTTGCTGTATAAATTTGAATGTTGTTTCTCTTTTTGCTAATTCGGTTTTTATAGCTTGAAGTGATTTTTCTAAGTTCACGATATTGAAGAGATAGACTTAGTCTATATCTCCCACATAATAAAATTCATTCAATCCATCTAAAAATGCCATCAGTAACTCATCAGAGCATGCTCTGAAGTTTTTATGTCCCTCTTTACGAAATAGGGAAGCAAGTTGTTGTTTGCTGAGTTCAACATCTGCCAGGCCAAAGATGATCTCTGTTTCAGCTTCTTTGAGTTCCAGGGCAATACGAAGCTTTTTGAGTATAAGATTATTGGTCAGTTCTACAGCTTCATCATCATTGGGTTTTTTAGGAGACGGGCCGCGTTTAAGCGTAACAAGTCCATCTAAAAATACACCTAATTCTTCATAGGTAGCTACGTTAAAACCATCATCTTGATGACGTTTTAAAAGAGACTCCAAATGTGAAGCATCCATTTTATATGCTTCAAGCTTGTAGGCTTCTAACATTTCTTCTGTTGTGAGGTTCAGTGCTTTTTGTATACGGTAGAGTATTTCATTTGTAGGGATCTGCATATTATTTTTTACCTGCTTCTTCAGCAAGATTGGCCAATGCCATTTTTGCTTTTTTTAATATATTTAAACAATTTTTGTCTTTAATATTGTGTTTTAAAGACCAGTATTCCGGATTGGTATAGATAATGCTTGTAGTACCCTCATAGTTTGTTGTGACAAGTATACGAAGAGGCAGATCCAATCCCATAGAAGGATTACAGTTCATGAGGACCGTTCCCATCTTAGGATTGCCAAAGACCACAACCGTTTCAGGTTTCAAATTCATTTTGACATTTCTGGCATTTGCTCTATGGTCCATAGTACTGAAATGCGTGAGACCTTGATCTACGATGAGTTTCTCTAGTTTGGCTACAGAAGTAGAATGGTTATTTTCACTTTTAACCGTTTCAAGAAATGTACCTTTTTTACTATCACAACCCAGTAAAGTAAAACCGATCAATCCAATTAAAAGTAATTTTCTCATCATAGTCCTTTCTTAAACATTGAATCTAAAGTGCATGACATCGCCATCCTGTACGATGTACTCTTTACCTTCAAGTCTGTTTTTACCCGCTTCTTTAGCACCAGCTTCACCACCGTATTGTACAAAGTCTTCATAACTTATGACTTCTGCACGGATGAAACCTTTTTCAAAGTCATTATGTATAACTGCTGCAGCTTTAGGCGCTGTAGTACCCTTACGGATTGTCCAGGCACGTACTTCTTTTACCCCTGCAGTAAAGTAGCTCATGAGTCCAAGTTTGTCAAAACCTTTGTGTATGATCTGGTCAAGACCACTCTCTTCAACACCCAGATCTGCAAGCATTTCTTCTCTTTCCTCATCATCAAAGTCTACCATGTCTTCTTCTACTTTGGCACAAAGTTTGATCACTTCTGAGTTTCGTTCAGCAGCATAGGCTTTCAGTTTTTGTACATATTCATTGTCTTCACTCAGACCATCTTCATCTACATTTGCACCATAGATGATCGGTTTTGCTGTAAGAAGACGTAGATCTTTGTTTATCGCCAAAAAGCTATCACTCTCTTTGTCTTCAAAAGTAGATACAGGGTGACCTTCTTCTATATGTGCAAGTAAAGCCTCGGCAACGACAAGTTGTTCTTTTGCATCTTTGTCATTACCTTTGGCCTTTTTCTTAAGCATTTCGATTCGCTTAAGTACAGCATCAATATCAGCAAAGAGCAGTTCCTGCTCGATGATCTCAACATCACGAATAGGGTCAATAGAACCTTCCGTATGCACAATGTTTTCATCATGAAAACATCTTACGATATGCAAGATCACTTCCGTTTCACGGATGTTTCCAAGAAATTTATTTCCCAGACCTTCACCCTTGCTTGCACCGGCTACAAGCCCGGCGATATCAACGAAATCAAGTGTTGAGTGTTGTATTTTTTCAGGATTGACGATCTTCGCAAGTTCATCCAGTCTTTTGTCTGGTACAGGTACCACTGCTTTATTTGGTTCAATGGTACAAAACGGATAGTTTGCACTTTCTGCATTTTGTGCTTTAGTGAGTGCGTTAAAAGTTGTAGATTTTCCTACATTTGGTAGTCCAACAAGTCCGATGCCTAGTCCCATGATATTCCTTAAGTGTTATATATTATTATCGCGATTTTAGCGAAATATTAGTGAAGAAGGGATTAGTTTCTAAGCCAGCGTTTTCATCATCCATAAAATGAAACCTATGTAAAAATTATATTTTAATACTTATATATTATTATATTTAAAATATATGTTACTATATAGTATAGTAAAATCTATCACAAAGGTATAGTTATGGCAATTATAGGTATTGATCTTGGAACTTCAAATTCGGCAGCAGCTGTCCTTCGTGGCGGTAAACCAGTGATTATCCCTAGTACGGAAGGTATCAGTCTTAGTGGGAAAGCTTTTCCCAGTTATGTTGCTATTACTGCTGATGGAAATAAGCTCGTAGGGGAACCTGCACGTAGACAGGCTGCTGAAAATCCTGAGGGAACAGCTTATGCTTTTAAAAGACAAATGGGAAAGCGTGAAAAAGTCAGATTAAGAGATAAAGAGTTCACCCCTGAACAATTATCGGCTTTTCTTTTGCAAAAGATTAAAAACGATGCAGAAGCATTTCTAGGTGAACCCGTTGAAAAAGCTGTTGTCACAGTACCTGCATATTTTAATGATAATCAGCGAAGTGCAACAAAAGATGCATGTAAAATTGCAGGCCTTGAGGTGATACGTCTTGTGAATGAACCTACAGCCGCTGCACTAGCCTATGGTCTTGACAGAGCAGGTGAAGATATTAAAATAGCTGTGATTGATTTTGGTGGGGGAACGCTTGATGTAACGATCATGGAGTTTGGTAACGGGGTATTTGAAGTCAAATCTACAAGCGGTGATACCCAGCTTGGCGGAACAGATATGAATGAAAATATTTTTCAGCACCTTGCTGACAAATTTAAAGAGCAGAGCGGCATTGATGTCAGGAGTGACAAAAAGGCTTCTGCAAGGTTGATGGATGCCTCAGAAATGGCAAAGATCGAATTGACAACAAGTACAACCACACATGTCAGCCTTCCTTATATATCAGCTGATAAACATCTTGAACTTGACTTGACCCGTACAGAACTGGAACGTCTTGTCCGTCCGGTTGTTGAACGCTGTAAAGGACCTATAGAACAGGCATTAAGCGATGCAGGTATCACAGAGAAAGGTGTAGATAAAATTGTCTTTGTGGGTGGACCTACAAGAATGCCTGTGGTTCGTGAATATTTTGAAGAACTTCTTGGCAAAAAGGCCGAAGGTGGAGTAGATCCTATGGAGTGTGTTGCAAGCGGTGCTGCTATACAAGCAGGGGTGCTTTCTGGAGAGATCGGTGATATCGTTCTGGTAGATGTGACTCCGCTCAGTCTGGGTGTTGAGACACTGGGTGGAGTTGTGACTCCATTGATTTCCCGAAATTCCCCGATTCCAGTGAAGCATACAGAAACGTTTACAACAGCTGCTGATATGCAGACAAGTGTTACTGTACATGTACTTCAGGGGGAACGACCGATGGCTGCTGACAATACCTCTCTTGGACAGTTCAATCTTGATGGTATAGTTCCAGCACCGCGTGGTATACCAAAGATAGATGTAACGTTTGATATAGATGCAAGTGGGATACTCAATGTTACTGCTAAAGATGTTGCAACAGGTAAAAGTCAATCGATCAAAATCACTGCATCTACAAGACTCTCTAATGAAGAGAAAGAGAGAATGGTAGAAGAGGCTGAAAAATATGCAGATGAAGATAAAAAAAGAAAAGAAAAAGCAGACAAACTAAATGCAGCGGATGCCATATGTTACGAGGCTGAAAGAATGTTGGCTGATTATGGTGATAAACTAGAGGGTGATCTGAAAAGCAAAATAGAAGAAAAACTTAAAGAAACGAAAGAAGCAGTTCAAAGTGCCGACATCGATTTGGCTACTGAGCGTTCAGAAGCACTGAAAGAGGTTATGAAAGAAGCAGGTAGTGCTATCTATGGCCAGACACAGGGACAGACTGGTTCAGCCGGTAGTCAAGGTGGAGAAACGAAAAGTGGAGATGCTCCCTATGAGAGGGTAGTAGATGCGGATTTCCATGAATCCAAGTAGTCCATAGAGTATTGATATGGCAGAGAAAAGGGATTATTATGAAGTACTTGGCGTCAAAAAGGATGCGGATCAAAAAGAGATAAAAGATACCTTTCGCAAACTTGCCTTAAAGTACCATCCTGATAGAAATAAAGAGCCGGATGCAGAAGAAAAATTCAAAGAGATAGCTGAAGCCTATGCGGTACTTTCTGATCACAAAAAGCGCAAAGAGTATGATAATAGAGGGTTTGAAGCGGTTTCAGGATTTTCTCAAGAGGATCTTTTTGGTGGTATCAATTTTGATGATATCTTTAAGGGAAGCGGTTTCGATTTTGACCTTGGGGGTTTTGGTGGAGGTCTCTTTGGCAGTTTCTTTAATCGTGGAGGTGAGTATGCTTCCAGAGGTGCAGATATACGAGTGGAGGTTTATGTACCACTGAAAAAGATCGTCACCGGAGGTGATGAAGATATACATATAAGCCACCTTCGTGCCTGTCCTGAATGTAAGGGAACCGGTGCAGCACCAGGAACAGAACCTCGCATCTGTAAAACATGTAACGGTACTGGTAATATGGTTAATACTAGACAAGAGGGTAATGTTGCCTATCAGGAAATAAGAACATGCCCAAATTGTGCAGGAAAGGGTAAATTTATCGATGAACCCTGTCAAAAATGTCATGGTACAGGTATGATAGATGAACCTGAAACATTGACAGTAAAGATACCTGTAGGAGCCGAAGAGGGTATGGTGCTACGAGTGCCGTCTCATGGTCGACCCAGTCAAAGTAAAGAAGGAAAACCGGGTGATCTTCTTGTGATCGTACGTACAGCATATGATGAACGTTTTAAACGTGCAGGTGCTGATCTCTGGCATTCAAAGAGTATTGAATTGATCGATGCAGTATTGGGCATGGAAATGGAAGTGCCAACGATGGAAGGTTCTGTGACTGTTACCGTTCCCCAAGGTACACAGCCCAATTCTGTACTGCGCCTTGGTGGGAAAGGACTTCCTCATTTTGGAGAAACAAAAAGAGGAGATCTCTACCTTCGTCTTCATGTGCACATACCTGAGAGCTTAAGTCAAGAGGAGAGAGAACTTTATACACGACTTCGAAAACTTGGAAGAGATAAGTGATCAACACCTCTTCTGCTTACTCTTCTGCATTGTTTTTATTCTCTTTTGATTGACTAAATTCTTTTGCTATTTTTGAAAACTCTTGAAGACGTGTCACTACTCTTCCATTAACGGATTCAGGTGGAAAATCTCCTTTTTCATCTGCTTTACCAGCCTCTATACCTGTAAGAATCGATATCCCTTCATCAATGGTTTTTACAGCATAGATAGCAAATTTTTCTTTTTCAACAGCATCAAGCAGCTCTTTTTTGAGCATAAGGTGCTTGACATTTGCTTCAGGAATTATGACACCGTAAAAAGCTTCAGGATCTTTACGCATACAAATATCAAAAAAGCCTTCTATTTTTTCATTGATGCCACCGATGGCTTGAATCTCACCAAATTGATTGACTGAACCAGTTACTGCTATATTCTGTTTGATCGGAAGAGTGGAAAGTGATGAGAGTAGTGCATAAAGCTCTGTAGAAGAGGCACTATCTCCTTCGATCACTCCATAGGATTGTTCAAAGACTAAAGATGCAGATAGACTGAGTGGTAGATCAGAAGCATAGGTAGATCCTAAATAAGCACTTAGGATCATAATTCCTTTTGCGTGGATGGGACCACTAAGTTCCACTTTACGTTCTATGTTAATAATATCTCCTTTTCCGATACGTGTTCTTGCAGTGACACGTGATGGAAGACCAAACTGATACCCTCCTAGGGAGATGAAGCTTAGTGCATTGATCTGACCAACCATACTGCCTTTGACATTGATCATGATCGTATCTTCGTCTATCTGTTCATACAATTTCCTTTGAATACGGTTAAGGCGCTGTATACGTGTCTCAAGCACCTTTTCAATATCGCTTTTCTCTATGGCAGAATGATTATTTTTTCTAGCCCAATAATCACCTTCTTTTAAAAGATCAGAAAGTGTACTGAGATGAGTTGAAAACTTTAAAGCATGTGATACATCACGTGAACTTTGTTCAATAATCCTTGCAACAGCTTCAGCGGTAAAAGGAAGTAAATCGTGTCTATTTGCAATGGTTCCTATCATTCTTGCATAGAGTTGGATGTTCTCATCATTTCGAGGTATATCATCTTCAAAATCAGCATTGACTTTAAAAAGCTCTTGAAACTCAGGATCATAATGATGTAAGAGATAATATAAGATCCGCTCACCGATCAAAATGACTTTTACATTGATAGGAATAGGTTCAGGTTCAAGTGTTATGGTACTAATCAAGGAGTACTGTTGTCCCAGTGACTCAATACGTAGTTCTTTAGAGCGTAAGACTCTCTTGAGCTCTTCATAAGAAAAAGGCTGCATCAGTAATTTTCTAGCATCAATGACCAGGTATCCGCCATTAGCCTTATGTAGTGCACCGGGTTTTATCATGCTGAAATCAGTGGTGAGTGTACCTACTTGAGATAGATGTTCGATTCTACCTATAAGATTTTGATGAATGGGATTATCTTCAAAGATAACGGGTGCAGTTTGTGTTCCGTTGTGATGAGAGATAAAAAGATTGACTTTATAACGTGTAAACGAAGGCTTATAATACTCTTGAAGAAATATAGGTATATTTGCCTCTTCGGGTTTCAATAAAAAATCTCTGACATGGTGAATGATATCACTCTGTAGATCATTGAGATAATGAATGATCTTTTCTGAAGATGCATACTTCTGACGTAGTTCATCTATGGAGGACTTCACTGCTTCATATGTAGTTTTTTGATCATGTGTCTTAAATTCTTTTTGCATTTCCTTGTTCGACTCACCGACTTTGTGCAGTGCATCTCTGACGATGATCTCAAACTCGTCAACCCTATGATTGATCTCCTCTTTTTTTTCATCAGGAATTGCTTTAAATTCTTCTTCAGAAAGTATTTTTCCATCAACAATAGGTGTAAAGGTGATTCTACTTTTGGAAGAAGCATTTAAGGAGATATTATGTTTTTTTGCCTCTTCTTCTAAATGATTAAAGATGGATGCTTTTTCATCGATATATTTTTGATTAATCGCTTCATGTTCATCTCGGTACGTATTTCCTTCAAAAACACTAGGAAGTAATACTTTTAAAAGTTCAATCAGTTCATCAATATCATCTTTAAATTTAAAGCCCTCTCTAAAAGGTAACTCTATGGCAATAGGTTTTCTAGGATCTTTAAAATTGTTGACATAACACCAGTCTTTAGGAGGGGATTCACTAGAAGCTTTTTTTTCTAGAAAGCTCATAACAGAGGAGTGTTTACCACTTCCTGATGGACCCATTGCAAAAAGGTTATACCCATCTTGCTCTATACTAGAAGCAAAGTTAATGGCATCTATAGCATTCTCTTGACCGATTGGCTGTTCTAGTGTTTCTAATTCCTCAGTAGTAGTAAAAGAAAATACAGTGCTGTCACAGGAATGATAAAGTTCTGATATAGTTAGAGAATTTTTCATAATTATCCTTAAACATCAAATATTATTATTAGTGTAGCGAAATTAATTGTCGATTGAGAATGGTTTTTTATCTTTAAAGATTACTGATAAAGATAAATTACAGAATAAACTGCCTTTTTTACATACAGTTTTGCTATGATAAAAGTATACAATTGAAATACTATAAAGAAAACAGGAGAATCAATGGAAAATCCCTTACTAATACTCATTATTACCATTGCTATTGCTACTGTGCTCAACGTTTTTTTTAAAAGATTTGATATACCAACGATCATAGGGTATGTCATCTCCGGTTTCGTTATTTCATCTATGTTTCATTTTGCTGAAGATTCTAAGGAAATGCTATCCCATCTGGCAGAGTTTGGGATCGTGTTTTTAATGTTTACTATAGGATTGGAATTCTCAGTCAATCATCTTAAAAATATGAAACAAGAAGTATTTGTCTATGGAACGCTCCAGGTCATGCTTACTGGACTTCTTTTTACACTGCTTGGAACTATGGTCTTTGCATTGGATACGAAGAGTGCTATTATCGTAGGTTTTGCTTTGTCTCTCTCTTCCACTGCGATCGTATTGAAAATACTGAATGAAAACAATGAGATCCATTCAGGATATGGGCGCAATACACTGGGTATTTTACTCTTTCAGGACCTTGCGGTTATTCCTATACTTTTAATGGTCTCTTTCTTTACATCAGAGTCACAGTCCGTCTCAGTACTTCTACTGGGAACATTGGGCAGTGCCATTGTTGTTTTTTTAATTCTATTCATGATCGGTAAATACGTCTTGAATCACTTTTTTAGCTGGGTAATGTCTACAGGTTCAGAAGAGATATTCCTTGTTGCGGTACTGTTTATCGTTATGGGTGCCTCATTTTTGGCGCATGTGTTTGGATTTACCTACTCACTAGGTGCTTTTATCGCAGGTATGACCATAGCAGAAACAAAATTCCGTTATCGAATAGAAGCAGACCTGATCCCTTTTAGAGATATACTTCTAGGTGTCTTTTTTGTGACGATAGGGATGCTGATAGACTGGCATTCTCTTATCAATTATGTAGATATTATCTTGGAACTTTTAGTGGTTTTGATGTTGATAAAAGGCGTATTGATCTTTGGTATTTTACGTTTCTTTGTACAAAAAAGAACTGCTCTGAAAACAGCATTGGCACTTTTCCAGGTAGGTGAATTTTCCTTGGCAATATTTTCACTGGCTCGTGCAAATGATCTGATCTCTGAAGAACTCAATCAAATTATGATTATTACCATCGTGCTTTCCATGATATTGACACCTTTTGTGTTGAAGAACATTAAAAAACTTGCAGATATATTCACCAAAGAACCTGTAGCATTACGTGACAGGGCCCTTCTTGGTGGTACGTTTCAAGACCATATTATTGTGTGTGGGTATGGACCGGTAGGACGAAAACTGGTTAAAAAGTTTAAAAAAAGAAAATTACTCTATGTGATCCTTGAACACGACGTGAAGGTAGTTGATGAAGTACTTTCAAAAGGAGAAGAAGCCATTTATCTTGCCAATGCAGCACAGCAAATGGTTTTATCTCATTTTAATGTGAATCAATGTACTGCGATCATCGTCACGATAGAAAATGAGATACAGAGACAATTGATCTGTGAAAATATCGTTTCATTCAGCCCGAATATCAACAGTATCGTAAGAGTAAATAATAAAGCAGAGGAAAAGATGATTTCAGCCTTAGGTATCAAGCATATCATTAATAGTAGAGATACTATTGCTGATATGCTGGCAGAAGAGGCCTTGGCTTGCCATCTTAAAATAAAAGAGTAAAAGTACCATAACAGGTCATAGATACCTGATATGCAATAGTTTTACTTTTCTTCAGTTTCTACTAAGTTCTCTATGAGTTTTACCATCATTCTAACTCCGGCACCAGAAGCACCATGAGGGTTTTCTCCCCAAGCATGTTCTACAAATGCAGGACCTGCGATATCTATGTGAGCCCATTTTTCTCCATGCTCTTTGTCTATAAACTCGGAGAGGAATTGAGCTGCTGTGATCGCTCCGCCATAACGTGTATTGGAAATATTACATACATCTGCTATTTCAGATTTGATGGTTTTTTTGAGGTAAGGGTTGAAGTCTAAGGCCGTTGCCAATTCTCCTGAACGTTTTGCCGCATCGACTACAAGTGATTTCATTGCCTCACTGTTACCCATTACACCTGATGTGTAGTTTCCTACACCTACCACACAGGCACCCGTGAGTGTTGCAAAGTCGAAGAGATAGTCAGCTTTTACTTCCTGTTGGGCATAACACAGCGTATCGGCAAGTACCAATCGACCTTCAGCATCTGTGTTACGTACCTCGATCGTTTTACCATTCTTCGCAACGAGTACATCATCAGGTTTATACGCATCTCCACCGATCATGTTTTCTACGGCACCTACAAAACCATGGACCTCTACAGGCAAGTTCATTTCTGCTACGGCTTTCATGATACCGATGACTGCAGAACCGCCACTCTTGTCTGACTTCATCGTTACCATGAAGTCTGCCGGTTTAAGGCTTAGTCCACCACTGTCATATGTAAGACCTTTACCTACAAGAGTCACTACACATTTTGCATCTTTTGGTTTGTGTGCAAGGTGTATGACTCTTGGTCTATGACGGCTTGCCCGTGCAACCGCAAGCAGTGTTTCCATCTTCTCTTTTCTCAGTGCTTTTGGCTTAAGTACTTTACATTTCAGACCTGTTTCACTGGCCATCGCCTCAGCGATCTCTGCCATAACATCCGGGTAACAGTCATCAGGTGTGGTGTTGACGATGTCACGTGTAAAGTTTGTGGCATCAGCGACGATCTGTGCTTTATGAATAACAGTAGAAGCTTTTTCTATATCTACTGTGTACCCGCTATACTCTTCAAGTGAGATAGATATATGTTTGATCTTACTCTTAGTTTTTTTTGATTTATAATTCTCAAAAGTGTATGCGCCCAAGATAAAGCCTTCCACCATGGCACGCAGAGAGTTCGTACATTTGTTGCTATTGAGATAGGTTGCAACTTTGATAGATCTGTATTCTGTACCTTTGAGTGCTTTAATGGCATTGGCTGCAGCAGTTCTAATATCTTTACTCAGTGTAGAGTCAGCACCTACATAGAGTCTGTCTTTACTTACAAGCAGAGATGTTTCATCCTGTCCACCTTCAAAACCTGCTTTTTTTAACAGCTTTTTATCTTGTACAAACGTATGATCTGTATTTTTGTCGATGACGATAATGACTTCTATATCACCTTGGATATCTGCTACGGGGAGTTGAGTTAATTCGAAATTCATGGATAACCTTTGGTATGTTTTTATTCTATGGAGTATATCAAAATATTGGTAAAGACGCGTATGAGAATGAAGAACCCACCTCATTCTCCAAAGAGTCAAAATACTTTTTGTAGTATACTATGTAAAATATTGCAAGGAGAGATGATGCTGTTGATCATTATTGTTATAGCAGGAGCACTATTAGGTTTTACGTATGGGTATACTACAGATGGGTTTATTTTCGATAAAAACATCTGCCTCTTTGCAGGTCTTACCCTTATCATGCCATCACTTTTTAAATTCAAGTTACGAGATAGCATATTGGTATGGGAGTATAGGTCAGTCCTGTTTAAAGGACTATTGGTCAACTATCTACTCTTACCGATCTTTGCACTGATCATCGGTTTTATGACCAATGACTTCGGTATTACTGCCGGATTGTTTTTACTTTCAGTACTGAGTGGCGGAGGTATGGTCATGCACTGGATCAAAAGGTCTAATGCTGACACCTCTTTAGGCTTCTTGCTTCTCTTCATTAATCTTGTTTTTGTTTCACTCTCATTATTGATGCTGCATCTGTTTGCTACTTATAGCGCAGGGTACTTTGACGTGACATATGATGAACAGATAGCTATCAGCAGATTTGCAGAACCGGTGATCACTCTTTTAATACTTATACCATTTATTGCAAGTAGGGTGGTACTCTTCATCAAACCACTGCTTACGTTCATTGAAACCTACAGTAAACAGATCAGTCGTATCAGTATCTTTATCATTTTATTCTATTTGTTTGGTCTGCAGAGTTCTCAACTCTTGATCGAGATTTATGATTTTGAACCTGAACTCTTTTTTATTGCCCTTGTCGCAGTAGCTGTATTCTATCTGCTCATATTTGTGGCTTCAAAAATGATCTATGATTTAAACTCACCGCAAGAGCGAGCGGCATTCTGGCAAAGTATCACAAGGTACATCACTTTGGCTTTAGTACTTTCTACCTTTTCGGCAGGTACTTTTGGAGTTTCGATGCTTCTGCCTATTATGTTCGCCTATCTAGTACAGATCCCATTATCTATAGTGGTCAGCAATAAGTATATGACGAATGTATAGGTAGTTCGTTTACTAAAATTGGTCTTTTAAAATTTCTTTTGCCTGTATCATATCTTTATCGCCACGTCCGGAGAGATTGATCAAGATCGTTTTACCTTTGACTTCTTCAGGTTTCATCTTTTTGAGGTAGGCAATGGCATGAGAACTCTCAAACGCAGGGATGATGCCCTCAGCCTGTGAAAGCCACACAAAAGCATCTAATGCTTCATCATCTGTAATGTAATCATATTTAGCGATACCTTCATCTTTTAGGAATGAATGTTCCGGGCCTATGCCAGGGTAGTCAAGTCCTGCTGAGATAGAGTGCGCTTCTTGTACCTGACCATCTTCATCTTGAAGTAGGTAACTGAGTTGTCCATGAAGTACACCGGGACTGCCTTTTGCAAGACAACAGCCATGTTTAGAGTCAAGTCCAAATCCGCCTGCCTCTATACCGATACACTCTACACTCTCATCTTCTAAAAAGTGGTTAAAAATACCCAGGGCATTCGAACCTCCACCGATACAGGCGATCACTTTATCCGGTAAACACCCTTCGACTACATTAAGCTGTTGTTTCGCTTCCCAGCCGATGATAGACTGAATGTCACGTACCATCATAGGGTAAGGGTGGGGACCTGCAACGGTACCGATGATGTAGTACGTGTCACGGGCATTGGTTACCCAGTGTCTGATAGCATCATTCATGGCATCTTTGAGTGTTTTGCTTCCAGATTCAACGGCATGTACTTTTGCCCCAAGAAGTTTCATACGGAAGACATTAAGTTCCTGACGTGCTGCATCTTTAGCACCCATAAATATTTCACACTCCAGACCAAAGAGTGCTGCAGCTGTAGCTGTAGCCACACCATGTTGACCTGCACCGGTCTCTGCAATGACCTTTTTCTTACCCAGTCTTTTTGCAAGTACCGCTTGTGCTACAGCGTGGTTTATCTTGTGTGCACCTGTGTGGTTAAGGTCTTCACGCTTAAGATAGATCTTTGCATCAAGTTCTCTAGAGAGGTTTTCAGCAAAGTAGAGCGAAGAGGGGCGACCTACGTAGTTTTTGTAGTAATAGTCTACTTCTGCCCAGAAGTCTTTATCAAAACGTACTGCTTCATAGTCAAGTCTAAGTTGTTCAAGTGCAGGCATCAGTGTTTCCGGTACAAATCGTCCACCAAAACCTGTTTGTCCTGCTTCAATGCTGCCAAAATGTCCTAGCTCATCCGGATCATGCGGGCTTGGTTTTGGGATATATATTTCTTTATGTAAGTTCATATCAATGTTTCCTTTGCAAGAAGCAAAGCTCCTCACAAATTCCTTTCACTTTTGATTAAAATCTTATACAAGAAAGCTCTAAAAGCTTTCTCGGAAAAGCTTTGCCCTTCGCAAGAGAAAGCTTATAAATTAATTTGAAAGATTATATCCAATGAGAGGTTAGAAATCGCCTTACAGTAGTGAATGCACTTACTTCTGTCAAACGATATAAGTGATCTCAGCCTGTGAATCAAGTCTCATAGGCGGTCCCCAAAACCCGATGCCGCTATTGACATAGAGATGGCTGCCATTGGGAAGTTTGTGCAGTCCTTTGACATAGGGTTGCTGCAGTTTGACCAAGTGCCCAAAAGGCCAGATCTGCCCTCCATGTGTATGTCCGCTGAGTATGAGATCAGGCGTGTAGTCTCCAAGTTCTTCTATATATTTGGGTTGATGGGCTAAAAGGATCGTTTTGTAAGCATCGTTACATCCTGAAAATGCTTTATGGATGTCAGGTGCAAGAAAATTCGTACGGTAACCCATACGATCTGTCACACCCACTACATTGAGTTTCAGTGTATCAATGGTGACATGTTCATTCAAGAGCAGCTTTATCTGTGTCGTTTTAATGAAATCAATGATCTTCAGAGGATCATGGAAATACTCATGATTACCTAAAATATAATAGATACCATGTTTTGAAGAGATCGCATCAAGTTCCCTTACTGTATCTTCTATATATTCAAGCCCGGTATCTACAAGGTCTCCGGTGATGAAGACGATATCCGGTTTTAGTGCATTGATCTTTAAGACAGAGTTTTTAACAAATTCTTTGTCTATCAGTCCACCTATATGAAAATCACTGATCTGTACGATGGAAAAATCAAAATGATCCAATTCTACTATATTGACTACCGGTTCTTTCATACCCTCATAGGCACCTGCACTGACATAGGAGGTTGCAAGTGCCAGCATGGCACCATCGCTGCTTTTTTTAATGAACGCTCTTTTTGAATGATCAACATGCTTGAGTGTTTTATGGAACAAATGGAGAATCTCGTGTAATATCAGATACAAAAGAAGCATAAAAGAGACACCTATTGATAAAGAGAAGAGATAATAGAGTGTATTGCCTATGATATCTGTGTATCGACCTACAACATAGAGTATATTGAAAATAAAATTGACACTTAAAAACAGAGTGAAGGTTTTTTTTACTTTTTCAGACACTAAAAGCTTTTTGATCACTCTTGAGTAAAAAAGGTAATGTATAGAGAAGAACAGTAGAAGAAAAATGGTAAAAAACATATAAACTCTCATAAAAACACCTTGTTGATATTTTTACATTATACTCTATATTGCTTGTGTATTGAGTAGGGGATTATTTGATAAATTCTGTGACTTTTTCCATTTTATAAAAAGTTTGTATCATATTCTGTGTTTGTTCTTCTATCATAGCACGTGCATCATGTAAAGCATGATTATAGTGGTAAGGTCCGATAATATCAGACATTAGTCTATCTCTAAAACAGAATAAACAGGTGACTCGAATCCTTCACGTCCATTGAGGAAAGCAAGCTCCATAATGAAACATGCCTCAACACAATTTGCACCCACTTTATCTATCAGGTTCGCGGCAGCTTTTGCTGTCCCGCCTGTTGCGATAAGATCATCTATTAGAAGGACATTTGGGTTTTCCTTTTCTCCAAAAGCATCAATATGTATCTCCACTTCATCAAATCCGTACTCCAGGCTGTATTTCTCAGCCACAGTGGTATAGGGTAATTTTCCCTTTTTTCGAACAGGTACAAAACCAACACCCAGTCTATCAGCCAAAATAGAACCAAAGATAAACCCTCTTGCATCAATACCTGCAATAAAGTCCAATTCATAACTTTTATAACGATCTGATAGGTGTGTCATCAGTGTATCAAAAGCATGAGGTGTAGAAAGCAGGGTGGTGATATCTTTAAAGATGATGCCGGGTTTTGGGAAGTCTGGGATATCTCTAATGCTGTCCAGAATGACTTTTTTATCTTCTGAGGTGAGTGTCATGTTATTTCCTTGGGATTATACTGTTATGTTGGATTAATTGTATCATAGTTGTTTGAATTTTGTATCGAAAATACAGTCTTAAATAACGTTATCGTGAGAAATACTAACTTGCATTACGGTTAATATTTGTCTACCTGTATTGTGAGGTGTTATCAGATGTAAATTCAGCATCTCTCATAGTTTAGACTCTATTACAGCGGTACATCATTGCAATTTCAACTACTTATACATTGAAAGTGTCTTTGGAAGAGGGTTGACATCCCTGATCTAAAAAAGTGCAGACCTATTTGTAGATATTTTCGATAAAAGACATCTTCCTCATTTTTTCAAATGCCTTTCTTTCGATGTCCTTCACCTTATCTTCATTCATATTTCCACCTATAACATATGCTGTATCTTTATAGAATCTTTTGAGTATGATGGTTCTTAGAATCACATAGGTTTCCATAGGATTAATGTGTGAGAAGATCGCATCCCATGTAAGTTCATCTTTAATCCTTCCCTGTAGTGTCTTTTCTATCTTAACTTCCCCGTCACTGAAAATAGCAGAGATGAGATGTTTGTGCTCGAAGACTATCTTTGGAGAGTAGAGCTCCATTTCTAACCTGAAATCAATCGTATACATGTTTCTACTCATGTCTCTTTCTCTCAGTCTTCTGGAAACATTTCTCAACTCTTTTTTAAGTTTTTGTCTTTTTTCCCAAATAGCGTCCACTACATTATTTGCTTCTTTAAGAGCCCATAGCGCGACATCATGGTCTCTGTCTACCTTCTCTAGTTTTTCTTCTAGTTCCTTATATAAAATCTTATCTTTTTCTTGGTTGAGATAATCGATTTCAGTATCGTCCATTCGATTTGTCATGATTATTATCCTTGTCCATAATTGATAATATATGTTAATGATGATCACAGAAGTTATCTACAGATTAGTTTTTCTTTATCCCCATAGGAAAACTCTGAACATATATAATCCCAATCTTTTTTATATTCTATATAGTATATGATAAAATGTCTCGCTATTGCAAGAAGTATGATAATTATTGATCTTTTTACTATTTTTGTGGAATAACTATACAGTTATTAAAAATTCTTATGTTATTTAGCTAGATATGAGAAAAAAGTGTGATTCTGAGAATATTCAAGAATTGTTTGCTAGATCTATAGATACTAGGATGGTCTACATGTACGTTATGGAAGAGATCAATAAGGATAGGGCAGTTAGCCCTTTGGATACTATGTATTAAATATTAACCCAGATCTGAACCGAAAGCACAGACACTTTCTATCTTTGCCACACGTCCGGCATGTCTGCCGCCTTCAAATTCTGTACTTGCAAACGCTTCTATCATATCTTCTATGACACCTTTTCCTACCACACGTTCGCCAAAGCAGAGGATGTTCGCATCATTGTGTTGTCTTGTAAGTTTTGCCGTATAGGTATCATGGCAAAGTGCTGCACGTATACCAGGTACTTTGTTCGCAGCAATAGAAATACCGATACCGGTACCACAGATCAGGATACCAAAACTGCCTTTGTCTGCCAGTACAGCATCTGCACATTTTTTTGCAAAATCAGGGTAGTCCACTCTATCTGCAGAGTCTGGACCAAGATCAACGATCTCATGACCTAAAGACTTTACATAATCTTTAACATAGGCTTTAAGTGCATATCCTGCATGGTCTGTTGCAATGTAAAATTTTTTCATCTGTTTTCCCTTATTCTATTGGCTGTTCTTTTTGGATACTATCAATGCGTCTTCCTACACGTCCCCATCGAACTGTAAATCGTTGTTTGTTCCAGAGATCTTCACACGCTTGAGAATCAATTGCTATATCACCACATAAACGTTTAAGTCTTGCATTGTCTTTTCCGCTTCCATATGCATCACCATTAAGTACACTCTCATAGGAACGGTGTTCCAAACTCATATAGTTCAACCAAGGCTTTCCTACGATAAGTTTATAAGGAACAGCACCCCAAAAACGGCTGTCATTAGAGTTGTCACGGTTATCACCTATCATATAGAAATGATCCTCATCGACTTTTGCATAGAGTGCATTGATACCTTTTCCCGTGATTTCATAGGTGGGTGCATCAAGACCATCCACATAGACAGGTATCATATCGATCTCTTTATTGTATGCATAGTACTGTAAAAGTCCCTCAAATATAGGAGCACCTTCAGGCTCATACTGTATACCTGGATATTTTGATATATAAGGGTTTTCAACCCAAAGTTTATCTCTGAGTGAAACGATCTTATCTGCAGGATAGTTTGTTTTTATGTACTCGTCACCTTCATGGAAGTGAATGAGCAGTTTTTCATTGGTATAAAGTATTTCATCTCCACCTACAGCAACGCAACGTTTGACATAGTGTATTTTGTGGTTTTTTGGATAACGGAAGATAACGATATCTTCTCTTTGAGGTCTAGGCCCTTCTATGAGGTGTCCGTTTCCGTTAAAGTCCGGCAAAAGAGGGATCTCCAGCCATGGTAAGTGAGGGGTAGGGATCCCATAGGAAAACTTCTTGGCAAATAAAAAGTCACCGATCAGCTGTGTTCTTTTCATCGATCCAGATGGAATGACAAAAGATTGCGCAACAAAGAAGATGAGAAAAAGTACGATAATGATCGTTCCTGTCCATGAACTGGCAAAACGGCCTGAAGCCTGTATAAAACCTCTCATTATGCTCTGGCTTTAGCAGATTTAAGTGTATTGCTCAAGAGCATCGCTATGGTCATCGGACCCACACCACCCGGTACAGGAGTGATATAAGAACATTTCGGACTTACATTTGGAAAGTCTACATCGCCCACCAGTGAGCCGTCTTCTATACGGTTCATACCGATATCTATCACGACAGCACCTTCTTTCACCATATCCTCTTTGATGAGTCCTGCTACACCTACACCTACGACTATAATATCAGCTTTACTTGTATGTGCTTTGAGGTCTTTGGTATAGATGTGTGTGACAGTCACTGTTGCTTCTGCATTCAAAAGGAGGGAAGCCATAGGTTTTCCTACGATGTTACTGGCACCTACCACACATACATCTTTTCCTCGAAGTTCTATATCGTACTCTTCAAACATTTTCATCACACCAAGCGGTGTACATGGTACAAAACTGTCAAGTCCTGTGACCAAACGACCTACATTATAGGCATGGAAACCATCTACATCTTTTTTCGGGTCTATGACCTCGAGTATCTTGTCCGTATCTATTTGTTTCGGTAAAGGAAGCTGTACCAATATACCATCTATACGAGGGTTATTGTTCATCATCTCTATGGTTGCGATGATCTCATCTTGACTGATTGTGTCAGGCATGTTGTGTGTGATAGAGTAGACCCCTACATTTTCACATGCTTTTGCTTTCATTTTGACATACGCATGACTGGCAGGATCATCACCAACGAGGATCACTGCGAGTCCGGGAACGATATTTTTTTCTTGTTTGAGTTGTGCGACTTCAGTAGTTACGGTAGCTTGCACTTTCTTGGCTAAGGATTTACCATCGATGAGTTGCATAGAGTGCCCTTATATTTTTTATTGTATTATATCAAAAATACTTTAGGCAATACCGTTTTGCCCGGTTTGGAGTAAACGTTGATACTATCATGAGACTATTATGGATATTACTGCCTTTAATGGTATGGGGACAAGAAGATTTTATCTCACACTATGAGTATGGTGAAATGCTCTATGCAAATCCCAGAGGGGTAAGCTGTTCTCAATGTCATGGAAAAAGCGGTGAAGGTCAAACCATTGTCGAATACCGGGATATACATGGGAAACAGGCGTTAAAAGGCTCAGATATACGCAGAAACACACTCGATGACATGATCAAAGCAGTCAATACGTATCATAAGGTCATGCCTCGTTATTATTTGACAAATGAAGAGGTCAAAGCGATCTATGATTATCTGCAAAAGAAAAACCAAGCATACCTATCACAATTCACAGAGAGTAACAGCGCAAAATAATTGGTTATAATCATTCTTATATTATTATGAAGGATGATCCATGAAATTTACTACTTCTATTAGCATACTATTTTTAAGTGGAAGCATGAGCTATGCTTCTTCACTTGCTGTCTATCAGGACAAAACTTTTTATAATCTCACACCTAAAAACCATTTTATAGGCTTTTCCAAAGGTCTAAAAGCAAAGTGTGAGGGAACAACACTCCCACTCACTATGAGGAGCAGTTGTCCTTCAGATGATAGATTATGTCAAGTTTTAACAGATCTGAAAAATACAGAGCAAAAGGTACAAGCTGTTCAGCAAAACAGTAAGTTTTTAAGACAACTTGCCTCACTGCCTCAACCTACAGCTGTTGATGCCAATGGTTTGATAGAAGCTGCAAAAGAGCTGGGAGACGCACAGGCAAGACTTTTAGAAGAAGAAAAGGGTTTGCGTGAAGCAGTGCAGATCAAAGAAAGAACATTTGATAAACAGGCACCTGGCAGACGGGCAATAGAGACTGTGAAAACATGCAATACAGAGGTAGAGCTTATCATCCCTTACGGGTATGTATCTTTTTCTACAGCATATGAAGCCGATATACAAGATGAAAAAGAGGTACTCGTCACACAAACTCTCTCCATCACAAACAGAAGCGGTATAGACATTGAAGCAGACAGTGCCATGTTCTATTATCGTTCAGCTAAGCAGTATGTACGCCCAACACACTTTTATCCATGGATTGTGAGAAAGTATGAACCAAGACCACAAATCCTTGCGAAAAGGGCTAAGGCAAAAAGTGCACAGATGGATATGCTTATGATGGCGGAGGAAAGAGAGATCGCATCTGCACCGGCAGTTTCTTATGAAGATGCCAGAGAGTATAAGATAGAAAAACTTGTGTTACCTTCAACCGGCGTACCTTTGGATGTCAAAGTTTTGCAATGGAAAGCGCCACTCTCTTGTGAAGTCCGTGCCTACCCTTATACCAATATCAAAGCCTTTCATGTGTGTTCGTTTGAACCAAAATATCAAATAGAGAGTCACCAATGGAAAGTAAAGTCTTCTCATGATGTGATCAATGAAAAAGCACTGGGTGAGTACAGGGAGGGGAAATACGATCTGTATACAAAAATAGAAGAAGATATTAAAATAACACGCAAGCCCATAGTAAATAAAGAACGTGAAACGGGTATATTTGGCGGTACTGCACGTAAAAAAGATGGCTATAGACTTACGGTCACGAACAAATCAGATAAAGTAAAAAAACTTACACTCATCGAACGTATACCGACCTCCACTACAGAAGAGATCAAATCAAAACTGTTAAGTATCAACGCAAAGAAAAAAGTAAACTACAAAATGCTCAAAGACGGACAGATAGAAATGAGACTTATATTAGCTGCAAATGAAACGAAAAACATAGAAGTATTGTTTGAATTATCGTATGATAAAGATTTAAAAGTGAATTATTAAGAGGGAGATAAAGAGGAAATTGAATTTGCAGGCATGAAGCCTGCAAGCCACTACTAGAGTGGAGTTACGTTCTCAGCTTGTGGGCCTTTTTGACCTTCACCAACTTCAAATGTTACTGCTTGACCTTCAGCGAGAGTCACACGACCACCACCTTCGTTATTAACTTGACGAAAGTGTACGAATACATCATCTCCACCATTCTCTTGTTGGATAAATCCATAACCTTTTTCATCGTTGAACCATTTAACAGTTCCGTTTACTAATGCTGCCATTTTTTGTACCTTTTGGTAATAATTTTCACTTATAATTTAAGTGGAATCCAAATGTGAGAGAAGTCTTTCGGGGTCTAGCAATAACACTTAACACACGAAAGATGAACTCGAACCTCATCTTTCTTCAACTATATTGTAGCCTATTTTTAAACTTATAACCTTATTTAAAATAAAAATATTTATTTTAAATATAATTTGTAATCTCCACCTGCATCTTATACGCTACAGACGGGCTTCCAGCAGTATTGACACAGATGCATCAGGCTACTGTTTTTAGAAAATTATATCATTTCTGTTACTTTTAACATTATATTATTAAGTTCTTTTGCTGCTTTACTGGCAGCTTTTTCCGCTTCGTCTTTAGCGTCACTATAGATATGCAAAAGCTCTTTTTGTTTCTCTGCCCACCAATCTTCACTTTCCATTTTTACAAGGTGTGCTTTCAAGGCTGCAATATCCAGCTCTTGTTGTGCATTGTTCGAAACTTTATAGCTGAAATCATAGGTAGCCTCTTGGAGCCTTTCCATTCTATCTCGCGCCTCCATGATCCCTAAATGTCCTTTGAGTTCTGATTGATCTTCCAAATGATCGTAGGCCTCTTTAAGTTTCTCTTTTACTTCAGATAAATATTTTTTCAAGTCAATCCAAAGTTCACTCACTTCTTCCGTAAAGTCATCACTTTTGGCTTCTATCTCCTTCTCAATTTTCTCTAAGGACTTCTTAGACTCTGAGATAACTTTTTTGAACTCTTTTTCCATTTTTGATCCTTTGGTATAGATTATATAGAATTATTATATCATTTTTGGAGAGATTATATTTTAAGAAAAATATGACTAAGATCTGAGGAGTGGAGACCCTAAAAGTCTCTTGCTGATTTTGTAGATATTTTCGCTATCCAATACCCCTGAATGAATGAAAGGGTGTTAGATAGCGTGGTAGGATTAATTATTCATTATTTTTGATCCACTCACAAAGCGGGGTAAATTCATCTATACTTTTAGGTTCGATCCTTAGGATCTCGGTAAAACTTTTTACACCCATCGAGAGCAGGTATTGTAAGTTGTTGTCGAAGGTGGCATTGTCTATGACATAGATCTTCTCTTTATGGATCTCAAACATAAATCCACCATTGGGTATGGGTGACATAGAGAGCGTAATGGTGTAATGGTCTTTGATGATACTTTCTTTTTGTGAATACATCAGACCTATGTTGTAACCTGCGTTTCCAAAACCTTTGATCGCTACGACCAATACTTGATTTTTGCCTTTTTTGGAAGAGTTGAAAATACCTACGAGTTCTTTGATCGTAGTGTAACCGGGGATTCTTGCAAATAGGTGCTCAAATAGACCTGCAAGTTTTGTTCGTGCAAGATGCCCCAGTATGTAAAGTGTAACTAAAAAGACAACTACCGCGAAAACTTCCCACAAAAAGAAATACTTTTCAGGTATAAAACCGATAAACCTGAATACTTCACCCACTAACAGTTCTATTTTGCCAAAAAGCCATGAAATGATGATGATAATGGCAACGATCGGCAAAAGCCAAAACACTCCCTGGATCATCGTGTTGATGAAGTGCTTTATTGTATTGTTTGACTTCATCTGTCTAACTCCTCTAACCAAATTTCAACATCTGCATCACTGGCCATCTTCCAATCCGCTCTCGGACTTAAAGAGATCGTACCTACTTTTGGTCCATCAGGCATGCACGAACGTTTAAACTGCTGGGTGAAGAAACGTCTCAAAAAGAGTTTGAGCCACTTTGTAATGGTCGCCTCATCATATTTTCCATCAAAGGCTTGTTGTGCCAGGAATCGTATCTTGGTAGGATGTGCACCGTACTTGATAAAATGGTAGAGAAAGAAATCATGCAGCTCATACGCTCCGACGATCTCTTCTGTTTCCTGGACGATCTTATCATCTACATGAGGAAGCAACTCCGGACTGATAGGCGTATCAAGTATATCATCGATAATATCAGCAATAGATATATTAGACTTATAATACTCGATGACATACTGTATGAGCGTCTTGGGTATGCCTGAGTTGAGAGCATACATGCTCATGTGATCACCATTGTAAGTAGACCAGCCAAGGGCTATCTCACTAAGGTCACCCGTACCGATCACAAGGCCACCTTCTTTATTGGCCATATTCATCAGGATCGACGTTCTTGCTCTTGCCTGTACATTCTCATAGGTGACAGTATGTTCATTAACATCGTGTTCTATAGCTTCAAACTCTTTATGGGAGATTTCTGTGACATCGATGGTTTTAAAGGTCACACCCAATGCTTCACAAAGTTTGACTGCATTGGACTTGGTACGGCTGGTGGTCCCAAATCCAGGCATCGTGACTGCAATGATATCTTTCACATCCCAGTCCATTATTTCAAAAGCTTTGTGTGTAGAGAGCAGGGCAAGTGTGGAGTCAAGTCCGCCGGAGATACCTATGACCGCTTTTTTGATATGTGCATGACGCATACGTTTGATAAGTCCATGGGCTTGTATATGGGTAATTTCATCACAACGGTGTGTTTTCTCTGCAAAACGTGAAGGCACGAATGGCATAGGGTTGATAGCGCGTTCCAGTTCATGCATAGCAGGAAGCTGTCCTACTTTAATGACCCGTGTTTTTTTACGTCTTCCGTCAGAGTAGCTTGATTCATTGAGTCTAAGCCATCTTAAACGTTCCAGATCCACATCCGCTGTGATAAGTGTATTTTCCAGACTGAAGCGGCCATTTTGAACCAAAGTTGTACCATACTCCGAGATGATCGCATGTCCTCCAAAAACAGTGTCGGTCGTTGATTCACCTACACCGGAAGAAGCATAGACATAGGCAGCCATACAACGGCCGCTTTGTGTACGTACCAACTCTTCGCGATATTCAGCTTTGCCTATGAGTTCATTGCTTGCCGAAAGGTTAAAAAGAAGGTTGGCACCATTGTTTGCCATATGGTTGCTAGGAGGAGTCACCGCCCAAAGATCTTCACATATCTCCACCCCAAAGGTCATCTCTTTAGTGTCACTGAAAAGAAGGTCAACCCCGAAAGGTATCTCCTCTTCCCATAGCTCTGTTGTGGCTCTTGTGATATCCCGGCCCGTTACAAATTGACGTTTTTCGTAAAACTCTTTTTTGTTAGGCAGATAGCTTTTAGGTATGATCCCTAAGATCTTTCCACTTTGCAGTACAGCTGCACAATTGTAAAGTCTGTCTGCTTCAAGTAGAGCAATACCGATGATCGCAATGGTATTGATCTTTTCTGTCTTTTGTAATAGATGCTTGAGTTGCTCATTTTGAGAAGCCATGAGTGTTTGATTGAGAAGGAGGTCACTGGCAGTGTATCCTGTAAGCGTGAGTTCCGGAAATACAACGACACTAACCTCTTTAGACTGTGCTTCTTGGATGAGTTTGATGACTTCTTCGGCATTTTTTGCAGGATTTCCTACGGTGGTTTTGTTCACAGCCGATGCAACTCTATAATATCCAAACATACAGTTCCTTTTTAAATACCCGTTATTCTCATGCTTGACACTGGAATCTACAGGTTTTTATTTCCGTTTTAATCTTAGATCCTCGTGCTAAGCACGAGAATGAGAAAATGCATTAATCTCTTGATTCAACCACTTCAATACTAACGATGTCATCATTTTGATCAATCTTGTCCAGAACCATGAAGCTTTCAGTATCATCTTCATCGATAGCACCAAATACAGTGTGAACACCATCAAGGTGTGGTGTAGCTACAAAAGTGATAAAGAACTGGCTTCCACCTGTGTTCGGTCCGGCATGTGCCATAGAAAGTGTTCCTCTTCTGTGCGGATGTGTACTAGTGTCCGTTTCACAGTCTATATTCCAGCCTGGACCGCCTGTACCAGCCATAGATGGATTGTCTTTAGAATGAGGACAACCGCCTTGTGCCATAAATCCAGGGATCACTCTGTGGAATTTAAGGCCGTTGTAGAACCCCTCTTCTGCAAGGTGAGCAAAGTTTGCAACGGTGTTAGGTGCATCATCTTTAAAAAGCTTAGCCCAGATGACCCCTTTAGAAGTTGTAAATTTTGCGTAGTTATATGTATCCATTACAGATTGAACGATATCGTATCTTTTTGATTCTTTTCCAAACATATTGTTTAGTCCTTATATATTAAAATTAGGCTATTATTATACCATTAAAAGATAAGAGGTTTTAACTATGGAACTATGTGTAGCACTTGATTTGCCGTCAGCTGAAGAGAATTTGGCCCTTGCAGAGTCACTGAAATCGTACAATGTCTGGATGAAAGTAGGATTTCGTGCCTATATTCGTGATGGCAAACCTTTTATAGAAGCGTTAAAAGCGATAAACCCTGATTTCAAGATATTTTTAGACCTCAAACTTTACGATATCCCCAACACGATGGCAGATGCAGCAGAAGAGATAGCTAAGATAGGTGTAGATATGTTCAACATTCATGCATCAGCAGGGGCTGTCGCGATGAAAACAGTGATGGACAGACTGGCTCCCTATGAAAACCGTCCTTTGGTACTGGCTGTGACGGCATTGACCTCTTTTGATGAAGCAAACTTCCAGACCGTCTACGAAAAAAGCATAGATGAAAAAGCAGAACAGTTCGCAAAAATGAGTTATGAAAATGGTTTGGACGGTGTGGTGTGTTCCACTTTTGAGAGTAGGGCTATCAAAAATGCAACGTCTGACACATTCTTGACACTCTGTCCAGGGATCAGACCTTTTGGAGAAGATGCCGGAGATCAACAGCGTGTAGCAACCCTGGATCTTGCGAATGAAGAGGGTGTAGACTACCCTGTAGTAGGAAGACCTATCTACAAAGACAGTGATCCTCAAAGTAAAGTAGAAGAGATACTGAAGGTAATCGCTACTTTTTGATCTCTTTCTTTTCTTTAGTCATATGGACAGCCTGATCCATACCCTGCATCATAAAGTAAGCACCTAAAGCAAACAGTGCAAGTACGATAAGAGGTGTGAGTTTTTTTAACATTTTGGTACCTTTTTCTGTAAATATATGATGTAATGATAATCAGTTTTTTAGTGATTTTCCTAAAAAATAATAGCATAGAGTGAAAAAAAATCAATTTAGAACGAATTGATATTATTTTAAGCTTCTATTTAACCCAATCTAATTATAATCTCATCCACAAAAACACATGGACAGTTGGGTGAGTTGGCTGAAACCACATCCCTGCTAAGGATGCGTACTCGTAAGGGTACCGAGGGTTCGAATCCCTCACTGTCCGCCATCTAATCCCTTATTTACGGCCTTTCCAGACACTTTAAAAAAATGACTCTGCCAACTTTATTATCATTTACTAATATTTTACTAGTGAGGGTACATAGTTATTATCTGAAGTACATCTTTTATAAAATTAATAATTATAAAAAAGTAATCATTTAGTGCGAATCATGTGCAAGAGGCCAATAACTACCTTTTGCATTAATTTTTAGAAATTGACAGATTAAATTTATATACTATAAACGGAATAATTCAAATGATAGAGTTGGGGTTATTATTACGTTTTCGAAAGATAAAGTAATGAGAAGAATAGGGCGACATACACGATTTAAGAGATTTATTAATGATATTATTGTTCACACTCTATTTATAAAAATGATACTTTTATTAATTGTATTATGGTTAATATTTTCTGCTGGACTATATTTAGCTGAGCAGGGTGTTGAGGGTGCATCTATAGATTCATATGGAGAGGCATTTTCTACCGCAGGCATCGCTGATACACCAACCTCGAGTACCGCTCAGTTTGTTGGTGGTCTGTGGATAGTAATTGGTTCAATATTTTTTTTGGAACGATTGTAGCAACTGTCACATCCTATTTTATGAAACCTATGCAACGACCTCATAAGAAGATAATTGACACAATAGAGTACAACCTCGAACAGTTAGATGATCTGACTATTGACGAACTCGATTTATTAAAGAAAACAGTTGATGGACTAATAGTTCATGTTGAACACTTAAAGAAAAAACAATCAAAAGAATGATGGAAGTAAAACAGGTAGATAGCAATATTTACTGCAATCATATCATCTGATTTTGTCTTTTTATATTCCCTCAGAGATCATTACATCTGCAACTTTTTTGAATGCGGAAATATTTGCACCATCCACATAGTTGCCTTCGACACCATACTCTTTAGCCGTAGCAGCAACATTATGACAAATATCATACATTGTCTCTTTTAGTTTGGCATCAACCTCTTCAAAACTCCATTTCAACATAGAAGCATTTTGACTCATTTCAAAATTACTTACAGCAACTCCGCCTGCATTGGCTGCCTTAGCTGGACCGAAACAGATTTTATTTTTTAAAAAGGTTGCAATGGCTTCCGGAGTAGATGGCATATTGGCCCCCTCAGTTACAGAGACACAACCATTTGCAATCAGATTTTTAGCATCAAGATCAGTCAGCTCATTTTGTGTAGAACAAGGAAAAGCGGCATAACACTCTATGTTCCATACCGCATGCCCATCTTCAGGATATTCTGATGCAGGAATGTAAGTCGCCTCGGGATGTTTGACAATGTATTCCTCCAACGATCCTCCTCTACGGTTGAACTTCAACTCTTTGAGGTATGCGATATCTACACCTCTGGCATCATAAACTGTTCCTCTTGAGTCTGTACAAGTAACTGGAATGGCTCCTATCTCAAGAAGCTTTTCTATGGTGTGAAGTGCTACATTTCCTGCACCGCTCACCGTACATATCTTGCCTTTTAAACTCTCTTTATTTTCTATTTCCAGCATCGCTTCGGTAAAATAAACAACGCCATAGCCTGTGGCCTCCGTACGCGCGAGAGAACCCCCTGAGAAAAGCGGTTTACCCGTTAAGATACCGTCAAAGGTTGACGTGATCTTTTTGTATTCACCGAAAAGATATGATATTTCTCTTGAACCCACGCCGATATCTCCGGCAGGAACATCCATACGTGGACCGATGTATTTGTGTAGTTCTCTCATGAAAGCCCTGCAGAATTTCATGATCTCAAAGTCACTTTTCCCTTTTGGATCAAAGTCACTTCCACCTTTAGCACCACCTATAGGAAGACCTGTCAGTGCATTTTTAAGGATCTGTTCAAACCCTAAAAACTTCAAAACCCCTTCATTAACTGATGGATGAAAACGAAGCCCTCCCTTGTATGGTCCCATTGAATTATTAAACTGAACTCTGTAGCCGGTATTGACCCGAATTTCGTTTTTATCATTCAACCATTCGATCTTAAACTTTATAATTCTGTCAGGATGTGCCAATCTTCTGATAATGTTATGTTTTGCATATCTATCGTCCGCAAGATAAAGTGGAGCAATAGACAATAAAACCTCTTCCACTGCTTGAAAAAAGATATCATGTTCACAACGATAGTGCTCTATTTCTTTTTCTATCTCTTTTTTTATATACTCGTGTGCTTCTTCTAGTGTTATATCTATATGTGACATTATTTAATATTCCTTAAAATGATGATATGAGGATCGTATAATCTATGCTACTTTTGTGATAGAGAGACATAAGAACTTACTATAGCTCCTATACTTATTGTAGCACTTGTAAAATTAATAATCAGTAATAAAAAATTAAGGGGCTACTATAGTCCCTTAATAAAATGCAAGTGAATTGTAGCCAGTGAATTATAGGCCAGAAATTCACTTTTTTTGAATTTTGTTATTATACAAATAAGGTATTAGAAATTAAGCGATTGTATGGCATGTTTACTCAATTCATATAGTTCATTAATACCTGGAATATTTAGTATTAATGATGTTCCTACGCCTCCCCACAATACAATAAAGGCAGCGGTAATGATAAAAGCTAACGATACTCTATATCCATACTCTACTTTTACATAGGCAGACTCTTTAAAATATAGATGTACGATGACTTTAAAATAATAATAGATGGAAATAAAAGCAGTAATTGCACCAAAAAGAGCCAACAGTGTATAGCCTGATTCAATGGCTGATGTGAATATGTAGAATTTACCGATAAAACCTATGGTGGATGGAAATCCGGCCAATGAAAGCATGAAAATTGTTAAAGAGACTGCAATGATCGGGGTGTTTTTACCAAGACCATTTAAGTCATCAAAAGATATAAGTTTATCCGTACCTTTACTGATATAACTTAAAACCCCAAATGCGCCTATGGCACTGATAAAATATGCAAATAAATAAAAAATAATAGCACTGGAAGCACTTGAGTCTGCATCTTCAATGGATGCTAAAGCTATCATCAAATACCCGCTATGAACAACAGAAGAAGCTGCCAACATCTTTTTAACACTATTTTGAATGACAGCTAAGAGTGAGCCACCAATCATTGTTATGACTGCCCCTATCACAATCAAAGGGTCAAAAACCAGTTGAATCAGATCATTGTTTTTCAAAAATACTCTTATGGTAAATGCAAATACAGCAATTTTAAATACCGTGGCCATATACGCTGTAATAGGGAGAGAAGCCCCTTCATATACATCAAGAACCCAAGCTCCAAATGGAAGAGCCGCTATTTTAAACATAATGGTGATAATGATCAACATACCACCTGCGATGATCAATAGTTGAGAGTTTAGATCATGGTTTAAAATATATGCTGCAATAACATTTAAATGTGTACTTTTAGCCTGTGCATAGATAAGCATCATCCCCAGTAAATAAAATGATGCGGAAAATGAGCCGAGTAATAAATACTTGAAAAATGCTTCTGATGCTCTCAGAGATTCTTTATTGAGTCCCACCAAAACATACACAGACATTGAGGCAATTTCCAAAGCTATAAAAGCTGTAAGCAGTTCATTTGCCATCGTTAAAACTACCATGCCAAAAAGTGAAAAAAGAAATAAAACAAATGATTCATGGGTAAAAAAGTTTGTTTGATCTATAAACGATTTTGCAATAGCTAAGGATAAAAAACCACCAAGTAAGAAGAGAGAAATAAAGGTAGCACTAAAGGTATCATAGATGACCATTGCGTTAAATAGTTGAGGCAAAAGTTCAGCAGAGTGTATGTCACCTACACCATTGACAGAAATACAGAAAGTGATAAACAGAGTGGTTAGAGTAATATAATAACCTCTATTTTTATTATAGTATGAACTAAAGCCAAAAAGTAAAATAAACAGAGCACTAAATAATAATAATGCTGGTACTGCTAAAGCGATAAATGCATCACTCATGATAAGATACCTCTTTTTCAACGGTATAAGATAGAGCTGTCGGCTCAATCTTTTGCATAAAATAGTTTGGGAAGATCCCCATCGCTAAGATGAGTAAAGCCAGAGGTATTAATGCAATAAGCTCATGCATTCGAAGGTCTTCAAAGTTTTCTGTAGCCTTATTTACCTTGCCATATAAAACTTGACTTATCATTTTAAACATAAAAAGCATTGCTATCAATAGGGTAGTGGCAGTCATAAATCCTATATAGATATTATAGTGAAATGCACCAAGAACGATCAAAACTTCAGCAACAAAACCTGCTGTCATAGGTACGCCAACAATACTCAAAGCAAACAAAGTGAAGAATAACGAAAATCTTGGTGCAACTGCTGCAATACCGCCAAGAGAAGAGATGTCATATGTCTTGGTTCTTTCATATAACATAGCAGCCATCATAAATAGAGCAGCAGAAGAGATAGCATGAGCAACGATCAGATAAGATGAACCGATCAGTCCATAGACATCGTAGATAAAAAAACCAACGACAATTAAAGATAAATGAGAAGCAGATGAGAGTGCGAACATACTTTTTAAATGGGTTTGACTCATAGCGGATATACCAAAATATATCAGTCCCAAAAGTCCGATTCCTATAAAATAAGAGGCTAGTTCATGGGAAGTCTTATCCAATAGGGTAAATAACACTCTCCATATTGCATAAGCACCAAGTTTTGCCATGAGTGCCGACATGACCACGACAGCTCCTGTTGGTGCACTCCTGTACGTGTCGATCAGCCACGTATGAAATGGAAATATGGGGATCTTTATAGCAAACGCAATCATAAAACCACTAAATACCAAAATAGATTGTGTCGAATCTAAAACGAGGTTTTGAAGTTTATCTAGATCAAAAGTGTAGACACCAAACTGTAGTTTATATTGTACTGCGATATATAAGATAGAAATAAGCATCATTAATGAGCCAAATATAGTATATATATTAAATTTCATTGTAATAAAATTTTTGTTTCCATAACCGAAAAAACCGATCATTAAAAATATTGGTAGCAGCATAATCTCCCAAAATAGATAAAAAAGCATCAGGTCAAGAGATAATGCAACCCCCATGATACCACCTTGAACAAACAATAAATTAATCCAGTAACCGCGTTTATCTCTTTGCTTATATAGGGCTATGGCTACCAGTGGCATTAAGATCGCATTCATGACAACAATACCAAGAGATACCCCATCCACACCAATATGATAATTGATACCATACTCAGATATCCAACGATGCATCTCTTCAAATTGTATAGAAGCATGATGTTCAAAACTTATGTAGAGTTTTAGTGTTAAAAATGCGATCATCGATGTTACCATCATATAAATGATCTTAATGAGTCTGATAGGTATTCTTACAAAAAACAATAGCACTGCAGTGATGATAGGCAAGAAGATAATGATGCTTAATATATTCATAGTATTGCCTTCAATAATAAAAATAGATATATGAATCCTAAAACAAGACCTATGAGCATATAAAGTGCATAGAACCTCACATTTCCATTTTCAAGAATTGAGAAAAATTTTCCAAGTTTTCTATAATTGAATGCCATTGAATTAATCGTATTATCAATGAGTTCGTGGCTTATTTTTCTATCTAAGAAAACAGATAATAGGTATAGGGGTTTGACAATGATCAGGTTGTATAGTGCATCAATATAAAATTTATTTGCAACAAAGCCGGTGTTGCTCTCTTTCAGGATCGTATCCTTGTATGCATATCTTTTATAGGCATAGAATATGACAGAGAGTATTAATACCGTATTGACTGACATTAACACTATCTCATGGGTATGCGAAAGAACAAAGTGTCTATTTGCAAGATCAAGCCAGCATGAAATATGTAAATTTCCACCAAATATTTCGGGAAGGTTTAGCATGCCTGCAAAGATAGAAAGCAGTGTTAAAATGGCCATCGGATAGATCATGGATTTGACACTGTTTCGGGAAGGTTCCAGCGTAGCTTCATAGGTAGTTTCACTGAAAAAGAGTACAAATAGCATCCTGAACATATACAAGGCAGTGAATAATGAAGAGAGCAGTGCCATCAAAAACAGATCTAAATGATGACTGGCATATAGGACAGTCATAATGGCATCTTTAGAAACGAAAGCGGACAGGGGAGGTATAGCAGAAATAGTCAGTGACCCTATAAGCATCATGATAAAAACAGTAGGTACAGACTTTCTTATGCCACGAAGTTTCCGTATATCTTGTGTATGATGAAATGCAACGATAATGGCACCGGCTCCCATAAAGAGTAATCCTTTAAAAAAGGCATGTGTGAACATATGAAATAATGCAGTAGAGTAGGCACCAACTCCAAGAGCCATAAACATAAATCCCAGTTGAGAGATCGTTGAATAGGCAAGTATCTTTTTAATATCATATTGTCTTGTAGCAACGACAGCGGCAAACATTGCACTAAGTGCTCCAACGTATGCGATCAAAAGTGAAACATCGACGGTGAGAGTGTATAAAGGTGCAAAACGGGCAACCATATAAATACCTGCTGTAACCATAGTGGCGGCATGTATCAGTGCAGAAACAGGTGTTGGCCCTGCCATTGCATCAGGTAACCATACAAATAACGGTAATTGTGCAGATTTCCCCATCGCTCCAACAAAAAGTAAGAGGGCAATTAAACTTAACATGGGTGACTCTATGGAAGATAGGTTTGAAAATATTGCATGATAAGAGAAACCACCACTGCCTATTTCAATAAACAAAAGCATCAATGCACTTAAAAATCCGAAGTCTCCCACTCTATTTACAATAAATGCTTTATTTCCGGCATAGGTATTTTTAATATCATCAAAATAAAAACCTATAAGTAGATAGGATATGAGTCCGACTCCCTCCCAGCCTACAAACATAATAATAGGATTATCTGCCAATACCAGTAAAAACATAAAAAAGATAAACAGATTAAAATACGTAAAAAAACGCCCATAACTCTTGTCTTTATGCATATAACCTGTGGCATAAATATGAATGAGAAAACTAACCGGTGCAACAAAAAGCAACATAAAAGAACTTAGTGCATCAGCTTTGAGTGTCACTTCAATGGTAAAATCACCGATATTCAACCATGTAAAAAGATGTGAAACAAAAAGTTTATGTTCAAAATAACTACTATAACTGATATACAAAGCAATCATTGCACTTAGTCCGGAACCTGATAATGCCAAAAACGTATAGAGCGTCTGTTTGGTATATCTCGTGCTGATAGTGAGTAAAAAAATCAGAAATGCACTTGTGAGCGGAGCAAGAAGTAAAATATTTAAAAGTATGCTATGACTCATATTTACTACCTAGTAGATCAAAAATATTGGCATCAAGTGAGCCCTTTTTTCTAAATAGTACAACGAACAAAGACATAAAAAGTGCAGCTTCTGCCGCTGCAATAGCTATGATGATCAGTGACATGACATGACCTGAGGAGTCTCCCAGATCTCCACTTATGGCGATCAAAGATAAGTTTACGGCATTGAGCAGCAGTTCTATAGACATATATATCACAATAATGTTCCTTCTGCTTATCAGTCCCACCATCCCAATGGAGAAAAGTATGATCGAGAGTATCATGTATGCTTTTAACATCAATCATTCCTTTTTGAGAGCGTTACAGAACCAACCAATGCAACGAGTAGTAAGACAGAGACCAATTCAAAAGGCAATACCCACTGACTGTAAAGTGTCAAACCCACATCTTTGATCGTTCCGAATGACTCATCTGTGACACTGTTGAGAGCAATGTCACTTTTAAGGATCAAATGAATCAGAATAGCAGAAAAGGGCAGGATAAGGAGAGTTGTTCCGAGCAGCCACAGGTTTTTGTACTTTTCATCAGGTAAATTCTCATCCTTGATATTTAAAAACATAATAATAAACAATATCAGTGTTAAAATGGCACCTGCATAGATAATGATCTGTACAACAAATAAAAATGTTGCATTTACAAGTCCAAAAAGTGCAGCAATACTGATAAGTGTCACGATAAAACTGAGTGCTGAATCAATAGGTCTATGCGCAGTGATCATCACTATGGAGCTTACAACAGCAAGCACTGCCAATATCAAAAAAATGATCTCATTTTGCAAGGCTATACTCCTCATCTGAGATACCTTTGATACTCAGTAGTTTCTCTTTGTTGTAGATAAAGTCTTCTCTGTTATCACCTATGACTGAGAATATACCGCTATCCATCCGGATGGCATCACAGGGACAGGCTTCAACACAATACCCACAGAACACACACTCTAACAAATCAATATTAAACACTTCGGGCATCTTTTCATCCACACTGTCCTCTCTGGCGACAGCAACAATGTTGATACAGTCTGCTGGACAAGCTGTGGCACACATAAAACAGGCTACACACGCAATGGAATCATCTTCTTCTCTATGTGTCAGTCTATGTACTCCACGGTAACGAGGCGTAATATCTGTAGGCATCTGTTCAGGATAACAGATCGTAGGGATATTACTGGCATTACTTAAGTTTGCTGTGAAATGCTTAAGTGTTGTTTTCATCCCGGAAAATACAGCATGCAGATAGATTTTCTCTTTAAAGGTATTTCCATGACGTTCAACCACTTTAATTCCCATAATTCACTCCTACTACAACCATCGCTGTGATAAAGATATTTGCCAGAGAAAGCGGCAGTAAAATATTCCACCCGAGTTTTTGGGTTTGGTCATACCGAAAACGAGGCAACGTCCATCTCACCCAGATAAAAACAAAGTGTAGAAAGAAAAGCTTGACAGTAAAAATAGCGAACTGTAAGAGCATGACACCTAATGTACCGGCATCTCCCAGTCCAAGAGCATAATAAGACATCAGCATGATTGCAAAGATCGTAAGCCCAATAATCATCGTTGTATATATTTTTGTCTCATTGAAACCAGACGTTCTAAATATGTTGTGTTTTCTCATCCATTTTAAAAATATCAGAGAACTTACAACAGCAAAGGCTATGATGATCCATAAGACTAATTCAAAATGGTTTAAAAGGTCAGCTGTACTGAGATAGGGAAGTTGGTATCCACCAAAAAAGAGCGTCACGATCAATGCACCTGAAGCTGCCATAGCAATATACTCCGCTACAAAAAAAAGACCAAATTTCATTGCACCATACTCAGTATGATACCCGGCAACTACTTCACTTTCTCCTTCAGCTGCATCAAAAGGGGCTCTGTTCGTCTCAGCAAATGCTGTGACTATAAAAATGATCGTGGCTAGAGGCTGGAGTACAACACCCCATGCAGGAAGTATAAAAAAGCTTTGTGACTGGTAAACGACCATATCATTTAAACTGATGGTACCGTAAGTGATCAGCATAGATACTAAAGATAAACCCATAGCAACTTCATAGCCGATCACTTGTGCAGTAGCGCGCAGAGAACCTAAAATGGCATATTTATTGTGACTGGCCCAACCGCCAATGATAATGCCATACACACCTAACCCTGCAAATGCCAAGAACCATAATACACCTAACTCTGTCGGTAGCGCTTGCATGTGATACGTCTTCTCATCGATCGTGATGTTGTCAGCATAAGGTATCACCATAAAAGTTAAAAATGCACTCATAAAGGCAATAGAGGGCGCTACCAAATAGTAAAATTTATTTTTAATATGTGAAGGTAAAAATTCTTCCTTGAAAACAAGCTTCATCATGTCCGCAACGGATTGAATAATTCCGCCAAGTCTAAATCCTTTTATATGACATCTATTAGGTCCAAGTCTGTCTTGGATCAACGCAGCAACTCTTCTCTCCATCCAGACCAAAATAGGAACACTGGCAAGTGAGTAAAGCAGTGTTAAAACCAGGGGGAGAAGAATGAAAATGGTATTCATACTAACTCTCCTAAGAGTTCTACTAAAGTAGGGGTCTCACTCTTATATTTAGTGGCATAAAAATCTTGTCTTATACCATCGCAGTTGATAATAGTACCATTGTCATGCGCAAAGTTGGCAATAGCAAAAATAAGTTCATAATGCGTATCACAATTTGATGTTGTGAATTGAACCACTCTCTTATGGTGTAAGGCTTGATGTTTTAAAAGGTCATGATCAAAATTGATGACTACTTCTGCATTTTCCAAAGAAGTCTCAAACGCCTCTTTAGAACTATTGATATTGAGCTCTTTTACCCCTGTAAAGTTAGCACTGAGATCATTGGTCCTTAGCCAGTCATCCCCAAAATTCTCATCCATATAGGCTAGAGAAAAAAGATCAATATCATACGTTTGACAAAAACTTTTTACACTCTGAAGCTGTTGAAGACTCATGGATGGGGAGACCAAAGCAAGTTTGTTCTCCATCGTAAGTAGTGCTTTGAACTCCTTTATCTCTGAGACTGTACCACTGAAGCTCTCATTTAACTCTTTATAGCTAAGTCTTCCGTAATCACATAAAAATGATTGATTTATCTGCGTGTTTCTTCTTGCCCTAAATCTATGAATTTTTTCATGCGCGTATTTCGTTTCATTGTAGTCTATATGAATATTGCATCCGCGTGAACAGCCATGACAGATACTTTCCGCAGAATCTAAGAACCATACACGCTGTTTAAATCTAAAATCTTTTGAGGTTAATGCCCCAACAGGACAGAGTTCAACGACATTCATCGCATAGGGATTATGTAGTTCACGTCCAGGCGCTACTGCAACCCGTGCACTGTCTCCACGCCCAATGATACCCAGCTCACCGGTTTTTGTAATATCTGAAGTAAAGCGAGTACATCGTGTACATAAAACACATCTCTCCTGATCAAGTATTACATTTGAGCCAAGGTCTATATGTTTGCCTTTTTTTGTTTTTGGGGTACTGAGATGACTCTCATAGAGACCATAGTCCATGTAATAATCTTGAAGTTTACACTCACCAGCCTGATCACAAATAGGGCAATCTACTGGGTGGTTTAGAAGTTCCAGTTCAAGGATAGAGCGTTTGATCTCCGTGATATTCTCACTTTTTGTTGACACTTCAAGATTCTCTTTTACGAGGGTGTCACAGGCTATCTGAGGACGTTTTTGACCTTTGATCTCAACCATACACATTCTACAGTTACCATCCGCACCTAAGTCCTGATGGTAGCAAAAATGAGGAATATGGATGTTGTTGTTTAACATGACATCAATGAGAAGTTCATTTTCTTCGCATTCTATGGGAGTGTTGTCGATCATGATTTTCATACGATACACTCCAGAAACTCACTCTCAAAATGTTTTAAAAATCCATCGATCACAGCACTTACCGCAGGAGCAAATACACAGATTGTTTTTCCATTCATACTTTGACTCACTGACCTTAAAATGTTCAAATCCTCTTGTGTCGCTGTTTTAGCTATAAATTTATCTAGTGTCTTGTCAACCCAAGAAGTTCCCTCGCGACATGGTGTACACTGTCCACATGATTCATGATGATAAAATCTAAGTAGATTTTTCAAAGCTTTTACCATAGATACATCTTCATCTAAAATGATCATTCCTCCCGTACCGAGTGCAGAGCCAAGACGCTTTAAACTCTCATAATCAAGTGTTGCATCTTTGAGCATACTTGCAGGAAGCACAGGTGTTGAAGCACCGCCTGGTATCACAGCTTTCAGCTTTTTACCATTTTTTACTCCGCCACCCATGGTTTCTATATATTCAAGCATGCGCACACCAAATTCAGCTTCATAGACTCCTGGATTGGTAATATTCCCACTGATCGCAAAAAGCAGAGTTCCCGGAGATGCATCCGTTCCATAGGCTCTATACGCATCTGCTCCATTTTCTATAATGAAAGGAACGGAAGCGATCGTTTCAACATTTGTAACGAGAGTTGGTTGGCCAAAGTAAAACTCCGGCTGCGGTGTTTGAGATTTTAGTCTTGGATGGCCTCGATTCCCCTCTAAAGATTCTAACAGTGCAGATTTCTCTCCGCAAATATAGGCTCCAGCACCTCTATGTATGGTGATATCTACAAGATATTTTGACTTACTGCCCAAGATCTTTTTTTCATATGCTTCCTCTATAGCAGATTGTAGAATATCACTGAACTCTTCATATTCACCTCTGACATAAATATAGGCTGTGTTTGAGCCGATAGCGTAACATGCAGCAATGATCCCCTCAATGAGAAGATGCGGATCGTGCGAAATGATCTGTCTGTCTTTAAAGGTTCCCGGTTCACTCTCATCTGCATTGACTACGACATATTTTATGCCATGATGATCACTGGCTAATTGCCATTTATTACCAGCATATGCTCCGCCTCCACCTTTGCCACGGAGACCACTGGCTTTAATGGTATCGATCACTTGTTGCGGTTTATAGGTAAAAAGTCTATCAAGAGATGTATATCGTCCGTTTTTCAGTGCAACATCCATGGTGTGTGACAGTGGTATGTCAAAATTTTTGCTGACGATCTTAGTTTGCATCTAAAACCTCGTCAATTTTCCCAGGTGTTAAGTTCTCAAGGTACTTACCATCGAGTGTACACATCGGTGCACCCGAACATGCACCCATACATTCAACTTCAATGATCTCAAAGGCATCACTATAGTGATTTTCAAGATGTTTTTTTATCTCTTCACTGCCATTTAGCTCACAAGAGAGTGTTCTGCAGACTTCTATCACTCTTTTTTCAGGTTTTTGAAGTCTGAACATTGTATAAAAAGTTGCTACACTGTACACATGCATATATGGCATCTGTGTAAATTCCGAAATATACTGCATTGCATCTTCTCTTATGTATGACTCCTGCTTTTGAGCCAGCCAAAGCAGAGGCAATATAAGTGCTTTTTTTTCTGGATAACGGTCTTTGATCAAATCGATCTTCATAGTGTTGTTTTGGTTAAAAGAAAAACTCATCGATCCATCTCTCCGGCAATAATATTTAAACTTCCAAGAGTAAGGATGGCATCTGCAAGTTGTGATCCCTCTATGATCTCCGGGTAGGCACTCATGGCAGTGAATGATGGCGCTTTTACTTTGACCTTATAGGGCGTCCCGCTTCCATCACTCACAATGAAAAATCCAAGTTCTCCATTGGTAGCCTCTAGAGCACTGTAATGTTCGCCGACAGGCACTTTAACCCCCTCATAAATAAGTTTAAACTGATTCATCGCACCTTCTATAGTGCCATAAACAGCCTCCTTATCTGGCAATGTGACAGAAGCATCTTTGACATTCACATCACCCTCGGGTAGGTTTTCCATCACCTGCTTAATGATCTTAATGCTCTCATCTATCTCAGCAAAACGAACCATCACTCTGTCATACACATCGCCGACACTGCCAACGACAACATCGAACTCGTAATTTTCATATCCATAATAAGGGGTGTCTTTTCGCATATCAAAGGCTACACCCGTTGCTCGCAAATTTGGACCTGTTATAGCGTAGTTAAGTGCATCTTCTGCACTGATGACACCTACATTTTGCGTTCTGTCATGAAAAATTCTATTATGCTTTATAAGGGCTAAGGTCTGTTCTACACCATGCTGAATTTTTTTGATGACTGCTTTCAGGTCTTCTTCAAAACCCTCATAGAGATCATTGGCCATTCCACCGACTCTCATGTATGAATTTGTCAGTCTTGCACCTGTAAGTTTCGAAAGCAGATCATAAATGTCTTCTCTTGGATTATACATATACCAGTAATTGGTAAGTCCGCCCATATCGACCAAAACTGCAGCCAAACATACCACATGATCTTCTATCCGAGAGAGTTCCAGCAACATCACTCTGATCGCTTGTGCACGTTCGCTCAGAGTAACTCCCAGCATCTCTTCAACGGTTTTTACAAAGGCGATATTGTTACTGATAGCAGAACAGTAGTTTAGTCTATCGGTATAAGGGATTATTTGATTATAAGTATGATTTTCGCAGCTCTTTTCAAACCCTCGATGCAGATAACCAATCTCAGATACTGCAGCTTCTACGGTCTCTCCATCAAGCGCAACATACGTTCTGATAGTACCATGACTGGCCGGGTGGGAAGGACCAAGATTTAAGAACATAAGATCTTTGCTGCATTCACTAAATAAACCATTGTCTGTTTTACACACAAGACCTTTGCTTAGCAGTCTATGGTTCATTTCATCAATAAGGTCGTCCGTTTCATGAAGAATCTGACCTTTTGTGATAGGGTAAGATTTTCTTAAAGGGTGTCCTACGAATTCTTTATGATTGAGCACTCTTCTTAGATTTGGATGGTTTTTAAAGGAGATTCCATACTGGTCATACACTTCTCTCTCTAGCCAGTTTGCACCTTTGAAAATATCTGAAATAGTCTCTATCTCCAGTTCATGCAAATAGGTTTTAATGACAATATAATTCTTGAAGCTTTCATGACGGAGTATATACACTAAAGCAAAATCTTTCTCTTGCTGTGTGATGTAGTCACTGTAATCTATCGCAGTAATATCAAGTAGATAATTAAATCCCTCATCATATTTACTTTTTATAAATGCATGTATCTCATCAGACAAAACTATCATTTTTTCAAACATTATCAAGTAAGCCTTTAAAGTTCTCATGTCTGTTTGGGTTGTACTTATTGGTTCTTAAATCTTTTTGTAGAGTTAAGAGTGCATCGAGCAGCGCTTCTGGTCGTGGAGGACAGCCACCCACATAGAGATCAACCGGGATGATCTGATCTATCCCTTGCATGGTCGTATAGTTGTCATAAAATCCACCACTACATGCACAAGCCCCCATACTGATCACCCATTTTGGTTCACTCATTTGATCATAGATCTGTTTTAAGATGGGACCTTGTTTGTAGGTAACAGTACCAGAAACGATCAACAAGTCTGCCTGACGCGGTGAAAAACGGACAACCTCTGCGCCAAAGCGGGAGATATCATATTTACTTGCAGCCACACTCATAAATTCTATGGCACAACAAGCCGTTCCAAAGATCATAGGCCAAAGAGAAGATTCCCTTGCCCATCCTATGGCTTCATCAAGTTTAGTCGTGATCGCAATGTTATTCGGCAGTGACGGATTACTTAACTCCATTTCAAGGCACCCTTTTTATAGATATAGATCAGTCCGGCAAGAAGCAGTGTCATGAATATAAACATTTCAACAAGCCCAAACAGACCTGTATCACGAAGTGTCACCGCCCAGGGAAACATAAAAAGTATCTCAACATCAAAAATAATAAAGATAATAGCTACAAGATAATACTTGATATTAAAACGCTCAAAACTATCTTTGTATGTTTTTTTTATACCACTTTCATAGGTTTGATTAATCGCATTATTGTTTTTTGTTACATCACCGAGATAACGACTTAAATGAAATAAAAAAGGTATCATCACTGTAAGAATTAAAATAATGGTCAATGGTAAATAAAAATTATCATTCAATTTGTCCCCTTTAAAAAGATTTTATATTATAGAAAAAGACTATTACAATTCTGCTAGAAAATTTAATATTTTATTATATTATTGTATCATAAATTTAAATACTAAATTGGCTATGTACTTTACATTTGCTACACGTATAATTGTATGATTTTAAAACAGAGAAACTAACTATATCTATTATAAAATGAGTTATTGATATAAAAAATTAGATCAAATGAAAAAAAATAGCTGCCCGAATCATAGATTATATCCCGTATTTTCGGTTTTTCGATTACACCAAAAAATGACTCTGCCAACTTTTTTATAATTTACTTATATTATACTAGTAAGGAACATAGTTATTATCTGTCCCTACATAAACCTTTTGTTATGCAATATCGCATAATGAGAATAGGAATTTAGTCATTTGTTTATGTACGAGATCATATTTAGGAAAAGGATTGATATGCATAATTTTATTGTACGTTTTTTGAAGTTCATAGTGTTGATAAGTACTGTTGCAAGTGTAATGCATGCGAAAGAAGCAGTAGCACTTGAACAGTTTGTCAAAAGTGGTGCAGCTTTGATAGTAGAGAAAGGTGATAAAGCATTTAATGCATTCAGACAAAAGGGAACAAAATGGTTCCATGATGATCAATATATATTTGTCTGGGATATGGATGGGTTACGGTATGTATATCCCCCTGATGTAAAAGGTGAAGGTAAATATGTTCGTGACATTAAAGATGTTGATGAAAAGCCAATTGGTAAACTCATGATCGAAGTAGCTTCATCAAAAGCAGGAAGAGGGTGGGTACATTACCGTTGGCCAAAACCAGGTGAGTTGGATCCAAGTTGGAAAAGTACGTATGTAATGCAAGTGAAAAGCCCTTCTGGAAAAATATTTCTTATAGGAAGTGGTGCCTATGATATGCCTGTACAAAGATCCTTTATTGTAGATGCGGTTGATTCAGCAGTGAAACTAATCGAACGGAATGGTCTTAAGGCATTTGATACTCTAAGAAGCAAGAGAAGTCAGTATAGTTATCAGGATACCTATGTTTTTGTTATTGATGAAAATGGTGTAGAGTTAATGAATGCAGCTTTTCCAAAATTAGAAGGGCGTAATGTGATTGATTATAAAGATGCTCAGGGAAACTATTTTGTAAGGGAATTTATAAATGTAGCCAAAACAAAAGGTAGAGGTTGGGTTGATTATCCATGGCCAAAACCAGGAGATGTAGAAAAGTCACAAAAATCAGCATATGTCAAAAAAGTGATGATCGATGGGAAAATGATTGTTGTATGTGCAGGATTGTATCTGGATTAAGATTATAAGACTTTGAGTCTTATTTCATTACATGGATGAGATATAGTTTAGATTGATTATTTAATTTTCCAGAGTCTGCCAAATCAGTATGTTAATTGTTTGCCAACAGCTACTGTTTAATTTGTAGATGCCCTAAAATAGGGCGTTTAAGGGATTTAAACTAGTGTTCGAGTCCCTCTCACTGTCCGCCATTCACAAAGCCCAAATATATGGGAAATAAATCACTTTTTTAAATTTTGTTACAACAAATGCATATAATTTAATACTTATCCTAAAACTAAATACAATTTTCTATCTCAATTAATCACGTCAATTCTGGTGTATCTTAGATTATATTTATTTTCTTTGGGTTATGGTGTGTGCGGGGGCCTCTGCCAGATGACCTTATTGTCTTTTAAGACTTCTCTGACACGGTGAAACGGAATGGTGATGAATTCTCCCATTTCATTTATGAGTTCAAAAGAGAAGTGGTTCCCTTCTTCAAAGATGATCTCTTTAAATGGTACGTACACATATTGATCCAGCATATGATTTTCGTAGCCTATGACAAACTCTCCTTTACCGAACTCTTTGTCCCATCGGATCCTGTTGAGTAGGTCTACAATGCATACCATGTCAAACTGCTCAAAGTCGGAGAGGGCATGATGAAAAAAGACAAAAGCAGTATGCCCATGCCCAGTGAAGCACTCCAGCTGAAAAACTCCTGCACTCGCTCTAAGGTCATGTGTCACTCCTGTTCTTTTGATGGATCAAACCAACTGCAGTCAATACTTTGACATACAAAGTCTCTTTCTATTACGATAATTCAGTATGAAGAGTATAGCAAAATTGTCTACTTTTCAAAACCTATGAAATATTACTCAAGCTTATGCAAACAGATGCTATGATGATAAGTAAGATAAAATAGATAGATGAAAATCCTGTAAAGAGAGGGTATAGATGGGCTTATTGAGATTGAGAGGTTTTGGTAGGATGAACTGGTCTATGCATCTCCATCGGTATGATCGGAACGAGGTATGAAAACCTGGGTAGAGATAGATGGCTCCTTCGGTGAAGGTGGCGGACAGGTGATCAGGACCTCTCTTACACTTTCAGCCCTGACCGGAAAACCTGTAGCCATTCATAACATTCGTAAAAACCGGCCGAATCCCGGGCTTGCACCCCAGCACTTGACCAACGTGCTTGCACTGGCCGAGATCTGTGATGCAAATGTCGAAGGCGCCGAAATAGGCTCGATGAAACTGCTGTTTGAACCCCAAGCCAAGCCGCGAGCGGACAGATATATCTTTGATGTCACAGAAGCGGCGCAAAAAGGCAGTGCCGGATCGGTGACACTTATACTGCAGACACTGCTGCTTCCTCTCGCACTTACCAACGCAAAAAGCCATCTGGTGCTCCGTGGAGGCACCAATGTGGCGTGGAGCCCTCCGTATGAGTATATAGCCCATGTGTTTCTGCCAATGCTTGAGCGCATGGGAATAAAAGCCCAATGCCGGTTGAATGCCCGGGGCTTCTATCCTGTTGGGGGTGGAGAGATGACCGTGGAAATTTTCGGTTCTGCTTCGTTGATGCCGCTTAAACTCACTGAGCGCGGGAATCTCCAACGTATATGGGGGAATGCAACTGCCTGCAACCTACCGGCGCATATTCCCCAAAGGATGGCCGATAGGGCGGGAGCAATCCTAAAAAGCAGCGGATTCTCGGCCGAGATCACCCCGCGGCGCGAGCGGTGCGTAGGATCCGGGGCCGGAATTTTCCTGACGGTACAATACGAGCATGCCCTGGCTGGTTTCTCAGCGCTTGGGAAGCCGGGTAAATACTCTGAAGAGGTTGCCGAAGAAGCATGTGCCTACCTGATAGAGTATCACAAAAGCGGTGCATCTGTGGACCGATATCTGGCTGATCAGTTGCTTCTGCCCATGTCTCTGGCAGACGGGGTCAGCGAACTTAAGACCGATTGCATCAGCAGGCACCTGGTCACCAATGCCCACATTATCAGGCAGTTCATAGCTGTAGATATCTTTATAGATGCAGAGGTGGGAGAACCTGGGCGTATAATTGTTTCAGGTGCGACAGTGTACTGAAGCAATAATTCAAAAATAATAGCTGACCGGGGCAGCAGTCACTACTAAGGTTTAAGTTTTTTGGTAGATTCTATTATGCTCTGAAATCTCCCTGAATCCTCCAGAGTCTTTTGGCAGAGATTCATGGATGCCGATAACCAGATAACCATTTGGGTGTAGTTTTCTTTTCAACTGTGTGAGTATTTTTCGTTGAAGCGGTTCATCAAAATAGCTAAAGAGAAGATTTCTGCAGAGTATCAGATCGAAATAATTCTCCGGCATTGTTTGGCGGATATCCTGTTGAAGAAATCGGACCTGGTGTTTATAATGCTCCTTTAGACAGTAGTGTCCATCTTTTCTCTCAAATGCCTCTTCAAGCCACTGTTTTGGAAAATCCTTGAGGCTTCCAAACGCGTAACAGGCTCTTCTTGCCCGCTTGAGCATATGTGTATGACTGTCTGTTGCAACGATCTTTAGTGTCAGTCTTGGAAAGCGCTTTGCAAAGCATTGCTCCCATATGATCGAGAGTGTATAGGCTTCCTCCCCGGAAGCAGCTCCTGCACTCCAGACTTTTATGCTCTTTTCTCCCTTTGCCTCAGCTTCTCTGGCTATGTTTAAAAGCACTGTTTCGCGAATAGAGTCAAACACCCCTCTGTCACGGTAGAAGCGGGAAATGGTGATACGGCACATATCATCCAAAACACTCCACTCCTCTTTATTTTCTTTCAGATATCTGCTGTATGCTGTGATATCAGCTAAGCCCAATGCCTGCAAACGCCGCTTTATCCGTTTGCATACCTGCTTTCCGACTTTGCGAAATCCCTGCCACTGCATATGCAGTGTCGGCAAAGCTTGCTGCAAGAAACCAATACATTCAGTATCTTTCATAAAAATTCACTTTCACATTTAGGGCATGCGTTATCATTCTCTTTTTCTTTCACTATATTTTTAATATGCTTAGCATGTTCTCTGTCAGTAGATAATGTATCGTACCTTTGGTAATCAGAAGGTGAACTTCTTGAAAAACTTGGCACTACTGAATGTAGAATATAGCTAGCAGTTCAAAGCTTCCCAACTAATAATATTTTGGTAGACTCTGCCAAATTTGTACGTTATTTGTATGCCAACAGCTAACTTTTTAATTTATGTATGCCCTAGAATAGGGCGTTTAAGGGATTTAATCTAGTGTTGGAATCCCTCACATTCTTCCACTAGATCAAAATCATCATCTTTCTATTTTTCTCTACTGTTGAAATAAGGCTTTGTGATCCAAACTAAAAAAATAATGATGAGTACAAGTCCTATAAAATGTTCGATCTTTTCAATTTTTCCAAAAACGTGTTCTGCTCCCGTACCCAATATGTATCCTAATGAAATTCCTGACACACTCCATACGATGATACCTAGTGTATTAAAAAGAGTAAATTTTTTATGAAGATACCCATAGGTACCTAGTGTTACAGGAAACAATATCGCACCACTATAAATAAAACGCCCACTGAATGCTAGCCATATTCCTCGTTTTTTTACAGAATGTTCAAGCTCTTTAATTCTTTGTTTTAGCAAAGGAAACCTGTTTAGTATATGTTGACCATAACATCTACCTATACAGTACCAAAACTGATCGCCTATGATTGCTCCAAATATAGCAACAGGGATAGTCTCTTCTAAAGATAACATCCCAAGATAACACAATACTCCAGAGACCATGATCATAATGGTTCCTTCTGTCATCATACCAAAGAATACAATCCATAAACCATATTGTGAAACAAGTGAGGTAAGTTCTTCTAACATACTTTTTTATCCTTATTTATTATTATACTTAATTGGAGCGAGTAATATATAAAATATAACTATATGATTATTTTTATAACGTTAAGCATGCTTAATTCATTTAGGGATGTTTTGGTGTAGTTTTGTTCGTGTTTAATAAATAGCAACCAAAGGGAGGAGTTAAAAATTGAGGAGTTAATCATGAAAAATAAATTTCATGTTTTTGGTTGCTATGAAGAAGTGTATATAAGTTACACTAACGGAATGTAAATATGTATGCTAGAACATAAGAAGATCGGTGATCTTACTACACTGTCATTGAAGTGGTAAAATGGAATATGACGGAAACAAACAGAACAAAACCGATAAAACTCAAAACAAAACCACCATAAAAACCATATTTGAGCGCACTATACGTTATTTTATGTGAATACAAATGCAGCCACTCAATGAGGGTTAGTTTTTCATTATTCAGCAATTTGGTTTGAATTTTTATGCCCTTGTCACCTATACGTTCTATGCCTATTTCATTTTCATGATTTTTTTTATCAATATACTCTATCTCTCTTTTTTGTATCCAACAAAAATATGAAATGACCAACCCTACAATAATCAATGTTAATCCCATTATAATCCCTTTCAGAAATAGTATTTCATTTATATAGTATAAATAATAATTATATATTAACATAAAATTATTATAAAAATATTAGATAAGGATGGACGCTTTGGATTTAATAAATGGAATATTTTTTAATGAGAGAGTAGAGATTTTAAGATGTGGAATAGCAGAGTCCATCAGACTCTGTGATATCTTATATATTGGCAGATTTTTCCTCTATTATTTTGAGGTTGAGCCAAGATGGCGGATTGTAAAAATTAAGTTCACTTTGCTCCCAGTCACTTCTTTCACTATGACGAGTATGTAAGATCCCTTTAATCATTGTATATTGTATCCCTGTGATACAACTCATAAGATTTTTACCTTCATTTAACGCTTCAAAAACAGCTTCTTTACTTTTCATACGTTTTCCTTTAAGCAATTCATAAAAAGACCTAGTAGTCTCTTTATAGAAGTGTTTAAACTATGGACAGATCTCTCTGTCCATTAGAGGGTCTTAAAGACCAGTAACGTTTTCAGCCTGTGGGCCTTTTTGACCTTCACCGATCTCAAAAGTCACTTTTTGACCTTCATTAAGGGAAACACGGTCGTAACCGTTGCTGTTAATTTGACGATAGTGTACAAATACATCATTTCCACCATTTTCTTGTTCGATAAAACCGAAACCTTTTTCACTGTTGAACCATTTTACGGTTCCGTTTACTTGAGTTGCCATTGCAATTCCTTTTAGTTGTTATACACTTCATTTCTGATGTGCTGAAAATATAAAGTGGAGTGTTCTTTTTCGGGTGGATAATACTGTAAACTAAAGGTAAGCAATAAAAGTCTAGCCAAAGATGAAACTCTAAATCATCTTTCAATAGTATTATTATAGCTGAATATTTTAATAATAGCAAATTATTTATAAAAATAGATATTTTTTATAAGATTATCATGATTTAGGAGCATGATGATAACCACATGTACATGTAATACTTTCTTTAGCCGCGCACGAAGGTGCATCGGTTGTAGGAAGTTGTTAGACGACAACTATATCTGTAACAGCATTTCCAAGCGGACTAATGTGCGCGTGAGGGTAGTGTGGTTCACGATTTTGGAATGACAGAATAGAGAGATTTTTAATCACGCCATCATCAATGTTTATAGCCCTTCGAATGGTTTCATTTTTCTGCCAACTATCACGACCATCTAGCACCGTCTGTAAATAAACAATCAGGGCCGCAGAGATTGAGCGTGTTGCACTTTCCCAGAGGTAACTCGGAGTATGGTCCACTGCGTAGTAATCGACAGTTTCATATTTAAACATTGGATTCTTAAATGTGGTTGGTTTGGCAAAAAAGAATCCCATTCCCTCGTCGCAGCTGACATCGATAATCAGGCTATTGGGCTTGAGACAGGAGCCTTCTTCTTCGATAATAAAGTCCATAGGGTTATCTGTTTCTTGAAAAGTTCCGTTTACGATGATATCGGCTTCACTGATTAGGTCAGTTAGCGGATGTGCAGTTCCATCGTGTTCCACCATCATCATGCGTGCCTCACCTTTAGTGCCTGGACGAACCTTGACGTAGTGGCAATCTAGTACCTCTTCTCGTACTTCATGATCTGGACGCTGAATACAGATTGTGATATCTCTAAATCCATGTGCTTTGAGAGCGTATATCGCCCCACGACTTACTGCACCAAAACTGAAAATAACCGTTTTGCGCTGATTGCCGTAGTGTCCATCGATACCTTTAAGTTGTAAGGCATGCAGTACTGCACAATAACCTGCCATTTCGTTGTTTTTATAAAATGTGTGGCGCCCCATATAACCATCAGGAGACCAAACAAACATATCCTCAAAGGCGATGAGTGTTTGCTTGCGATCAAGTGCAGCCTGGGTAATATCCTGCTGCTGTACACAATGCACATAGCCCCAGAGTGTTCCTCCAACTTTTAGTTCTTCCAAATCAGTCAATACTGGTTTGTTAATGATAACTGTGCCAATGTCGGCTAATAATTCATGTCTTGAGGCAATACCACCTGTCTGAGCAGCAATTTCAGAATCTGAGACACCAAAGGCCGCTCCATATCCTTCTTCAAATATTAGCTGACGACGAAGGGCTTCAGGAATACGAGACAAATGCTCCGGATGGATTGGAAAACGTCTCTCATCTTCTTTTTTTGAAGTCCCAATGACTCCTATTTTTAATTTACTCATTTTATTGCCTTTTTATTAAAAAACATATAGGCGTGACTTCAATAACGAATAATCAGTTCCGTCAATAGGTTTACGTTTTTATATTTTGGTTTGTTGCAAGTGTTCCAAAGTTTCAGAAAGTGAAACTCATTACTCATGGTGAAGGAGGGGGTTTAAAGACTAATATTTCTCTTCAATGTTTTCTTAGTCTTTCTGTAGTTAAGGTCTAATTTGAACTTAATAGTTTCAATGGACCTTTATGATGATTATATTCATTACACCATTTGATTTAAAAAATAGGGAAAAATTATTGATATAAGTGCTGTTGTTTTATTGGGTTGTATTTATTTAAAAGTTGTTTAGCAATATTGATTGATAAGCCTGATTTAGAACAGGCAATATTAAATTGTTCATTATCTTTTAAAAGTCTAATGAGTACTTTTAGTCTAGAATGTTCAGATATATTAGTGATTGACATATTTTCTCCTTTGTTTTAATTGTGATTGGTTGCGGAAGATGGATTTGAACCACCGACCTTTGGGTTATGAGCCCAACGAGCTACCGGACTGCTCTATTCCGCGATAATAAATATGGAAATATTTAAGTGTGTTTGATTAAATTATAGATTAGTGAAGGCTACAAAATAGATGGTCAGTATAGCCATATAAACTTAACTAAGCATAAATCTATACAGATGCGAAGGATTTTTAGACATAGAACATAAAATGCTATGTGGTAGACTTTACCAAAATAGTGAGTGTAAACAACGAAAATAATGCTAGAATAAGTAAGGTTAATCTTAAGAGATATAGTGAAAACTGTAGAGCAAAAAAATATTATTATTTAATGGGATAAAAGATGAAAAGGATATTGGTCACTGGGGCAACAGGTCAGATCGGCTCTGAGCTTGTCCCTGTTCTTAGAGATAAATATGGGAGAGAGAATGTAGTTGCTGCGGGGCACCGACGAAAGCCGGAAGATGAATTTATTGATGCTGGCCCCTATGAGATCATGGACACGACAGATGCGCAATCCATCTCTGCACTTGTACAAAAGTATAGCATTGATACCATCTATCATCTTGCAGCGCTTCTTTCGGCAAAAGCGGAAGAGAATCCCCAACTTGCATGGGATATCAATATGAATGGGCTCCAGACGGTTCTCGAAGTTGCCCGTCACCACCACTGCACGCTCTTTTTCCCCAGCTCCATCGGGGCCTTCGGGCCATCCACACCACCTGACAACACCCCTCAGGTGACTATTCAGCGTCCCAACACACTTTATGGTATTACAAAAGTGGCTGGTGAACTGCTTTGCGACTATTATTTTAAAAAGTATGATATGGATATACGTGGCGTTCGCTTTCCCGGCTTGATCTCCTATAAAACGCTGCCAGGCGGAGGAACAACCGATTATGCCGTTGAAATCTTCTATGCTGCTGTAAAAAATGAACCATACCGATGCTTTCTGAAAGAAGGAACGCGTCTGGACATGATGTACATGCCCGATGCCATTCGGGCAGTTATTGAGCTGATGGAGGCAGATGCGAGGATGCTAACCCACCGTAATGCCTATAATATAACGGCTATGAGTTTTACTCCGGACCAATTATATGCTTCCATTCAAAAAGAGCTGCCCGATTTCAGTATGACTTACGAAGTCGACCCCATAAGGCAGGAAATCGCTGACAGCTGGCCTCATAAAATGGATGACAGCGCAGCAAGAGCCGAATGGGGCTGGCAACCGGAATATGATATGGAAGCGATGACGAAAGAGATGATTGAAAAGTTGAGAAAGGAGGGTTCCCATGTCACTTGAAAAGCTTGAAATTCCTTTAAGGCGGCAGCTTGAAGCCATAGATTCAAAGGGTGTCAGTAAACGGTATGAGAAGATCATTACAGGGATCATGGGAGCCGAAGGTGGTTTCGGACCGAGGGTTACGCTTGCCGGGCAGGGAGATAAGCCCTTCTTGCAGATGAATTCCAACAGCTACCTGGGCTTATCAACGCATAAAGATGTCATTCAAGCCGAAGAGGAGGCATCACACCAATTTGGTACCGGGCCAGGTGCCGTGCGTTTTATCAGCGGTACCTTTGCGCCTCATGTGACACTCGAAAAGAAACTGGCCGACTTCTGTCGCAGAGAAGCGGCCATGATCTTCAGCGCAGCCTATTCGGCCGTTATGGGTGTCCTACCACAGCTTATAACAGAAGAAACGGTGGTTATCAGTGATGCACTGAACCACAACTGCATCATCAACGCCATCCGGCTGGCACACCCTGCTGAAAAAGCCGTATATCCGCACCTTGATATGGAAGACCTTGAAGCTGCTATCCAGCGATTCTCAGGTAAATGCAGACGGATGATCGTCGTTACCGACGGTATCTTCAGCATGCGGGGAGACAATGCACCCCTTAATGAGATCGTTGGGATCTGCAAAAAATATGAAGAAAAGTTTGAAGAAGGGATCATTACTGTTGTCGATGACTCACACGGTGTCGGAGCCTTCGGTAAAACCGGTCGGGGAACAGAGGAAGTGACTGGTACAAAAGTCGATATCCACATTGGGACCCTCGGAAAAGCCCTCGGCGTCAATGGCGGCTATGTGGTTTCCAGTGAAACTGTCATTAATTATTTGAGAGAGACAGCCCCCTTTTACATCTTTTCCAATCCTATTACTCCCTCTGAAGCAGCAGCGGCCAGTAAGTCACTTGATATCCTCGACAGTCCCCAGGGTTTGAAGTTACTGGAACAGCTTCGCACACTAACCCGGGGGCTTGAAGAGGGGCTAAAGGATCTTGGTTATGAAACTATCCCAGGAGAGCATCCCATTGTCCCTCTTATGATAAGGGACACTGAAAAGACTTCCAGACTTGTGAAGTATCTTTTTGAGAATGGCATTCTGGCCACAGGCCTTAACTTTCCCGTGGTTCCAAAGGGCGATGAGGAGATCAGGTTTCAGGTTTCTGCCAATCATACAGAAAAAGATATCGATTACTTGTTGGGTGTTTTGAAGCGTTTTTAGGAACCAAAGAGGCAGAGAGGGAAAGAAGAATATTGACAGGATGCATAGGATATGAAGGATAATTTGGATCATCTTCTACGATAAAGAAGGAGAGATAGATGATATATGATGAAAAGATTTGGTTAAAACATTATGATCAGGGTGTAACTGCCACTGTAAAGTACCCTAAGGTACCACTTTTTACTTTTTTGGAAGAGTCAGCTTCAAAATATCCACACAATAGGGCTCTCTCCTACCTGGGAAATAACATCTCTTACAGCAAGCTGGATAGACTGGTAAACAAAGCAGCAAATGCTCTTACAGATCTGGGTGTTCAAAAAGGTGACCGTGTGGCACTTTATCTTGCCAATACACCCCAGTTTATTATTATGCTATATGGCATTTTAAAGATTGGAGCGATCGCTGTTCCTATAAATCCTCTTTTTAAGTCTGCAGAAGTGGCATATGAGCTTAATGACTCTGGTGCTAAAACTGTGGTCGTTATGAGTCGCTTTTATCCGATCATCCAAGAGATAAAAGAGGAAACAGGTGTTAAAAACGTCATTGTTACCAATGTCAAAGAGTACTTCCCCCTCTTCACCAAGATCCTCTTTACGCTTTTAAAAGAGAAAGAGGATAGGGTGAGCATAGATGCGACAGATCATTGGTTGGAAAAGTTGATGCAACAAAGCAATGATAAGAGGCCTGATATAAGGGTTGAACCTGAAGATATCGCGTTACTGCAGTACACCAGTGGAACAACAGGCACACCGAAGGGTGTGATGCTCAGCCACTATAATCTTGTCGTCAATGCACTTCAGTGCAGGGCATGGGTGACTGATACGGTTGAAGGCCAAGAGCATGTGTTGGGGTGGCTTCCTTTTTTTCACAGCTTCGGTATGACAGCCTGTCTTAGTTATACGATGAGCTGTGCAGGTACACTGGTATTGACCCCCAATCCCAGAGACTTGGCTTACATTTTTAAAACGATGGAAAAAGAGAAGATCACTATCATGCCGGGCGTACCTACGATGTATGCAGCATTGGGTAACTATAAGGGTGTGGCAAAGTATGATCTCAGTTCTGTAAGGGCATGCATTTGCGGAGGTGCTCCGTTGATAGAGAGTGTCAAAAAGAGGTTTGTGGAAGTGACAGGTTCAAAACTGGTTGAAGGTTATGGACTTTCAGAAGCATCTCCTGTGACACATGCCAATCCGATGAACGCCCCAAATAAACCAAACTCTATCGGTGTGCCCATGCCCGATACAGAGTGTAGGATCGTTGATCTTGAAAACGGAAAGGATGAGATGGAGGTCGGAAAAGAGGGGGAGCTTATCGTAAGGGGTCCACAGATAATGAAGGGGTACTGGGGGCAACCTGAAATGACAGATGAAGCGATAAGAGAGGGTTGGCTCTATACCGGTGATATTGTAAAAATGGATGAAGAGGGCTATTTTTATGTGGTTGACAGGAAAAAGGATATCATCATTGTTAAAGGGTTGAACGTATCACCTACAGAAGTGGAAAAGGTGTGCTGCACGCACTCAAAAGTCGAAGATGCAGCAGTTGTGGGTATACCGCATGAGTACAAAGGTGAAGAGATAAAGGCATTCATAGTGCTAAAATCGGGCCAAGAGGCTGAAGCATATGAGATCATCGAATACCTTAGAAACAAGCTTGCACGGTTCAAGGTTCCATCATCGGTCGAATTTGTAGACGCGTTACCTAAAAATGTCATGGGTAAATTGATGCGTCGCCTGTTACGTGAGAGGGAGATGAAGAAAAATACAGAACTCTAAATACTGCATGACATTTATGAAAGATCCGGTTCACCACAGTGTTGCAAAATAAATTCGCGGCTTTGGTCGCGCAAATCTATAGCTACATCCCACTCTTTTATATCTGCTTTGGATCTGATCTTCTTCGGATCGATAGGTGTACCGATCTCTATGTGAATCGGATTGTTATGCGGGAACCAGGAACCATCCCGCAGTATCGATCGTGTACCTTTGATGGCTATGGGAATGACCGGTACATTTGCCCCAGCTGCAATACTGAATGCGCCCAGCCGAAACGGCATAAGACCGGGAACCGGGCTGAAAGTCCCTTCAGGGAAAAAGAACAATGCATGACCCGATTCGAGGACGGTACGAAGATGTTCTGTATCGTGAACACTTTTAGTGGTCTCAAAACGTTCGACAAATTCCGTATGAATCTTTTCCAGTGGCAGACGGGTATAAAAGTCTTTAGTGAACTCAGACTTGGCAATAAAGCGAAAATGACGCGGTAGTGCTGCTATGAGGGCTGCGGCATCAAGAAGACTGGCGTGATTGGCGACTAAGACGCAGGATCTTCCTGCAAGTGGAAGGTTTTCGACACCATTTACTCTGAGCGGTGTGGCAGTTATATAGGCTAGAAGTTTTGCACAGCCTTGTACCATACGCCATCGCATGGAAAACTTTGGCAGGAGTGTCATAGAGAGCCATGCAATCGGTGCGATCAAAGCAAAGATGGACAAACTATATGCAGCAAAGAATAGGCTGCCAAGATAGTGTTTTAGACGTCGTAATTGGGGTTTGATACCGCTAAGTGCCAGTCTGACCACCTGCCATATTACATTTTGGGACTTTTTAGTGATCATTCCTTTTTCATAGCGTTCACGGCTTGCAGAACGTCTGATCTTTCCGCTTGAAGTTTTTAGAACGCTCCCAGGAGGTGCCAAGACAACTTCATCAGGCGGTATTCCGGTGAGATCGATCGATAGTGTATTGATGTCGTTGCGCAATCTTTGGTGTTCATTCGAGTCTTCACTTCGTATTTCAGCTAAAATAACCAGTTTTTCTGTCTGTTTCTTTTGATCCATACTGGCAAATACTGCCACACATCCTTTTCGGATATTTGGTATATCCCCTACCATCTTTTCCAGTTCATCCGGGTAAATGTTACGTCCGGCACGTATGATAATGTCCTTGATGCGTCCGGTTACATAAAGTTCTCCGTTGGCAATATAGGCCAGGTCACCTGTATCGAGCCACTCTCCATCAAAAAGGGTTTGAGTCTTTTGGGCATCACGGTAGTAGCCACTGGTCGAAGAGGGACCGCGAAACTCCAAGCGTCCTTCTTGACGTTCGGGCAGTTCATGCCCTGTTTCATCCACGATTCTGATGTGGTGTCCTGGAAGAGGTAATCCACAACTGACAAATCTTAAAACATTGCTGTCATCTTGTAAAGTACTTATGGCACTTCCTGAACGGGTGAAAGTAGTGCGGTCTATATGGTCGATATATACACCACGTCCGAGTGGTGGAAATGCCAAACCGACCGAAGACTCTGCAAGGCCGTAAACAGGCATCATCGCCTCTTTGTTAAATCCAAATGGTGCAAATCGTTTACTGAACTGTTCTACAGTTTCAGGGCTGACTGCTTCTGCTCCGTTGAATGCAGCACGCCATGAGCTAAGATCCAACCCTGTCAGATCGGTATCTTTTAAGCGATGCATACTGTACTCATATCCGAAGTTAGGTGATGCAGAGAGTGTACCCCTATAGCGGTGGATCGCCCATAACCAGCGTTCAGGTCTGGCCAAAAAATCTAATGGAGACATGACTACAAAAAGTGCAGAGTAGTAGAGGCTGCCAAGCCAGGCACCAATAAGGCCCATATCATGATAAAGCGGCAGCCAACTGACAAAAACATCTTTAGATCCTGCTTTGACCACTTTCCCCATAGCTCTGATATTGTGAAGAAGGTTGGCATGTGTCAGTACTACGCCTTTAGGGTTTCCGGTACTTCCTGATGTATATTGTATAAATGCGATATCCTGTTCATTGATACTTGGAAGCATGGTACTTGGGGAGGAGGCTTTCAAGTCAGTGGTTGATACGATATGATGAAGGTTTGGAGCCATCGATTTTAGAAGTTTTGCAACATGCTTGGCTTCAGGTACGGTAAGAAGGATATTTGCACGGCAGTTATCCAGTATACGGGCATGTCTTCGGATGTGGTCCTCAAGTTGTGAAGGGCGTGCAGGTGGGTAGATGGGGACGGGTATACCACCGGCCATCAGTATGCCAAAAAAGATGAAAAAGTAATCCGGACTGCTGGGTAGCATAATCGCGATCGACTGACCAGACTCTACTCCACGTTGTTGCAATGCTGCTGCGACATTTTTGGCACCTTTTTCCAGTTCATCATAAGTGATGACATCGCCCTGACCATCATCTTGGTAGAATTGGATATGGGGACGGTCCGGATGGTGTGCCACATGCCATTGCAGTACCTCTACAAGGGTTTTTGCTTCAAAAGGTGTACCTTCTATTTTATCGAGTGTTATTGAAGCAATTTCCGAATCTTGAAGGGTAGCATATGCCTTTTGTGTACCAAGCAGCATACGCAAAAGGTCCCGTGGTGTTTCTGCTTCAGAGTAAGCACGTTCCGGTAATGAAAGTTTGAACTCCCTCTCAACCCTTGCGATAAGTTCAACCCGTGAAAGGCTGTCGAGTCCAAGCTCTTCTTCAAATCTGCTATCAAGTGAAATATGCTCAGAAGGAAGATGATGGGGATGTATCTCTGTAAGAAGTTCACTTATAATTTTTAACAGAGCTTGAGCCCTTTTATCCGCTTTAGACTTCATTTCATGTTTCATGATAGTACTTCTTTCAAGTAACAGATTCTATGATAATCATAACAGATTACAAGTTAGAGAGTACTGCTTTTATACGATTATAAAGTTGCAAATACCAGAGATAGTGATGGTAAAAAACGAAAATGATGCTAGAATAAGTAAGGATCTTTCTTAAAAGGTGTATTGGAAACGGTAGAACTTACAAACTAAAGAAGGCCAAATATGAACAAAAAATATGGTTATTTTGAGCATGATGCGGATATCGGTATTATTGGAAGAGGGAATCGCCTGGAGGAGGCATTCGAATCAGCTGCAGTGGCAATGTTTGCTATTATGGCTGATGTAGATGTATTGCATTGTGATGAGTTGATAGAAGTGACATTCGAGGAGGATGATAACGAGTTTGCTCTGATAGAGTGGCTCAATACGCTTTTGGCTTTAGCGCATATGAAACATCTTGCTTTGGGACGGTTTGAACTGCAGAAAGAGGGTAACTCTTGGAGAGGGAAAGCATGGGGAGACAAGTGGAAAAAAGAGATAGAGCGTGGAACAGAGGTTAAAGGGGCAACACTGACCATGCTCTCCGTCAAAGAAAAAGAAGACCATTGGGAAGCCCGATGTGTCGTCGATGTTTAAAGGAGAAGTGTTATGAATATGAACCTATTGGAAAAAATTGATGATTATACATGGACCATCCCTCTAAAGGCAGGAGAAAAAAGAAGTGGCATACTCTTATACGGATCAGAACCATTATTAAAAAGTATGGATAATAAAGTCTTAGAGCAGATCAGTAATGTCGCGACACTGCCGGGTTTGGTAGGAGAGGCCATGACAATGCCGGATGCACACTGGGGCTACGGATTTCCCATAGGCGGTGTTGCTGCTTTTGATGCGGATGAAGGGGGCATCATTTCTGCAGGAGGTGTAGGATTTGACATATCCTGCGGTATTCGATGTTTACGTACAGACCTGATGAGAGAGGATCTGACATCTACAGATCTTACAAAGCTGGCGGATGAGCTTTCCCGCACGATACCTGCAGGCGTAGGTAGAGAGGGAAAACTCAAACTTACGATCGATGAGCTTGATGATGTCCTTAGAGGCGGTGCCCAATGGGCGATCCATCATGGATATGGTGTAGGCGAAGATCTAAGTTTCGTTGAAGAGATGGGTAAGATGGAAGGTGCTAGGCCTGAGAATATCTCCCAACTGGCTAAAGAACGGCAACTTGGAGAAGTGGGTACCCTAGGCTCTGGAAATCATTACCTTGAGGTCCAGGAAGTTGCCAAGATCTATGATGAAAAAGCAGCAGAAGCATTTGGTATCAAAAAAGGTCAGATCCTTGTATCGATCCATTGCGGTTCTCGGGCACTGGGACATCAGATCGGTACGGAATATATGGTCTCGCTTGCAAAAGCGGCCACACGACTGGGAATCTCACTGCCTGACAGGGAACTTGCCTGTGCACCTATCCATTCACCTGAAGGACAGGAGTACATCGGTGCTATGAATGCAGCGATCAACTGCGCTATGGCAAACAGACAGGTACTGACCCATTTGACCAGAAATGTTTTTGAGGGCTTATTTAAAGGTGTGAATATTGAGACACTCTACGATGTCTCCCATAATACCTGTAAGGAGGAGATGCATCTGGTAAATGGTGTGGAGCGTACCTTATGGGTTCACCGTAAAGGAGCAACGCGTGCTTTTGGTCCAGGACATCAAGACATCCCGGTAGGCTACAGGAGTGTGGGTCAGCCTGTTATAATCGGTGGAAGTATGGGAACGGGATCCTATATTCTTGCAGGTACCAAAGAGGGAGAGGAGAGAGCTTTCTCTTCAGCAAGTCATGGGGCCGGCCGCGCAATGAGCCGTCATCAGGCACTCAAACTCTGGAAAGGGAAACAAGTCATACAAGATCTTGCACAAAAAGGTATTCTCATCCGTTCTGCATCTATGCGTGGGGTTGCTGAAGAAGCCCCTGATGCTTATAAGGATGTCGACCTTGTTGCTGAAGCGACTGAAAAAGCAGGGTTGGCAAGAAGGGTAGCCTTTTTAAAACCAAAGGTGTGTATCAAAGGGTAGTGGTTATTTTGTTTTATGATAGCAACCAAATAAAGGGGGGGGGAAGTTTACAAGGAAGGAGTCAACATAAAAATTGATATTTTCATGTTTTTGGTTGCTATGTAAGAATGAGTTTACTTGGTCTACACTAACCGAATGTAAACATGCATGCTTTCTTTCAATATGGATCTTAAGCTTAACAAATTAATGGAATACCATTGATAACTCGCTTAGAGATTCTCTGTAGCATTTTAGCAATGTTATCAATTTGTTACCAATTGGAGAAAAAAATTTATATATTCGGGTTATAATGGTATCTGATTTATTAAATATTATTGTTGTGCCAAACTTGTTGCGAAGCAAGGACGGAAAGCCTCCGGTCTCAAGTAGATAGCGGGGTTGCCATAATGAATACTTCATTACTTCCTTTTATCCTTTCGATAGGTTGTCCACTCATCATATTTAATTCCAAAGCTGTTTTGTTGTGTCAAAAGCTGCTAGCGAATGCCTTCATCATGGGCTTTCATGGCTTGAACAACATTGAACCAAGCATATCAAATGATATAAAGGATAAGGTATGAAAAAATTACATATATTAACAAGCGGGTTGCTTTCAACTCTGGTAGGTTTTTCTTTGATGGGTTGTGGAGAGAATCTCTCCTCTACAGAACAAACAGCAAAAGTGAGTGGTACGGTTCCAGGTACACTGATAGAACTGTTTTGTGAAGATGGTAGCTACTACTCTACACAATCGGTACAAAACGGTACAGACCAACACCCTTTTGAGATAGAAGTGCCGCTTAGTACGGATTGCCGTATCGTGATGACAACGAATGAGGATGATCCTGATAATAAAGTCGTAACACCGATCGGCATTGTCACAGCTGATGGCAATAGTACACTTTTCAGAGCAGAAGGGGATGTGGATCTTGGATATGTAGACCTGGCGATGGATCGTGCATTTATTGTAGATATTGAAGGTGATGGTGTTTCAGATGAGATATTGGAACTTGAAGTAGAAGATGGCTTACTTACCGTTGAACTTGAGAATGATCCAATGGATAAAGACGGTGATGGCCTTCTGGATGTCTATGAGAATGATGATAATGATACTTTGAGTAATCATGACGATGACGATGATGATAATGATGGTCTCACTGATGACGTGGATACGGATGATGATGGTGATGGCATCGAAGATAATGATACAGATGGTGATGGTGTCACAAATGATCATGATGTAGATGATGACAACGATGGCTTGGATGATGACGATGACAATGATGACGACAATGATGGTATCAATGATGACGAAGATGACGATGATGACAATGACGGTATATTGGATGAAGAGGATGACGATTAATATGAGTCAAGCATAAATATTTCATTATAAAAATAAAGTCTATTGATCTAATAAGTACAAAAGTAGTAGAGGTTAAAATGAAAAATTATTTTAACCTCTACTTTTATAATAAAACTTACCATTCAATATAGCTTCTTACACCTCTATTTCTCTCAGTATCCAGATGAGACTGTAATTTCAAAAGTTTCTTGTAGTACTTTGGGCTATTCCTACTATTCATCATTGTCTGAAATTCTTTTTTATTTTCATAGAGCAATCAGAAACTAGCTTGTATAATCTCATAGATAAAAACTAAAAAAATAAGGATAAAATTTATGTTAGAGTACGATAGAGAGCATATTCTTCATCCTTATGCACCTTCCAATCCATCCGCAGATATGACTTTTGTAAAATCAGCCAAGGGCGTCTACCTTGAACTGGAAGACGGAAAGAAGATCATCGATGCCATGTCATCATGGTGGTCAGTCATCCATGGCTATAATGTAGAGGCTTTAAATAATGCTGCGGTAGAACAGCTTTCAAAAATGTCTCATGTAATGTTTGGGGGCATTACGCATGAACCGGCCATAAAGCTTGCAAAAACACTGATCGACATTACCGATACATCTTTGGAGAGGGTGTTTTTTAGTGATTCTGGTTCTGTGAGTGTTGAGGTGGCTTTGAAAATGGCATTTCAATACTGGAGTTCACAAGGAAACAGCGAAAAAAGTAAGATCTTAGCCTTCTCTAAAGGGTATCATGGTGATACGTTTGGCGCAATGAGTGTATGTGATCCCATTACAGGGATGCACTCAGCCTTTGAAAAGATACTCCATAAAAATATATTTGCAGAGGCTCCCGGGTGTGATTATAATGCAGAGTGGGATGAAGGGTACATTGCCGACTTCGCATCCAAGTTGGAGCAAAATCACAAAGAAATAGCTGCAGTCATACTTGAGCCCATAGTTCAGGGTGCAGGTGGAATGAGGATCTACTCACCTCATTTTTTAAGAGTGGTAAGAGCGCTATGTGATGAGTATGGTGTGTTGTTGATACTGGATGAGGTAGCTACAGGGTTTGGAAGAACAGGAAAGTTATTTGCGTATGAGCATGCCGATATCTCCCCGGACATTTTATGTGTAGGTAAGGCGCTGACGGGTGGATATATGTCACTCGCAGCGACGCTTACTACAAAAAAAGTGATGCATGGCGTTGAGTCAAATGGGAATGTGTTGATGCATGGGCCGACCTTTATGGCAAATCCATTGGCGTGCAGTGTTGCAAATGCAAGTTTAGAGTTACTGCTTCACTCTCCCTGGCAGCAAAGAATTTTAGGGATAGAGACACAACTCAAAGAGGAATTGTCTGAGTGTAATACACTTGATATTGTTAAAGAGGTGCGCGTTTTAGGTGCTATAGGTGTGGTGGAACTCAACAGGGATGTAGATCTTGCATGGATGACCCCTAAGTTTATTCAACAAGGTATATGGATCAGACCTTTTTTGAATCTTGTGTATATTATGCCGCCATATATTACTTCAAGTGAAGAGTTAACGCAAATAACACAAGCGATCTATGATGTGGTAAAAGAGTTTGCAGCTTACAGTAAAAGATCTACATAACAAGCATCAAATGAATGGGAGAGTAGAGATTTTAAGATGTGGAACAGCAGAGTCCATCAGACTCTGTGATATCTTATATATTGGCAGATTTTTCCTCTATTATTTTGAGGTTGAGCCAAGATGGCGGATTGTAAAAATTAAGTTCACTTTGCTCCCAGTCACTTCTTTCACTATGACGAGTATGTAAGATCCCTTTAATCATTGTATATTGTATCCCTGTGATACAACTCATAAGATTTTTACCTTCATTTAACGCTTCAAAAACAGCTTCTTTACTTTTCATACGTTTTCCTTTAAGCAATTCATAAAAAGACCTAGTAGTCTCTTTATAGAAGTGTTTAAACTATGGACAGATCTCTCTGTCCATTAGAGGGTCTTAAAGACCAGTAACGTTTTCAGCCTGTGGGCCTTTTTGACCTTCACCGATCTCAAAAGTCACTTTTTGACCTTCATTAAGGGAAACACGGTCGTAACCGTTGCTGTTAATTTGACGATAGTGTACAAATACATCATTTCCACCATTTTCTTGTTCGATAAAACCGAAACCTTTTTCACTGTTGAACCATTTTACGGTTCCGTTTACTTGAGTTGCCATTGCAATTCCTTTTAGTTGTTATACACTTCATTTCTGATGTGCTGAAAATATAAAGTGGAGTGTTCTTTTTCGGGTGGATAATACTGTAAACTAAAGGTAAGCAATAAAAGTCTAGCCAAAGATGAAACTCTAAATCATCTTTCAATAGTATTATTATAGCTGAATATTTTAATAATAGCAAATAATGCATAATAAATATTTTTTATGACTTTTTTAAGGCCTTCAATATGATGTCATGAATGATTGGAAAGAAAAAGCATCTTTACTGATAATAGATTTTGTCATATTAGGCAACTCATTCAACATTTAAGATAGCGTTAATAGGGTACCGGTATAAAAGTATGTACCCAAACCTACTGTAAATATAAGCTCTCCATAGAGTGCATGTGCGACTGAAACCAAGAGTGTAGAACGTGTCCTCTCATACATGGAAGCAAAGAGAAACCCTCCTAGAACAGTAAGACCAACTGCTACCCAGTTTTGAAAAATGATATGCATGTAGCCAAAGAGCAGGGTATTTACAGTGATGATCTGCCATTTCTTCTTAAAGAGCATCTTGTAACGATGAAAAAAGAAGGTTCTGTAGAGCAGCTCTTGAGGAAAGACAGAAATAAGCGGATACAAGATCACTATGAGTGACCAAACTAGTGGATCTTCTTTGATAAGGGAAAAAAGATGATCAGGAATAAAGACATAGACCAAAGCCATCATCACTACAGTTATTATGAGAAACTGTTTTAACATACCTTTATAATTTTTCTTAAGTTCTGATGCACGCCATAGAGAATCACGATCAAAGGTTTTGTCTTTGGACACAGCCCAAATACACAAGAAAGTGATCAACCATAAAATGGGGATAAAGGGTAGTGGAAGCAAGGCATAGATAATGGCTGGTATAATAACGAAGATGCCCAGCAGTTCACAGATAAGATAGAGTCGTGATTGAATCAGTGATGCGTATGTGCCGGTATTACCCATAAAGACAACCTTCAAATCTTTTATATCATCAATTATATCTAAGAGTCATACAATCAATCATAAGGATATGTGTTCTTTTTTCTATGGAGATCTTCTGTAAATGTGTATAGATTGAGTTTAATAAGATTATACGCCGTGATACTAAAATGTATCTTTTTTCTTGTAGTATTTTTACTATCTCTTTATTAATATCCGAATTAGAGTATCAATGGAGCAGATGTGACATTAAAAAAACAAAGGTATATGTTGTAGATATGGACTTCATACATATTTATAATTTATTTTAAAGATTTATATTTAATTATATATATTCTTTACATTAGGCATGAAATTTCATTATCGATTAATAATTAATCAGTATAATTTTTTAAAGTTATTTTAAAGATTAACTTTTAATAATATATATTTTTTACATTAAGCATGAAATTTCATTATTGATTAATAATCAATCACTTTAAAAAAATAGTTGGATAATTGTTAGTATATAATTTAAAATACTTTGAAAAAGGATGAAATATGCTTGTGATTAAAAAGAACGGTGAAAAAGTGTGGGTGACATTTACAGTTTCTTCAAAGAATCCCATAGAAGGCATAACGCTTTTAGGAGCGTGGAACACTTGGAAAGGTGAACCGATGAAAAAGAAAAAAAATGGTGATTATTATCTAACAAAAGTGCTAAATACAGGTAAGAGTTTCGAGTTTGGATATATGGTCAATGGTGAGCAATGGCTAACAGAAGATGCGTGTTCTTCTGTTCCTTCTCCCTTTGGAAGTCAAAATTCTTTACTTGAATTATAAATAGATATTTCATAGATAAGAGTGTCAAACATATTATAACCAGGAGTATAAATGAAAGCTGTTGTAATGGCAGGTGGTTTTGGAACCCGGATCCAACCACTGACTAATTCTCGTCCAAAACCAATGTTACCCATCATGAATAAACCGATGATGGAACACACTATGATGACCTTGAAGGACTTAGGTATTACAGAGTTTATCGTTTTGCTCTATTTCAAGCCTGAGATCATTCAAGAGCATTTTGGTGATGGAAGTGATTTTGGTATCAAGATCACGTATGTTGTACCGGATGATGATTATGGTACAGCAGGTGCAGTGAAGTTGGCACAGGAACACATAGGAGATGATAACTTTATCATCATCAGTGGAGACCTTGTAACGGATTTTGATTTCCAGAAGATCTTTGACTATCATGAAGAGAAAAAGTCTAAACTGACCATTACCTTGACATCGGTCGATAATCCCTTGGAGTTTGGTGTGGTTATCGCGGATGAAGAGGGGAAAATAGAAAAGTTTCTTGAAAAACCAAGTTGGGGTGAAGTTTTCAGTGACACGATAAATACGGGTATCTATATCATAGAGCCGGAGATCCTGGAGTATATACCTAAAAATAAAAACTATGATTTTGGTAAAGACCTTTTTCCTAAACTGATGCGTAATGGTATTGATCTGATGGCCGGATATTCTGAAGGGTATTGGCGTGATGTGGGAAATCCGGAAAGCTACCGGGATGTGTATGATGATATTTTGACAGGTAAGGTCAAGTTCAACATTGATGGGGAAATAACACAATTTTCTGATGGTGTGCTTTACAGTGATGAGACGTACAGTTTTGATCAAAGTATTGAATTTGTTGGTACGGTGGTATTGGGAAAGAATGTTACGCTGAAGAAGGGCGTGAAGCTCAATAATGTCGTTATTGGCGATAATGTTACCATCGGCAAAGAGAGTAAGATAAGAAACACTGTGATTTGGAATGATGTGGATATTCATGCTAAAGCCAAGTTGGATGGTTGTGTGATCTGTAATGATAATGTGATCGGTAATAATGTCACTGCAAATGCAGGGATGATCTTGGCAGAGGGATGTGAGATCGGTCAGTTAACCAAGATCGAAAAAGATGTTACCATCTGGCCTGATAAAAAAATTGATGATGCTTCTATCGTTAACAACAGTTTGATTCTTGGAAATAAATACAAAAATTCTATTTTCGTAAATGGGACGGTGTTTGGAAAGTCCAATGTTGAACTCTCATGTGAAATGGCCACAAAACTTGCTGAAGCTTTTGGTGCACAACTGCCTGTCGGCTCAACAGTACTTGTCTCCAGAGATTATCATAAAAGTTCACGTATGCTTAAACGTGCTTTTCTAGGAGGACTTCTTTCAGCAGGTATAAACGTGATCGACTATCGTGATATTCCTTCAGCTGTTTTACGTTGTAATTTATCTTCACATGATCAGTTCATTGCAGGTGTTCATTTCCGTCAAAAAACTGATGATCCAACCAGTACGGTATTGACTTTTTTTGACTGTGAAGGACTACGTATCAATAATGAAATGTCTAAAAAAGTAGAAAAAACATTTTTCAAAGAAACTTTCCGACGTGTAGACTATTCGCTGATCGGCCAGATTCGTGAGTCCAGTCATGAAAAAGAATATAGAGTGTATAAAGAGGGAATGATACAATTAGTGAACCCGCATATATTTAAATGTTTCGATTGTCGTGTTGCAGTTGATATGATGCATGGAATGGCTTCAGATGTTTTCCCGGATATTTTATATGATGTTGGTGTAGAGAATATTATGTTTAATGCACATAGGGATGAACATCGTCTTGCCAATATCAATGCTTTAGTTAAACAAACAAAGGAAGATATGTATGATGTCATTAATGCACTGAAACTTAATGCAGGATTTATTATTTATCCTTATGGTCAGCGTTTGGATATCGTAAGTGATAAAGGTGTTGTTCTTGGTAAACAAGACGCCTTATATGTGGTTCTTTTACTTTTAAATATGGAGGCGAAGGAAGCAGGAACTAAAAAACGCGTTTTCTTACCAACATGGGCAGCAGATATCGTCTATTTTGAAAATCTTGTAATAGAACGGGGTCAATACGCAAACTTTAAAGCAGCAAAGTTGAAAGAGTATGATCTTGTGGCTACGGGTGAAGGTAATTTTGCTTTTACCGAATTTTCGACGCATCGGGATTCAATGTTCGCCACTTTGAGAATACTTGAAATGATATTGCATCATGAGATAAAACTTTCTGAAATGATCGATTCATTACCGAGATTTTATTATAAGGTAACGAAGATTGAATGTCGACAGGCACTGAAAGGCAAGATGATGCGTATGTTCCTTGCAGATGCCAAAGGTAAAGAAGCATCCACACTTGATGGTGTCAAGATATGGTTAGATAAAAATGATTGGATCCTCATGATCCCGGATCAGTATAGAGATCACCTTAACTTGTATATCCAGTCTGAAAATGATGAAAAAGGGGAAGCAATCTTGGCTGAATACTCTGCTAAAATTGAAAAATGGTCTAAGGAATAACAATGAAGCCATCACTGAATCTCTGTTTTTTTTGGCATATGCACCAACCCGATTACAGAGACAGTAACGGAGTGATGAGTATGCCGTGGGTTTTTCTCCATGCAATAAAAGACTACTATGAAATGCCATGGCTGTTAAGTCGCCATAAGGGACTTAAAGCAACCTTCAATATCACGCCTCCTTTGATAGAGCAGATCCACCTCTATAGTGATCCTTTGAAAAATGATTATTTTCTCTCATTATGGGAAAAAGATCCCTCAACGTTAGTGAATGACGAGAGAGATTGGCTCATTAAAACGTGTAAATCAACACAGTATGAGACGATGATCAGACCCATAGAATATCTGAGTCTGCTTTATCATAAGGAAGAACTCAGTGATGCAGAACTTATTGACTTTGAGATGCTTTTTATGCTCGCCTGGTGCGGGAACTATCTTCGTCAGGAAAATGCACTTGTAAAAACATTGTTTCAAAAAGGAAAAGGTTTTACCCAAACAGATAAAGTGCAGTTACTTCAGGTTTTGTGCGACTTTGTAGCAACCATTTTGCCTTTTTATGCACAGTTGCAAGAAGAGGGAGTGATCTCACTTTCCACTACACCCTATAACCATCCTATATTGCCACTGCTGCTTGATATGGAAAATACAAAGCGTGCCAATGCACATACCACTCTGCCGGATAATCCTATGTCACTCAGAGAAGATGCCATTGAGCAGGTTGAACGTTCTATCACTCTCTATAAAAAGACCTTTGGTGCTGAGCCCACAGGATTTTGGCCTGCAGAAGGTGCCGTAGATGAAGAGAGTATAGCCATTTACAAAGATCGAGGAATCTCTTGGATAGCCACGGACGAGGCGATCTTATTTCGATCACTTGAAGACAATACTCGTGCAAATCTCTATAAGCCGTACGTCTATAATGATGTGACCATAGGATTTCGTGACCATGGACTCAGTGACCTGATAGGATTTAACTATCGTTTTAAATCCGGACATGATGCCAGTGAACATTTTATGCATGCACTAGAACATATTAGACATGCACAGAGGAATGCTACGGTGTTTGTCATCTTAGATGGGGAAAATGCGTGGGAGTTTTTTGAAAATAATGCCTATAACTTTTTTACAGCACTTTATGGGAAATTTATGCAAACGTCATGGTGCAAAACGGTCACTATGGATGAAGTCTCACGCTTATCAGATCCGGGAAAACTGGAGAAGCTTGCGCCAGGAAGCTGGATACATGGCAACTTTGATACCTGGTCGGGACACAGTGAAAAGAATCGTGCATGGGAAATGATCTATCAGACACGGCGTGATGTCGATAACCATAAGGGTGATATCTCTGATGCAGTGAAGGAAAAAGTAAAATTTCACTTCCTTGCTTCAGAGTGTAGTGACTGGTTTTGGTGGTATGGTGATGATCATGTCACAGAGTTCGGGTTGGAATTTGATAAACTCTTTAGAGAACATCTTATCAGTATTTACCGCCTGATGCATATGCAACCGCCTTCAGATCTTTTCATGCCGATCATTTCACAAAAGAGTGCGGTTTCATTTTTAGTCAAACCGCACGCACACATTTCACCGGTCATTGATGGCAAACACAGTACCTTTTTTGAATGGATCGGCTGTGGAAGTGTTGATGAGAGTAAGCTCTACTCTACCATGGACCGGGTTCGCGGACCTATAGATATGATCTACTATGGCCATGATGATCAAAATATTTTTCTAGCCTTGGAAGGGGATGTTGCATCTTTGAAAATGTCACATATGAAACTGGAGGTCATCGTAGAAGAAACTGGAGAACATTTTAATTTCAATTTTTCTATGGACACACCTTATGAAAAGGATGGCATATGTTTTGCGGTTGATGAGCGTATAGAACTTTCCATTTCAAAAGCACACTTTAAAGACTACAGTACTGTGCATCTTCGTTTTGAAATACTCAAAGGGAGTGAGATCATACAGACGATGCCTGGTTATGGTGCACTGTTTATTGATCTGGATGAAACGTATGTCCATAACTGGTTTGTATAAATGAACAACTATAGGTAAAAGATATCAAATGAAGAAGGGAAAAAAGATGCTCAATAAAACAAAATTACTTTTTGGTATCCACATGCATCAACCCGTCGATAATTTTGAGTGGGTTATCAAACATGGTGTGGCAGTCTGTTATGGCCCATTTTTTGAAGTGATGAGTAAATATCCGGAGTTTCGATTTGCTGTACATTGCAGCGGATGGCTTATGGAACAGATAGAAGCATTTCATCCTAAGCTTTACAAACAGATAAAGACATTGGCTGAGAAAGGAAGTATCGAGTTTTTTTCTGCTGGATATTATGAACCTATTTTAAGTGTGATACCATCAGAAGACCGCGTGACACAGATCAAAATGCTTAATGACTTCATTGCATCAGGTTTTAATCAAACACCACAGGGGCTTTGGCTTACTGAACGTGTTTGGGAATCGTCTCTTATTCCTGATCTGAAGCGTGCAGGTATTCAATACACTGTCATGGATGATTACCATTTTCAGTGTGCCGGTTTTGATGAAGAGATTTTGGATGGATATTATATGAGTGAAGAGGGAGGACATGAGATAGGTCTTTTCCCTATCAGCAAGAAGCTGCGTTATGCGATCCCTTTTTTAAATGTGGATGCTGCCATTAAAGCGATCAAATCGTACAATAGAGAAGAAAACGCTGCAGCGATCATCTTTGACGATGCAGAGAAGTTTGGTATGTGGCCGGGAACCTATGAATGGGTCTATGAAAAAGGGTGGCTTGATAAATTCGTGCAGGCTGTGTTAGAGGATGATGAGATCGAGACGATGCATTATGGTACCTATTATGAAGAGGAACGCACACGCGGTATTGCCTATTTGCCCAATGTCTCTTATTATGAAATGGGTGAGTGGAGCCTTCGTGCAGATGATACACTGAAACTCGAACTCTTCAAAGAAGAGATGGGACATGATCGTTATGAGAAGGAGGGTGTGAAGTTCCTTAAAGGCGGTATTTGGAAAAATTTCTTTGTGAAGTATGAGGAGAGCAACCGTATCCATAAACGTATGATGGAACTTTCAAAAGTACGTCAAGAGGTGAAAAAATCTGCCTTTGATACGGCTCTCTATAAAGCACAAACCAATGATGCTCTATGGCATGGGGTATTTGGAGGGCTATATCTGCCAAACTTAAGAGACAATGCCTATCACTATATTATCGAAGCAGAGAATGTACGTTATAAGAAAAAAAGTGTTTTAGTCACTGACCAAAATGATTTAGACGGCTATGATAAGGTCAAGGCAGTGACTGAAAAACATATTTTCCGCTTTGATTCGGCACATGGAGGTCAGTTGGTAGAATTTGACAGTCGAGATGCATGCTTTAATTGGCAAAATACTTTAACACGACGTAAAGAGGCCTATCATCAGCGTTTGTTCGAAGATACACCTAAAGAAGAGGTACCTATGGCTGAAGAAGGGATCGATACGATTCACCATGCCGCCGTTGAGATCGACGATAACTTACGAGATGCGATCATTTATGATTGGTATCTTAAAAACTCTTTTATCGATCATATCTCGGATGATAATTTTTGTATGGACAATTTTAAGCATTGTAATTTTCATGAATTTGGCGATTTTTCCAATCAGCCTTTTGATGTCTATGTAGATAAAAAGAAAGTGATATTTTCTAGAGAAGGCGGTTTATATTTCCCACAAAAAGTACCAGCAAAGTTGGAGAAGACCTATATCCCAAATAAACATGGATTTGATTTTGAGATCAGCCTCTCTACACAGGCGGAAGGAACATTCAAGTATATACTTGAGCACAATTTTCATTTTTGTGACTATGAATCTGTTGTCATTAATGGAGATCCTTTACTTGATCAGGGGAGTGTTTTAAGTACGGATACACTTGAGATCTTTGATGCAGAATTAAAGCAACATATCGTGATTAGTCTTGATCAAACCTGTGATATCCATTATTTCCAACTCAAGACACTTTCGCAAAGTGAACACGGATTTGACCTTAGTGTACAAGGAATCAGTTTCGCCATGGTGGTGCCGTTTAGTAAGGATATTTCCATCAAGGGAACATTGGAGGTAAAAGATGTCTGATATTAGACATGATCGTGTACATGGTACGCAAGTGATCATTGCACCCGAACGTTTACATCGGCCCCATTGTTATGGAGTAGAAGAGAATGAAGAGATCGTCAAGGAGGAGTATTGTCCATTTTGTGAAGGCAATGAGTCCATGACTCCACCTGAGATCTTTGCACTAAGAAAAAAAGGTTCACTTCCAAATAAAAAGGGGTGGAAAACACGTGTGGTTCCAAACCTTTATAAAGCGGTTCAGATAGAAACAGCGTATGAACACCATTATGGATTTTTTGAGCATTGGGAAGGTTTTGGTGCACATGAACTGATCATAGATACACCGGAACATCATACTTCCATCACACAATGGAGTGAGAGTGCAGTGGTGCACTGGTTACAAACATTGCGAGCAAGGGTTTCTGATTTAAGAAAGGATGAACGTATTGCCTATATTTCACTGTTTAAAAATGAGGGGAGTGAGGCAGGCGCTTCACAGCAGCATTGTCATACACAGCTCATAGGACTGCCAATCGTTCCAAAATTACTAAGAGAGAGATATCAGCGTAGTTTTACGTACTATAAGCAAAATTCGAGTGCTTTGTTAGAGTCAGAAATAGAGCATGAGGAAGCATCCGATGAGCGTATTGTAGCCAAGAATGGTGAGTTCACCGCTTATTGTCCTTATGCTAGTGCCTATCCTTTTGAAGTGATCATCAGTTCTAAAAAGGCATTAGGACAAATAGATACCCTTCATGATGAGACTATAGCAGAAGTTGCACCATTGTTAGTATTAATACTAAAAAATATGAAAAAACAGTTGGGTTGTTTTACTTTTAACCTTTCTATCAGCACACCGCCTTTACAGGGGAATGCATTTGAATATGATATACTCACACATACAGATGAGATGTGCCGTTTTGCGATTCGAATTATGCCACGTCTCTATCATTTGGCTGGATTTGAAGTGAGTACAGGAATAAATATAAATCCTGTTGCACCTGAACATGCTGCTAAGCTATTAAGGGGGAGTATTGATGAGTAATTCACGGATACTATTTGCTGCAAGTGAAGTGTATCCTTTTGCTAAAAGCGGTGGACTTGCTGATGTAGCATACAGTTTGCCAAGAGCATTAAATGAAGCATATAACGTTGATGTCATCATGCCTCTTTACCAGTTCATAGACCGTGTACAGTTTGGCATACAAGCGAGTGGCGAAACATTTAATATCATGATGGGAAATAAATCTTATCCTGTCACACTTTATATTTGTAAATATGAAAATATAACGTACCGTTTTATCTATACACCGTTGCTTTGTGACAGAGAGTTCCTCTATGGAAATCCTCAAGGCGGTTATGAAGATAATGATATCCGGTTTGCACTGTTTAATTATGCCATGTTGGAAATAGTGAAACGGGATATCTATGAGATCGTACACCTCAATGACTGGCAAACTGCATTGCTGCCTCTACTGCTTAATAATGAGCCAAAGATTGAGACTAAAAGTTTGTTTACCATTCACAATCTTGCCTACCAGGGAGTTTTTGAAAAAAAAGCACTCGCAAGACTGGGCATTGATGAAAAATATTTTCATATGGATTGTCTGGAATTTTACGGGCAGGTTAATTTTATGAAAGCAGGGATAGCCTATGCTGATAAGATTACAACGGTCAGTCCTACTTATGCCAAAGAGATATTAACCCCAGAGTTTGGATGTGGTCTCGAGGGATTCTTGCAATACCACAGTGGTAAACTTACAGGTATCGTGAATGGTATTGATACCGAACAGTTTTCACCATCCACTGACAAGATGCTAGTCTCACCTTATACTGATCTCAGAGGAAAAGCAGTCAATAAAAGAGCTTTTTTAAAAGAGATAAAGTTGAAAGATCCTAAAAGACCTTTGGTTATTTTTATAGGACGTTTTACGTGGCAGAAAGGCTTGGAGATCTTTATTGATGCTTTACCTGATATGGCTTTGATGGAATGCAATATCGTTGTCCTTGGAGATGGTGAAGCACAATACCATGATGCACTCAAAACATTAGCTAACAAACATGACAATATATATCTGAAGTCTGGTTATGATGAAGCACTCTCTCACCGTATGTACGCAGCTTCAGATTTCTTTTTGATGCCGTCACTGTTCGAACCTTGCGGATTGGCACAAATGATCGCTATGCATTATGGATCGATGCCTATCGTGCACAGTGTGGGAGGGTTGACAGATACGGTACATGATTATGCAGCCTTTGATGCTAAAAGTCAAAAAGGGTATGGGGTTGTCTTTAGCCAACCTGATCATCATGCATGTTTAGATGCAGTTAAAAAAGCTTTACTGCTTTACAGTATGAAAACACAATATAACCAGATAGTCAAACATAATATGTTATGTGATTTTTCATGGAGAGAGAGCGGAGAATTATATATTAAAGAATATGAAAAACTAAAAGAAGAGAGTCAACGTGGATAAATTAAATATCTTACTGGCAGCTTCTGAAGTGGTGCCTTATGCAAAGAGTGGCGGTTTGGCAGATGTCTCTGGAGCACTTCCCAAAGCACTTCGAGCCTTGGGACATGATGTGCGTGTGGTGATGCCTCGTTATTATATTGTAGATAAGGAAAAGTATGGTTTGAAAGCACTTGAAGGTTCCCTGGGCGTTCCGATGGGAAGTATGGGTAAAGCATGGGCAGGTGTATATGAAGGTGTACTGCCTGGAAGTGATGTACCTATTTACTTTATAGAGCATGAAGGTTTTTTTGGACGTAAAGGCTTATATGATGAAGATGGGAAAGGCTATGATGACAATGACAATCGCTTTATATTCTTCTCTAAGGCAGTCATGCAGCTAGCAAAAAAATTACATTTTAAACCTGATGTGATTCATGCCAATGACTGGCATACTGCAGCCATACCTATTTTACTTAATACCATCTATGCTTTTGATCCCGACTTTGAATACACAGGCTCACTTTTAACTATTCATAATTTGCAGCACCAAGGTAAATTTTACAAAGGTGCGATGGATGTGTTGGGTGTAGGATGGGAGCACTTTAAAGCAGATGAACTTGAAGAGTTTGACGGCATCAATCTGCTTAAAGGCGGTATTGTACATGCAGATGCCATCAATGCTGTGAGTCAGAAATATGCACAGGAGATACGTACACCGGAGTTTGGATGGGGACTGGACAGGCTCATCGATGCAAAGGCGTATAAACTCTACGGTATCCTTAATGGGATAGATTATGAAGAGTGGAGCCCCACAGTAGATACCTTCATTCCAGCGACCTTTGATCTTGATGATCTTTCGGGAAAAGCACTCTGTAAAACTGCATTGCAAAAAGAGTTCGATCTTCCACAGCAAAACGAAGTCCCACTTATAGGTTTGGTTGGACGTCTGGTTGAACAAAAAGGTATTACCTTGCTCTCAGCCGCGATGGAAGAATTGATGAAACTGGATATTCAGATAGTACTGTTGGGTACTGGAGAGAAGTGGGCAGAGCACTTCTTCTCAGAGCTTACATCTAAATATCCTGAAAAATTCGCCTGTTATATCGGATATCGCAATGATCTTGCCCATAAGATCGAAGCAGGCAGTGATATGTTCCTTATGCCTTCGCTTTTTGAACCGTGCGGACTCAATCAGATCTATAGTTTACGTTATGGAACATTGCCTATAGTACATGCAACCGGTGGGCTGGATGATACTATAGAGAATTATGACAGTGTGCATCAAAGCGGCACAGGATTTAAGTTTTACAATGCAACACCTGAGGCATTGATCGGGACTGTACAATGGGCAGTCGATACGTGGTATCAGGATAAATCGGGGTTTAAACAACTCCAACACAATGCTATGTTAAAGCGTTTTAACTGGGAAGAAGCAGCACATGGTTATGAAGACCTATATCGTCATATCATTCAGGGTCGTCTTAAAAATAAGGAGCACAAATGACACATGCCATGCATTATAATATCTCAACATTGAGTGATCTTGATATTTATCTGTTTAAAGAGGGAAATCATACGAAACTCTATGAAAAATTCGGTGCGCATAAAATGCAATACGAAGGCTTGGATGGTGTACACTTTGCTGTTTGGGCACCTAATGCACAAAGTGTAAGTGTACGTGGTGATTTTAACAGCTATGCCACAGATACACACCCCCTTAAATTACGGGAAGATGATTCTGGTATATGGGAAGGTTTTATTGAAGGTGTGGAACAGGGTTTGACCTATAAGTATCATATCGTCTCAAAGTTTCATAATATTATCCATGACAAGAGTGATCCTTTTGCTTTTTTCTCTGAGAAGCCTTCTAAGTCAGCCTCTCGTGTCTGGACTGTTGATGGGTATGATTGGCAAGATGAAAAGTGGATGATAACACGTCATAAGGTCAATGCACATGATGCCCCGGTCAGTGTTTATGAAATGCACCTTGGTTCATGGAAGCGAAAAGTTGAAGAAGAGAACCGCTATCTCAGCTACAGAGAATTGGCCGTAGAACTTCTGGCATACCTCAAACAAATGCATTATACCCACGTGGAGTTCATGCCTTTAACGGAGTATCCCTATTTTGGTTCATGGGGGTATCAAGTCACAGGTTATTTTTCCGCTACGGCACGTTTTGGTGAACCTCAAGATCTCATGTATCTTATCGATGTGTTGCATGAGAACGGATTTGGTGTTATTATGGACTGGGTACCTTCACATTTTGCTGTAGATATGCATGGGCTTGTCAATTTTGACGGTACGGCACTCTATGAACATGAAGACCTACAAAAAGGTTTTCATCCTGAATGGGGAAGTTATATCTTTAACTATGGGCGTAATGAAGTAAAATCATTTCTTATCTCATCAGCCATGTTCTGGCTCGACAAATATCACATTGATGGTATACGTGTGGATGCTGTCGCCTCCATGCTGTACCTGAACTATGCCAGAGAAGAGGGGGAGTGGACACCTAATGTCAATGGAGGAAATGAAAACCTCGAAGCGGTTGCATTTCTACGTAAACTCAATGAAAGCATCTATGCCGAATTCTCTGATATCATGATGATCGCTGAAGAGTCTACAGCATGGCCGATGGTCACACGGCCTACGAGCATCGGTGGTCTGGGATTCGGATTTAAATGGAATATGGGATGGATGCATGATACGCTAAAGTACATGAGTTATGACCCTATACATCGTCAGCATCATCACCATCAACTGACTTTTAGCCTATGGTATGCTTTTGATGAGCATTTTATGTTGCCCTTAAGTCATGATGAAGTGGTACATATGAAAGGTTCCCTGATCAACAAGATGCCGGGTGACACCAATCAGAAATTTGCCAATCTGCGTACTATGTATGCTTATATGATGGCACATCCTGGTAAAAAACTTCTTTTTATGGGAGGAGATATCGCTCAGTATACTGAGTGGAATTTTGAGGAAAGTATTGATTGGCATCTTCTTGAAGATCCCTACCATGCCAACCTGCAAAAGATGCTCAGTGATCTTAATCTCCTCTACCGTAATGAACGTGCTTTGTACCAATATGATGAAAAACATGCTGGTTTTGAGTGGATAGATGACGGAGACTATCAGCATAACTGTATCAGCTTTATGCGTAAGTGTGATCTTCTCGATGAGACAGTGTATGTCGTATGTAACTTTGCTGATGAGACATGGGAAAGCTATAAGATCGGTGTGCCTTGTGAAGGTGAGTATGTCGAGATATTTAATTCTCAGTCAAGTTATTATGAGGGGTGGAATATCGGTAATACAGGACCTCTTAAGGCGATCAAAGAACCGATGCACGGACGTGAATATTCGATCACTCTGACGCTGCCTCCTTTGGGGGTTATCTATTTGAAAAAGATATAAAGAAGACAGATCTAAAAAAGTTTACTGACCATGGCCTGTGCTTCTTGTTGTATCTGTTTGAGATGTGCTTCATCGATGAAACTCTCGGCATAGATCTTATAGATCGGCTCCGTTCCTGATGGTCGGAGTGCAAACCATCCGTTCTTTGCGACCACTTTAAGACCGCCTATGGCAGCTCCATTACCCGGGGCATTGGTCAATATAGCTTCAATAGGTTCACCGCCAAGTTCTTTTTCTTTCACATCATCAGGGGAGAGATTTTTCAGAATACTTCTCTGCTGCTCATCCGCAGGTGCATCGATACGGGCGTAGATAGGAGCTCCGAATTTTTCCGTTAACTCTTGATAATGCACACCAGGGTCTTTCCCTGTCACTGCCAATATTTCAGCGGCCAGAAGTGTCAGGATAATGCCGTCTTTATCGGTACTCCAAACCGAACCGTCTTTACGCAAAAAGCTTGCACCGGCACTCTCTTCTCCTCCGAAGAAGATACTCCCGTTGATAAGACCATCAACGAACCATTTAAAGCCGACGGGCACTTCGATCACTTTTTTATCTAGGTCATTTGCTACACGGTCTATCATAGAGCTGCTTACGAGTGTTTTTCCTATACCCAGGTCACTGTTCCACTCAGGACGGTTTTGTGCCAGATAGTTGATGGCTACACTGAGGTAATGATTGGGATTCATAAGTCCGACACTTTTCGTGACAATGCCATGACGGTCAAAATCTGTATCGTTTCCAAAAGCAATGTCATACTTTTCTTTGAGCTCTATCAGTCCGGCCATTGCATAAGGGGAAGAACAATCCATACGGATCTTACCATCCTTGTCACAGTGCATAAAAGAGAATGTAGCATCCAGTGTATCGTGGAAGATCTCCATATTGAGTCCGTAACGTGCTTTGATGGCAGCATAGTATGCCATACCCGAACCGCCCATAGCATCTGCACCGATGAGAATACCCGATGCAGCAATAGCTTTCATATCTATCACATTTTCAAGATCATCTACATAAGGCGTTACATAGTCGTATTGGGTAATATTTTTTGCCTTTAATGACTCTTCTATGGGTATTTTTTTGACATCTTGCAGGTTATTTTCCAAAATTTCATTGGCACGTGCTTCTATCCAATCCGTTACATCGGTATCTGCAGGTCCGCCATGCGGCGGATTGTATTTAAACCCTCCATCTGTCGGCGGGTTATGTGAAGGGGTGATCACGATACCGTCACACAGCGGTCCGCCTTTTGCATTGTGTGTCAAAATCGCATGTGATATGACAGGTGTCGGTGTATAGCCGAAATCTTCGGCGATATAAAGATCGACCTCATTGGCTGCCAAGACTTCAATGGCAGTGAGCTGTGCCGGATATGAGAGTGCATGGGTATCCATACCCATAAAGAGTCTCCCCTCTATACCTTCTTTTTTACGGTAGTCACAGACGGCTTGTGTTACAGCAAGGATATGCATCTCGTTAAAGCTTTTACGCAGTGAAGAACCACGGTGCCCAGAGGTTCCGAAGCTGATACACTGGGCTCTGTCTTTTGTATCGGGAATCTTAGTATAGTAATCACTGATGAGTTCAGGAACATTTACAAGAATTGATTTCGGTGCCAGTTTTCCAGCATATGCATGAAGACTCATTGTTTACCTTTAAGAAGAATTAATTATGTTATTTTAGCGTTTTTTAAATAGATTAAATATTAGGTATTGGATTAAAAATGAAACAATTATGTAATCATTTTTATACTATATCTTAAATATAATAATGTAAGAATATAAAGGGATCCTATGATCTGAATGAGCTCGACTTTGGTTCTGCACTAGTGAGTACAAAGGAGAGACAATTATCTCAAATGCATCTTGTGCTACGAAAACGGGTGCAGCCAAGGATGTCGCTATTTAAAAGGTAAACTTATTTCAAGTAACTTTATAGGCTCGACCTACAGTTCGACTTACGTACCCAGATATGACCAGTGTAGTTGTTGGCGCTACGGTTAAAGTACTTGCATGGTATGATAATGAATGGGGATACAGTTTTCGCCTTGTTGATAGGTGTGTGTTTGTGGGTAATAATTAATTTTAGGAAAAAATAGAATGAAAAATTTGGTGCATTATGAAATTGACAGCCAATATGCAACAAAAGTAGCTTATTTCTCAATGGAATTTGCGATAGATCAATCGCTTAAAATTTATTCTGGCGGATTGGGATTTTTGGCAGGATCTCATATGCGTAGTGCATACGATCTTGAACAGCATATGGTTGGTGTGGGTATACTTTGGAGTTATGGGTATTATGACCAGGATCGGCATAAAGATCGCACTTTAGATTTGAAATATACCCGTAAATACTATTCTTTTCTTGAAGATCCTGAAGTTAGAGTAACCGTAAACGTCAATGGTCAACCTGTCCAAGTGAAGGTACTGGTCATGCCTAGCAGGGTGTTCGGTTCTGCACCGCTTGTTTTACTCACAACAGATATTCCTGAAAATGATTTTCTTTCCCGTACTATCACACATAAACTTTATGATCCAAATGAAGAAACACGTATAGCACAGGAAGTTGTTTTGGGTATTGGTGGTGTGAAAGCACTCGAATCACTCAATCAAAAGGTCGATATATACCATATGAATGAGGGGCATGCATTACCGTTGGTATTTGAGTTGTTAAATACATATAAAACGTTTGAAGCGGTACGTGAACATGTGGTATTTACGACACATACTCCCGAAAAGGCAGGAAATGAAGAACACAATGTCTATCTTTTAGCCCAAATGGGATTTTTTAACGGATATTCTCTAAAAGAGATCCAAAATGAACTTCATTATTATGATGAAAAATTTTGTTTAACAATTGGTGCATTGAAAACATCTAAACGTGCCAATGCTGTATCTAAGATACATGAAAAAGTAGCAAACAAAATGTGGAAAAATGTTGATGGACGATGTGAGATAATTGGGATTACCAATGCACAAAATCGTAGATTTTGGGTTGATAAACCATTATTAAGAGCGCTGGAAGAGCATGAAGACTATGGAATTATTGCACGTAAAAAACACCTTAAAAAAATTCTTTTTGAAGAGGTAGCCAATCAAACAGGAAAAGTGTTTTCTGCTGATACCATAACCATAGTTTGGGCACGTCGTTTTGTTGAATACAAACGTCCAGAATTACTCATTTATGATTTTGAACGTTTTCATAAGCTAATGCATAACACAACATATCCTGTACAGATTATATGGGCAGGAAAACCTTATCCTAATGATGCGGGTGCTATCAATATGTTTAATGAACTTATTGAGTTGAGCCATGGCTATAAAAATATGGCTGTGCTGACTGGTTATGAGTTAAACCTTTCTAAAATGCTTAAGCAAGGAAGTGATATATGGCTTAATACACCACGTGTAACACGTGAAGCTAGTGGTACAAGTGGTATGTCCGCAAGTATGAATGCTTCGATTCATTTTTCTATCAATGACGGATGGCATCCAGAATTTGCCAAAGACGGGGTAAATGCATTTTCTATAGCCACAGCAGATGCTTCTTTACCTATCCATGACCAAGATCATTATGATCATAAAGCGATGATGGATAAACTTGAAAACGTTATTTTACCCTTGTATTATAATGACATGAAGGAATGGGTAAAAATGATGAAATATGCTATGAATGATGTAGTGCGAGAATTTAATTCAACTCGTATGGCACACCAATACTATAAGTGGATGTATGATGATGAGGGGCAGGTTGAGAAGTAGAGTATGTAATCATTATATGACTACAATCATATTTAACTGATAAAAATATATTATAAAGGATCAAACTCCTATTATAGATTTGCCGCAGACAGTGCAAGAGATTCGTCTATTTGTAGCTAATTTACTTTGCTTGCATCAGACAGCAGTATCATTGTTTTTTAAAGCTCGTCACCTTCTTCCAATAACTAGAGAATGGAGCGGTTATTTGGATGCTATAAAAAAATATCAAAGAAAATGACAATATAAGAAATCTCTCTATCTACTGATTAAAATTGAAACAATAATATTATACTTTTTTCCAAAATTGGATTATAATTAACTTAAGTAATAAAAATGTACTATAGCTATATAAGCTGTACTCATGAATAGTATGCTGCAAAAGGTGAGATATATGAATCAAGATACACTTCAGGCTACACTTGATCGACATTTTCTGGTTGTTGACAAGATCATCCTCTCACGGCAAGATCCTATCACCGGTTTGTTGCCTGCAAGTACAGCGGTAAATGCCCATGGGGATTATACCGATGCCTGGGTAAGAGATAATGTCTACAGCATTTTGAGTGTCTGGGGACTTGCAATTGCCTATAGAAAATTTGATGCTGACCATCATCGTAGTTATCTTTTGAGCCAGAGTGTGGTTAAATTGATGAGGGGACTGCTCACTGCTATGATGAGACAGTCGGACAGAATCGAAGTATTTAAAAAAACACATAATCCTACAGATGCTCTGCATGCGAAGTATGGTACAAATACAGGTTTAGCCGTGGTAGGAGATGACGAATGGGGGCATTTGCAACTGGATGCAAGCTCTCTTTTTCTCTTGATGATCGCGCAAATGATTGCTTCTGGACTGCGTATTATCTATACGATGGATGAAGTTGATTTTGTACAAAATATGGTGCACTATATCAGCCATACTTACTGTACCCCTGATTATGGTATCTGGGAGCGCGGAAATAAGATCAATCATGGAAATACAGAAGTCAATGGTAGTTCTGTAGGTATGGCAAAAGCAGCACTTGAAGCCTTGGACGGCTTTAATCTTTTTGCTGATCTGCCAAACCATGAAGCTGTGATCCATGTGGTTCCTAGTGATATCGCCCGTTCTCGCTTCACGTTGCAGGGACTGTTACCCAGAGAATCCAATTCTAAAGAGACTGATGCCGCATTGCTGAGTATTATAGGCTATCCCGCCTATGCGGTTGAAGATACGAAACTGGTCAAACGTACACGTGATAAGATCATCAAAAAACTTGCAGGAAATTACGGATGTAAACGTTTTTTACTCGATGGTCATCAAAGCAGTATTGAAGATGCGAGCCGCCTGCACTATGAACCCTCAGAGTTGCGTGAATTTGAACATATTGAATCAGAATGGCCTCTTTTTTTCACCTATTTACTACTGGATGCATTGATACGTAATGAGAAAGAAGAGATCAAGCATTGGAAGCAAAAACTGCAACCGCTTTTTGTTGAACAGGATGGGAAGAAGCTTTTACCTGAACTCTATATTGTTCCCAAAGAAAGTATAGAGGCAGAAAAAGAAGATCCTGGAAGTCAAATACGTGTTGCCAATGAAAATATACCTTTGGTATGGGCACAAAGTCTTTATATGCTCTCCGATATGATGCTTGATGGTCTTTTGGAATCGGAAGATATAGATCCCTTAGAGCGTCACAAACGTATAGGACACAGTTTCGGTACCAAACCTTTGGTTCCGGTGATCGCTGAAAATGAATCGGTTAAAGAAAAATTGGCTGATCTTGGTTTTGAAAGTGAAACCATCGAAGAGATCAAGCCTGTACGGATCTTACATGCTGATCAACTCTCTATGCTTCATACGTTTTTGGGTCAAAATGAAAAACTTTCTTTAAGCGGTAGGGAATGGATAGTTGCAAGAACAATGACGACTGCAAGGGTTCACTTCTATGGAGGTGAAGAGATAGTCTTTCTTCCTTATTATTTTAATCCGCATGGATTTTATTTCTCAGCGGATAATCAATTGTTAGTAGAACATTTTCGGGCATCATTAAAGTTCCTTGCTATGCAGTGGGATGCAAGAGGTAATCCTATCATACCGTTCTTTGTTCGTGAATCGATGTTTTCTGATAGTGAACGTGAGGCACTGGTTGAACTATTGGAGGATATACAAAAAGAGCAGAGTGGCGATGTGACTATTCAGACAGGCCCATTGGAAAAATTATTGGGTCTAGCGTGTATGGAACGTATGCAAGATATTCACGGGTTTACCTTGCAAGCTTCAGACATTGTGTCAAATAATAATAGATTGGGTATCTGTTTGAAGGAAACTGAAATCCATACATTTTTGAGTCCAGAGGAAATACAGTCTCTTAGTGATCAGGATGACTCTGGATTGATAGAGATACTTTTGGGTAAAAAAAATCGTTTATATAAGACCTATGCACTTGAAGAGATGTGGCAACGCAAGGGTGCAGATTTTGTATTTTCCGTGGAACATGAAAATGTGACATTGTCACAGTTTGCCCAAAATCTTTATGAATTAGCTACCGTGTGTCATGAGTGGAATCTGGTACGGCGTATCGCTGATTTTACAGAAAAATATGATGATCGTATTGAAGATGTATTGCTTGATATAGTGATACGGCAAAAGCGCCTTGCAGTAGGACGGTCATACAGTGGAAAAGCGACATTTTCAAAACCGTATGAAAGTAGTGATATCGTTAAAACGATCATGGAATATTGTGGTAATAATACAGCAGAAAGTGTCTTGACACAGGAGATCATTTTACATCTTGGATATATGATCAGAAATGAACCTGAACTTTTTGAAAATATGCTAACGATTCGTACTTGGTACTTTATTCAGTTACTTGTAGGACAGATAAGCAGGGAGGAGAACCTGCATATGGCCGATGCTTATGAAAGGTTGCTTAGTTTAGCTCCTCACGCAATTTATGACCGTTTGCACAGGGTATTAAAATCATTTAAAAGAGAAGTCTCGCTGTTTCTCGTGCATGAAAATTTACATGCTTCGGGTACACCTTCTTTTGAATCAATTAAACAAGGTCCGACAGTTACGGAGTTTGGCAAAGTCACTGACTGGTCGCAATGGAGATATGAGAGGGGTATGATAGGTCCGTTTTCTTCTGTTTTCTATAAGGATATATGGTATTTATTACGGCAATGCAGCGGCTTGGTGATCGGAGATAAATACAATGTTCAAAACAGGATAGGTTCAGAACTTACATTGGAATCAACTGCAGGTGAACGAAGCTTTGCCTTGAAGATCGATGCACTTTTACAAAGTATCGATGCCCCTGATTACCGCCAGTTGAATATTGAACTGATCGAAAGCCTGGTAAGACTATTTAGAGAAAACCCCGACCTGCATCTTGAAGATGACCTCATTATGGATGTACTCATAGGACATGCAGTACGCATATCTTGGGAAAAGGAGAGTGCTTCAAAGCATTATAATGAGCACCGTTCAGAAGCTTGGAAAGCGTTTTATACACGTTCACCTGTAGAAACAGACAAAGCATTTTTAGAGGCCTTTATGTTTTTGTTATCACCACAGGATGCTTTGCATGATCTTACAGTATAGAAGAATAGGGAGTTAGTATGATAATGGCAGGAGATATAGGCGGTACAAAAACGAATCTTGCACTTTTTAAATATAAAGAAAACAGATTGAGTGTACATGCACAACATCATTTTCCCAGTAGAGAATTTTCCACGCTCGATGAGGTGATCACATTATTTAAGGAAAAGACTTCCATGCCACATATAGATGCAGCTTGTTTTGGTATCGCCGGTCCGGTAATTGAAGGGCGTTGCCGTACGACTAATTTACCCTGGGATATTACGACATCAGGCTTGCAGGAACATCTGGGCATTCAAAAGGTACGGCTCCTGAATGATCTGGAAGCAACCGCTTATGGTATGTTGTATCTTCCTGACGATGAATTTGTAGATCTCAACCCTAAAGCTCGGCTCATGGGTGGAAATCGAGCGGTGATCGCTGCAGGTACAGGACTTGGAGAAGCGATGTTGTATTATGACGGTACCGCATATCATCCTATCGGTTCTGAAGGTGGGCATAGTGATTTTGCACCTTTGACACCGCAGCAGGATGCACTGTTGCAGTGGATGCGTAATCGGTATCCGGGACATGTGAGTTTTGAAAGAATACTCTCAGGCCCGGGTATCTATACACTGTATGAATATTTAGTGGAAAGTGGTTTTTCAGCAGAGCCGAGCTCGATGTTAAATATACCCGAAGGAAAAGACCGTAGTGCCATGGTGAGTGAATGTGCTTTAAAAGAACACAATCCGCTCTGCATGGAAGCACTTAGACTTTTTGCAGAGATATATGGTGCTGAGGCGGGAAATCTTGCCTTAAAAACAATGTCATTGGGTGGCGTATATATTGGTGGTGGTATTGCTCCTAAAATCTTACCTGTACTTGCCAATAACCATTTTATGAATGGATTTTTAAGTAAAGGCCGTTTTAATGAAATGTTGCAGGCAATGCAGGTGAAAATCTCTTTAAACTCTGAAACTGCATTACTGGGCGCTGCGCATTTTGCATTCGATAGACTTTAAGGATATTTTGGTTTTAAAATACAGATTGCATAAAATATAGGCATAGTAATGATTACTTATGATCCATATTGGGTTATAATCATTGATAGATAATAAAGTGTTATAATAAAATATGAGTTGATAACTAGAATTTGATAGAACGATGATTTTACGATAAGCGTGAAAGGAAGGTAGATCAAATGGATACAATGGAAAGTTTATGTGATATTACCATTTTTGGCGGACATGGTGACCTAGCATTCAGGAAGTTGATGCCTGCACTGTATCATTTGAGCAATAGCGGATATCTGGATGAGAAAAGTCGTATTATCACAGCGACCAGAGTACCTATGAGTAATGATGAACATTGTGATCTGGTGAAGTCCAAACTGAAAGAATTTTTATCAGATGATGCTTTTGAAGAGGAGAAATTTGAGTATTTTAGAGCACAACTTCATGTAGTGACCATTGAGTTTGATATAGTGGAGAGCTATACAGGACTTAAAACGTTATTGGATGCGTATCCAGAAAGAGAAAGAGTGAACTATCTTTCTACAGCACCTGACTTTTTTGGTACGATCTGTATGTCTATGAGCAAGTTAGAGCTTGTCACACCACAAAGCAGGGTAGTGCTTGAAAAACCTATAGGAAGAGATCTTGAATCATCACGTGTGATCAATGTCGAAGTACTGAAGTATTTTGAAGAATCACAGATCTACCGTATCGACCATTATCTGGGTAAAGATACCGTACAAAATATCATGGCGCTACGTTTTTCAAACAGATTTTTTATGCCATTGTGGAATTCAAACCATATTGACCATATACAGATCACTGTAGCCGAAAGTGTCGGTGTTGAAGGACGTTGGGGATATTACGATGATTATGGTGCGATGCGTGATATGGTGCAAAATCACCTCATGCAGTTGCTTTGTCTTGTAGCGATGGAGCCGCCTTGCTCACTTGATGCTGACAGTGTACGTGATGAGAAGGTGAAAGTACTCCGTTCTCTTCGTAGAATGTCACCTGCGGATATTGAACAGAAAACAGTACGTGCGCAGTACACGAAGGGTTCTAGTGACGGCATGCCTGTACCGGGTTATCGTGAGGGTGACGGTATGGAAGAAAGTACTACAGAAACTTTTGCTGCACTTCGTGTAGATATCGACAATTGGCGTTGGAATGGGGTACCTTTTTACCTTAGAAGCGGTAAACGTATGGGACGTCGAAATTCTGAGATCGTGATACATTTTAAAGGTATACCACACTCTATTTTTGCCAATCAAGGTAAATGTATCTCAGAAAATAAACTGGTCATTGCACTGCAGCCCAAAGAGAGTATCCATCTGCAGCTGATGAATAAAATTCCGGGTCTCAGTGAACAGATGATGTTAAAACCTGTAGAACTTGAGCTCAATACACCTTTAAATGTTGCACATAAGCCAGATGCCTATGAGCGCTTGCTTTTAGATGTGATTCGTGCAAATCCGACACTTTTTATGCGTTTGGATGAAGTGGAAGCAGCATGGAAATGGGCAGATGTGATCTTGGAAAGCTGGGCAGCAGATATGGTTCCGATGAAAAGTTACAGTGCGGGAACGGATGGACCAAGTGCTGCAGTGCAATTAATCGCTAGAGATGGCAGGAGTTGGCATGATGAGTAGATCTGTACATGCTTTTAATGAACAAAAAGCACTTATAGAGGCATTAAGTCAAAGTATACTGGCAAATCTTCAAAAAGCCATTGAGGAAAAGGGAAAAGCTTCTCTACTTGTTTCAGGGGGAAGTACACCTAAACCTTTATTTGAAAAACTTAGAAAAGAAGTTTTGGATTGGGATAAAGTAACTGTAGGTCTTTGTGATGAACGATGGGTTGATGTTTCCAAAGAAGAGAGCAATGAACATTTTGTCAAAAAATATCTGCTTCAAGAAGAGGCTGCAAAGGCTCACTTTGTAGGGATGTATTGTGAAGATACAGATATCTATACTGCACAAAAACTATGTTCAAAAAAGATGAAAGAGAAGCTTTTCCCTTTTGATGTACTCATCTTGGGTATGGGAACTGATGCCCATACGGCGTCTCTTTTCCCGGAGAATATTAAACTAGAAGAGGCTTTTGATCTTAAAAATCAAAACTTTTGTATCGCTATAGAACCGACAACAGCACCTTATACAAGGATGAGTTTAACCCGTTGGGCCATTTTAGGTGCCAAACATATTTATATCCATTTTGAAGGTGATGAGAAGATTGCTGTGTATGAAGAAGCGATTGCCGGAGAAGATATGTATATGATGCCTATACGCAGTGTATTAAATCAAGACATTAAAGAGATAGAGGTATTTTACAGATGAATGAAGTTATTCAAAAAGTGACAGACAGAATTCGTGAACGTTCTTTAGAGAGTAGAACCATTTACCTGGACCGAATTGCTTTAGCAAAAGGACATGGCGTCAACCGTAATAAACTGGGATGCAGTAATTTAGCACATGCTATGGCACCTATGGAAGAGGGTGAAAAAAAATCGCTTGCTGGATTAGAAAGTCCTAATATTGCTATTATCACAGCCTATAACGATATGCTCTCTGCACATGAGCCGTATAAACTCTATCCTCCATTGATAAAACGTACCTTGATGGATCTGGGTGCTACTGCACAGGTTGCAGGTGGGGTCCCTGCAATGTGTGATGGTGTCACCCAATCACAGCCTGGTATGGAGTTGAGTCTTTTCAGTCGTGATAATATTGCCATGGGAACTGCTATAGGTCTTTCTCATAATGTCTATGATGGTGCACTTTATCTTGGTGTGTGTGATAAGATCGTTCCGGGACTTGTGATCGGTGCTTTGGCCTTTGGACATCTTCCTGGAGTCTTCGTTCCTGCAGGCCCTATGCCTTCAGGTATCAGTAATGCACAAAAAGCAAAAGTACGTCAAGATTTTGCCCAAGGCAAGGTGAGTGAAGATGCGCTGCTCAAAGTCGAATCTGCTTCGTATCACAGTAGCGGTACCTGTACATTCTATGGTACGGCAAACTCCAATCAAATGTTGCTTGAGATGATGGGATTGCAACTTCCAAACAGCTCTTTTATCAATACCAATACGCCTTTGCGAGAAGCATTGACTGCACATGCTGCAAAAACGATCTTAACGATGACAGAGTTAAGGGGAAGCTACAAACCTATAGCTGATATCATTGATGAAAAAAGTTTTGTCAATGCTATCGTAGGGTTGATGGCAACAGGTGGTTCTACGAATCATACCATTCATCTTATCGCTATGGCAAGAGCGGCGGGAATACTACTTAATTGGGATGACTTTGATGAGATATCAAAGGTGACCCCTCTGCTCTGTAAAATGTATCCAAACGGGCAGGCGGATGTGAATCATTTTAGAGACGCAGGAGGGATGAGTGTTGTCATTTCACAACTACTTGATGCAGGACTTGTGCATAATGATGTCGAAACAATTGTAGGCAGAGGGCTGGATGCCTATATTGTTGAACCTCACATGAGTGAGAGTATTTTGACCTTTGAATCCGGTCCTCAGGTTTCACGTAACAAAGAGGTGATTTCGAGCAAAGAAACACCTTTCAGTGAAGAGGGAGGGCTTAAACTCCTCAATGGAAATCTTGGACGCAGTGTTATCAAGACCTCTGCATTGAAGCCCGAACAGTTTTTCATTGAAGCACCGGCGATCGTTTTTGAATCTCAGGAAGCTTTACAGGATGCATTTCATCAAGGTGAATTGGAAAAAGACTTTATTGCTGTAGTGCGTTATCAGGGTCCAAAGGCCAATGGAATGCCGGAGTTACACGGACTGATGCCGCCGCTTGGTGCACTTCAAGACAAGGGGTATAAAGTTGCCATTATCACCGATGGACGTATGTCCGGTGCCTCGGGCAAAGTGCCTTCTGCCATTCACTTTTCTCCAGAAGCCCTTGATGGAGGACTTCTGGCCAAGGTTAAAAGCGGGGATATGATCCGTTTTGATGCAAAAAAAGGGGAGATCATGCTTTTGGTTGAGGATGCAGAGTTAAAGGCACGTACCATTGACAGACCAGACCTTAGTGCCAATACCCATGGGTTTGGTAGAGAGCTTTTTGTCTCTGTCCGTCAGAGTGTCGGTATGGCAGAAGAGGGTGCAAGTCTATTTGATATCTCTGGTAAGGAGCGGGCATGACGGCTGAAGCAGTAATGAAACTTTCACCTATCGTTCCAGTCATAGCACTGGAGAATGAAGAAGATGCACTCCCTCTTGCAAAAGCATTGTTGGAGGGCGGCATTAACATTATGGAGATCACACTGCGTACCCAGGCAGGTCTGAAGGCTATAGAGATCATTTCAAAGGCTTTGCCACAGATGCATGTCGGTGCGGGAACCGTACTCAATAGAAGTGATTTTAAAAATGCAGTGGCTCATGGCGCAGCGTTTGTCTTTAGCCCAGGTATCAGCGAAGCATTGATGCAGACTTCAAAAGAATTAAATATTGCATTGATTCCTGGCGTGGCAACGGCTTCAGAAGTGATGCTTGCGAAAAATAACGGTTTTGAACATTGTAAACTTTTTCCTGCAACACTTGCAGGAGGAATTGAGATTCTGAAGGCATTTTTCGGACCTTTTCCCAGCATGAGATTTTGCCCTACAGGAGGCATTAATCTTGACAATATCAATGGTTTCCTTTCACTTGAAAATGTGCTCTGTGCAGGAGGAAGCTGGATCGTCCCTAAACATGCGATGAAAGAGAAAAATTTTAAAGAGATCACAAAGCTTTGCACAGAAGCCACACAGGTCATAAAAGGAAAAAAATAAGATGATAAAAAACAAACTTTATTTTAGTTCGATCAGTAAAAGAGCAGAAGAAAAGGCATTTGAAGCCATTGTTGAAGAACAAAAGTCTATAGGATATTATGCTTTGCCAGATCAGGATATTGGTCCGATACTTGAGTATTGCAGTACGATTCCTGAAACCATAGAAACGATTGCGGTGATCGGGATAGGAGGAAGTTCTTTGGGGGCCAAGGCAGTTTATGAATTCATGAAACCGGTCAAAGACTTATCTAGAAAACTCTATTTCTTTGAAAGTACCGACCCTATCAATATTACTGAACTCCTTTCCAAACTTGATGTCAATAAGACACATTTTTTGGTCATCTCAAAATCAGGGAGCACAGTAGAAACATTTTCTATCTATAAATACATTTATTCTTTACAAAACGATCCCTCTTTCTATACTTTTATTACTGACCCTGGTTCGCCACTTGAAAAATATGCCAAAGAGATAGACGCTTCTGTACTCTACCTTCCTGATAATGTAGGCGGTAGGTTCTCAGTCCTTTCAACGGTAGGTTTGGTCCCTTTGGCACTGTGCGGTATTGATATCAGAGACCTGTTAACGGGTGCACAATTGATCAAAGAGAGATTCTTTAACAAAGGATATGTGCAAGATATGTTGCTTGAAAAAGCTGTCTATTATGCTAAAAACCATGCACAGTACAGTATTAACTGTATCTTTGCCTATTCAGAAACACTGAAATACTTTTGTCAATGGTATGTGCAACTCTGGGGTGAGAGTTTAGGAAAACATCAGCGTCACAGTGCCTTTCATGTAGGGCTTACTCCTATCGGACTTATCGGGCCTGAAGACCAACACTCTTTTTTACAACTGATCATGGAAGGTACCAGAGATAAATCGGTGACCTTTATAAAGATAGAAGATTTTCATGACAATACCACGATACCTGATATTACACTGCCTCATTTGGAAATGCTTGACAGTTTAAATAATCTTCCTTTTTCAAAACTGATCAATATGCAATGTGATTCTGTGATCGAAGCACTGTTGGATCAAAACAATATCCCTTTAGATACGATCACTATTCAAAGTGTGACAGAATCAAATATCGGTTCTCTTATATTCTATTATGAATTACTCACATCTTTGGTGGGAGAATTGATAGATGTCAATACTTATGATCAACCAGGAGTAGAGGCAGGAAAAATTATTTTGAAGAGTAAATTGCAGGAACTATGATTTTATAGTGATAAGTACAATCAGCAGGTAGGTATGCATAGAACACTGCCTCTACTCTTTAGTATTTAAACGTATGTAAGACAGTAAAACTACAGTGCTGCCCATTGGTTAATAAATAATAATGTTAGATAATAAATTATTTATTAATTGTATAGATATTATACAATAATTCATGAATGATATTTCACTAATATGTTATAGTATGTGTATGAAACGTATAATATTCACTGATCTAGATGGTACTTTTTTAAATCACCATGATTACTCCTTTGAAGAATCTTTTGAGGCACTGCAAAAAATCAAAGAGGCAGGGATTCCTCTTATTTTCACTACGAGTAAAACGAAAGCGGAAGTTGAATATTTGCAAGAAAAGGTCGGTATCTCGGAACCTTTTATTGTTGAAAATGGTGCAGCACTCTTTATACCTGATGGGTATCAAGGACTTGATCTGTCATTTCTTGGAAATTATGATGATAAGAAAGTTATGGTCTTTGGTGAATCTTATACGAAAGTTCTGGAATTTTATAGACGCTATAAAGATGAATTCAGTATGCTTGGAATGAGTGATATGTCTGATGATGAAATTATACATTTAACGGGCTTGAGCCAAAGAGATGTTATCCTTGCAAAACATCGTGATTTTACGGAACCATTTATACTTAAGAATGAGACAAAATTAGACGCATTAAAAAAGTTGGCTCACTCTTATGCGTTAAAAATCACCCAAGGCGGACGATTCTATCACTTAATGCGTGAATCCCAGGATAAAGGAATTGCCGTGATCAAGACGATAGAACTTTTTGAAGCATTATATCATGAGAATATCCGTTCCATTGCCTTAGGTGACAGCCAAAATGATACTGAAATGCTGGAGCATGTTGACATACCTATTTTGATTCAAAAATATGATGGAAGCTATCTTGAAACCAATGTGACCCATATACAAAAATCAAGTTATCAAGGCAGTAAAGGCTGGAATGAAATGGTATTGAAAAATGTCTAATAAAAAAATATTAGCACAGATCTATCACCAAGCCCTCCAGGCGGTAAAAGCCGAGACGATCATTCGTAACAATATCACTTTGGATGAAAAAAATCTCACCATTTGCAACACGGCTTACCCTTTGAAAAAGTTGAATAAACTATACCTTTTTTCCGTGGGGAAAGCTGGATTAGGTATGGCAAAGGCTGTAGAAAAGATTTTAGGACCTCTGATCCAAGGAGGGGTTGCTATTTCACATCAAGAGGGTGAATGTAGCTTTATTGAACACCATACTTCAACACATCCTTTAGTTTCACAAAAGAGTATTGACGCTGCAGAAAAACTGATCGAAGCTATGCAAACCATGGGTGAAGATGACTTTTTCATCTTCTGTCTTTCAGGTGGGGCTTCAGCCATGATCGAAAAACCTATTGATGGCATCACTTTAGAGAATTTTCAAAAAATATCCTCCGCATTGCTAGGTTCGGGTATAGATATTCAAACAATGAACAGTGTACGAAAAGCTATCTCTCAGATCAAAGGTGGAAAACTGGCGAACCATACAAAGGCCAAAGGGGTGGTTTTGGTATTGAGTGATGTGATCGGTGATGATCTACAGACTATCGGTTCTGCTCCAATGATGAACGGTAAAATACCTCACCATATTATCGGAAACAATACGATTGCTTTAAAAGAGGCAAAAAAGTATATCAAAGGCAAAGTTGAGAGGGTAAAAATAGTAACGAATACACTCAACGGACCTTCTAAAGAGGCTGCGAAATATCTAATTAAAAAAATAAAAGAGTATGACAAAAGATATGACTCTTTTTGTCTGCTTTTTGGCGGAGAGACGACCACAGAAGTCAAAGGTACGGGTAAAGGAGGTCGCAACCAGGAGTTGGCTCTAAGACTGCTGGAAGATGCATTGGTTTCGGACAAGATCTCTATTTTAATTGCAGGGAGTGATGGTATCGATGGAAATTCGCCTGCAACAGGCGCCTTTTTAGAATCAAATATTTACAAAAAAATGAAAATAAAAGGCTTAAAACCAAAAACATATTTAAAAAACAGTGACAGTTATACTTTTTTTAAAGCACTAAATTCCGATTTTACCATAGGTTCTACAGGAACGAATGTGATGGATTTTATGATCATCTTAAAAAAATAAAGGAGAAGCAATGGCAGATTTTTTTCAAAACGGATTAATCACAACACTACAAAATCTCTCAAATAGAACACTTGATGAGATGGAGGTTGAGTTAGAAAAGTTCTCAAAAAGACACAATATGGTGCTGCTTCTGCCTGCACTTTACTCAGAATTTGAAACACCGGCTATGCAACAGATCCTTAAAGAACTGAAAGGGATAAAATATCTTTATAAGATCATTTTGGGCTTAGACAGAGCAACGGAAGAGGAGTTTGAAAAGGTTAAAGAGATCATGTCCACACTCGATGTGAGGGTAGAAGTACTTTGGAATGATGGGCCTAATGTTCAAAAACTCTACCAAGAGTTTAGTGATCTAGGATTTAACAGTATTAAGATTAAAGGAAAAGGTCGAAATGTATGGACGATGCTGGGCTATGCCCTTGCAGATAAAAATGCCTTTGCATTTGCCCTGCATGATTGCGACATTGTAAACTACAGTCGTGAAGTTCCTGCTCGGCTTTTTTACCCGATCATTCACCCGGCACTGGATTTTGAATTTAACAAAGGCTACTACTCACGTGTGACAGACAAGCTGCATGGACGTGTCACAAGGCTCTTTTACACTCCGCTGATCAAAGCACTTAAAAGTACCTATGGAGAGAGTGCCTATTTAAACTATATGGACAGTTTCAGGTATGCACTTTCAGGAGAATTTGCCTTTACCCGTACACTTGCGCGGGGGATTCGTATTTCACCTACCTGGGGCTTAGAGGTATCAACGCTGAGTGAAGTCTATGATAAAACTTCTGTGCGACGTATTTGTCAAACAGAGATCATGGAGAGTTATGAGCATAAACACCAAGAACTCTTAGGAGAAAACCCTGCCCAGGAGCTTGAAGGTGGAGTAGCAAAGATGGCCATTGATATTGCACAAACTATTTTCAGGGTCATGACACAGAGTGGGGTGACATTTTCTAAAGAGTCACTGACCACACTGCGAAGCTCATTTTTTCATGAGAGTCGAAGAGCCATTTCCCGCTATGATGCAGTAGCTAAATTTAATGCTTTGAATTTTGATAGAAAAAAAGAGATAGATGCCGTTGAAACTTTTGATAATGCACTCAAAGAGGCGTGTGAAAGTTTTCTTGCAGATCCACTGGGGGTTCCTTCCCTTTCAGCATGGACAAGTATACGTTCTGTATTGCCAGAGATATCAGATCTATTTAAAGAAGCTGTCAATAAGGATAATGGCTCATGTTAGAAAGAGATAGTAAAGAAAGATTGGACCTTATTAAATATTATCTTGAAAGTATCTACAGCAAAGAGGATGCCTCTTTGGCATATGATGCCGTATGTGCAATGATCAAGGAGTATCAGGAAAAGGTTGAAAGCAAACCCTATGTGATGACTGAAAAAGATGTGATACTGATTACCTACGGTGACCAGATCTTTCATGAAGGAGAAACGGCATTAGCTACGCTTAAGAGATTTTTAAATGAGTATGCCCAAGACTGCATTAACAGTGTACATATTTTGCCATTTTACCCTTATTCGAGTGATGATGGTTTTTCCATTGTAGATTATAAAGGCGTCTGCCCTTTAAAAGGTTCATGGAAAGATATTAAAGCACTGAATCAAAATCACCGTCTTATGTTTGATGGTGTCATTAACCACATGAGTCAACTGAGCCATTGGTTTGAAAAGTATTTGGCCAATGATCCTGAATATTATAACTTTTTCACCGAACTTGATCCTTCGCTCGATCTATCGGCTGTAGTACGACCACGGACGACCCCCTTACTCACTGAGTTCAATGATGATGAAGGAAGTATCCGTCATATTTGGACAACATTCAGTGCTGATCAAGTGGATTTAAATTATGCGAACTATAAGGTCTTGCTCAAAGTGTTGGATGTACTGCTTTTTTATATAGAAAAAGGTGCATCGCTTGTAAGACTTGATGCAATTGCCTTTATCTGGAAAGAGATAGGCACAAACTGTGTGCATCTGCCACAGACCCATGAACTGATACAACTTATGCGTGAGGTGATCCATGCTGTGGCTCCTGAGATCATTATCATTACTGAGACCAATGTGCCACATGATGAAAATATCTCCTATTTTGGTAATGGGACTGACGAAGCACATATGGTTTATAACTTTGCCCTTCCGCCACTCTTGGCATTTTCTGTTTTATCGGGAGACACCACTAAATTGACAGCATGGGCTAAGAGCTTAACTCTTCCGAGTGACAGGGTCTGTTTCTTTAATTTTACAGCCAGTCATGATGGTATCGGAGTACGGGCAGTGAGTAATATTCTTGATAAGGATGAGTTGAACTTCTTAGTGAACTCTTGCAACGCACATGGTGGTTTAGTCTCATATCGAAGTGTGGGTGAGGAGGAGAAATCTCCTTATGAGTTAAACTGTAGCTATATAGATATTTTAACCCACCCTGATGAGGATGATACATTGCGACTTAAACGTATGATACTTTCCCAAGCTGTTGTATTAGCCATGCCTGGGGTTCCAGGTATCTATTTTCACTCACTTGTCGGATCTCGAAATTATCATGAAGCAGTGAGAAAAACGAGACGAAATCGAGCCATCAATCGTGAAAGATTAAATTTTGACAACATCATAGAGGAGCTGAGTGAAGAAGGAAGTCTACGTAATAATTTGTTAAAACGTTATAAACAACTCATTTCGATACGTATTCATGAACCTTGTTTTGACCCTTTTGCCAAGTTTGAATTTTTATCACTGGGTAAAGAGGTTTTTGCTATAAAACATTATGGTAAAGAGAGTAATGAATTTCTTATCGCTCTACACAATTTCCAAAAAACAGAAATTGAAGTGGATTTGTCACCCTATAAAGAAGATGTATTTATGGATATTATTTCACATCGACAGATAAAAGAAGGAATATTTATCATGCAACCCTATGAGATATTGTGGTTAAAACCATTAAAAGAAGGAGAAAAGAAAAATGATTAAAAAATGTTTATTCCCAGCTGCTGGATATGGCACACGCTTTTTGCCCGCAACCAAAGCAACACCAAAAGAGATGCTTCCCATCTTGACCAAACCTCTGATACAGTATGGGGTAGAAGAAGCCAGTGATGCTGGCATGGATGTTATGGCGATCATTACTGGACGTGGTAAAAGGGCTTTGGTAGAACATTTTGATATCTCTTATGAGCTAGAGCATCAAATTAAAGGAAGTTCCAAAGAAGCATTACTGAAGAGTACGCGAGAGATGATGGATAAATGTACCTTTACATTTACCAGACAAACAGAGATGTTGGGACTCGGTCATGCCATTTTAAAAGGTGAGCCTTTGATCGGTAATGAGCCTTTTGGTGTGATTCTGGCAGATGATCTTTGTGTGAATGAAGAGGGGGATAATGTTTTAGCCCAGTTGGTAAAGATCTATGACAAATATAAATGTTGTGTAGTTGCCATTCAAGAAGTGCCTAAAGAAGAGACCTACAAATATGGAGTGATCGAAGGAAAAGAGATCCAAGATGATGTTTTTATGATATCAGATATGGTAGAAAAACCAGACCCTGAAGATGCACCTTCGAATCTAGCGATTATAGGACGATACATTCTTACCCCTGATATTTTTAGAACCATAGAAGAAACCAAACCTGGTAAAAATGGAGAACTACAAATTACTGATGCTTTGATGAATCATGCCAAAAAAGGTATGGTTTTAGCCTATAAGTTTAAAGGGAAACGCTTTGACTGTGGAAGTGTTGATGGTTTTGTTGAAGCAACAAACTATTTTTATGATAAGATGAAAAAAGAATCAGAGTAAACATTTTTAGTGTAGAGAAATGTAAGAATGCCAATAGATCCTGCTATGCATTTTTGTTTAAAAGTATTTCTTGAAGTTCATCTGCCGACATAGGGTAAAAATAGTAGTGTCCCTGGACGTACTTACACTTTTTACTTTTTAAAAAATTGATCTGTTCTATCGTTTCTACACCTTCGGCAATGACCTTAAGATTGAGACTCTTTGCAAGTGCTATGATCGATTTGATAATAGCAATATCCTCTTCATCTTCAGGTATGTTTTCAATAAATGATTTATCGATCTTGAGTCTGTTGATGGGTAGACGTTTTAAAAGAGACAATGAAGAGTATCCTGTTCCAAAATCATCGATGGAAATATTGATACCCAGCTTATTGAGCTGTTTCAGTTTATTAATGATTTCCATAGCATTCTTCATCATATGACCTTCTGTAATTTCAAATTCCAGCCACTCTGGTTTAAAACCGTAAGTATCCATAGTATTTTGAATTCTATGAATGAAATGAGTGGACTCTAATTGTCTCATTGAAATATTTAATGCAAGTTTACCAGGGTCTAATCCGTCATTATGCCATTTGGAAACCTGTTTCATAGCGGTATGCATCACCCAGTCATCAATTTCAAGTATCATACCAGTCTCTTCTGCCATAGAAATAAATTTTTTAGGTATCAGCAAACCTTTTGTTGGGTGCTGCCATCGTAATAGTGCCTCAATCCCGACCAATTTATCGGTATTTATGTCGATCTGTGGTTGATAGTGAATGATAAATTCTTCATTATCAATAGCTTGACGTAAACTGGTTTTCATATGCATTTGTTCCAGTGCATGTTTTGTCATTTCTGGTCTATAGAACTGAAAGTTGTTGCGTCCGCTTTCTTTTGCCCTATACATAGCCGTATCAGCATACTTTAAAAGATCTTTTTCATTGTCTGCATCTTGGGGATAAAGACTAATACCGATACTGCTTGTAATATATAATACATGCTGATTAACATGTATGGGTTCTGAAAACATATTGAGAATAGCATGTCCTAATTTAGATGCATCTTCTGAATAGATGACATCTTCCATGATAATGGTAAATTCATCTCCGGCTAAACGGGCAAGCGTGTCTTCTTTACGTATAGAACTCTTAAGTATTTCTGTTATTACTTTTAAAACTCTATCTCCTACGTCATGACCCAATGAATCATTGATCTCTTTAAATTTATCCAAGTCGATAAAAAATAGTGCCAATCCTCTCTCTTTCTTTTTTGCCTTTGTAATCCCTTGTTTCAAACGAGTGTTAAATAGTGCACGGTTAGGAAGTCCTGTAAGTGAATCATGATTAGCTTGGTGATGCAAAATATTTTTTTGTTTTTCTACTTCTTTTTCAGTTTCTGTACGATCAAGAATATCTTTGGTTAACTGCTCTTTAGTGATCTCAAGCTCTTTTGTTTTCTTTAATAATTGTTGATTTATCGTAAGAAGATCATTTGTTTTTTGTAGAATCTTAGTTTCCAAAAACTTTTGATTGCTCTTTTTTGCTTTTAAAAGTAGCTTTTGTTTTTGTATCTTCTTGAGATTCAGTTCACTGTACTTGTTGCTCAAGATAAGTGTAAAGAAGATGATCTCAATAAATGAACCTGCAAGAAAAGCGTATCTGTTTATGTCTGTATTGTCTAAGACACCATTAAAGGTTAAAGTCATCATACCCATAGCAGGCATATAAATGATAAGTGCAATAAGATAGTATCTGGCACCTATAAGACCTTGATACCAGGCTTTGACTGCGATAACAAGAAGAAGAGTAAAGAACAATGATGAATAAATGTTAAACATTAAACATGCATAGGGGATATCTTGTGATATAAGCAGTGCAAAAAGTAAAAAAACTGCTGCTGATATCTTAAAAAGCTTATCGATCATTGGCATGCGTTTTTGCAACTCTAAAAAACGACCTGAGAACAGAACCAGGAACAATACTACAATAGTGCCAACAACATGCAGCCCTTCACTCCAACCAGAAAAACCAAGCTCTAAGTAAAAACCACTTTTCATAGCTATAAATACAATAAAAGAGAGTATATATGCAATGTAATATGCGAAGATACGATTTTTAATGATGATTAAATTATACATACTGAATAAGACTATAATGAATAATATACCAGCATAGATAATATAGATATCTGTAATATCAATACGGTTGGGTCTAAAAAACTCTTCTTCAGTCAAGATCTTAAATTCCCCAATATGTCCCGAATCTGTCTTGCCTTTTATATAATATGTCGCACTTTCGTTTGGTGAGATATGTAGTTTATAGGCTGGATTGTAATTTTGAATACTTCTTTCTTGAAGCCTTACATTGAGACCATTTTTCTGTATATCCCATGCATCATTATTTTTTGTATACAGATCTAATGTTGACCAAAAAGGCTCTGTAAAATAAAGTACATAATCTTCATTATCACTATGATTTGTTACATGTAGTTTTATCCATGCTGTCCCCGTATAATAACCTTGAGAAAATTGACTTGGTATCACCTTGGTAAAATCTATCTTTTCAATAGTGTTAATATCAAGTGTATTGCTGTGATCATAATAATAGTAGAGTGTAAAGTGGTCATATTGTTCTTTTTTATCTGTAAGTGTAACGGCGGGATATGATGTCACTACAGATAAAACTAATAAAACTAATATTTTTCTAAACATGTTATCCAGCTAAGTATATGTATTTGTTAATCAGACCTCTTAAATTTATTATTATAGATTATAATAGTTTATTCTTAACTTTAATGTAATTGAACTGAAGTGTTATGAGATGTTTAGTAATTCTTAATAGAAGCATTCGTATAAAATATAAGAGATGACTCGAAAGAAAAGTGTCATAGTTAAGGTAAACATACTAAAGATGTAAATTTCTCTAAGAACTTGTTATGCTTCTCTTTCTTCTTTTCTTCTGTCTTTTCCATTGAACATAGTAGAGGTGAGATCTTTAAAGTCATCATTGAGACTTACCCCTGCCATTTTTTCAAATTCATCAAAGTCTGAATAATATACTGTGAATGAAATTTCCGTCACATGCACCATGTTCCAGTTTTCAGCAAACACCTCTTTTTGGAATGCAACATGAGCAGATGTAGGATGATCTTCTTCACTGTCAATGCCATCTCCTCTTTTTCTATCGTAAGAGTATCTTATAAACATAGGTATCAGTTCCAGTTCTTTTATCTGGTCTATCTTGTCCTGCTTTGCTTTGGCAATAGTCTCTTCATCTGCATTTACATCTTCACAGCCAAAATATCTTCCTGTTAGAACTCTATTGAAGGTTCTTCCTGGGGGATTTTGGACTTCGGTTTTTTCCTTTTTTTTACCAAATATTTTTCTCAACATCTCTATCATACACCTTCCTTCCTTCTTAATATTATACAATATATTTTAAAGAAGACAAATAGATGTCTATTTTTCTAAAAAATAATAATGACACGTGTAGATATGAAGTCTATTGGCTTGGTATTCATAGTAAAAGATCATTAAAAATGGCCAAAAATAATAAAGGATAAATATAATTATTTGTTTTGCAAATGCCTCTGCTTATTGAATAGAGTGTAAGATTTATTTAATTATATATCCAATATAATCAATTACGAAAGTTATTTTTAAATATTATTGATTGAGCCAAACTTGTTGTGAAGCAGGGACGGAAAGCTATGGGTCTTAGTAGATTAAGATTGCCAGGTTGCTACATACGAATACTTGTATTTTATGTATATGTTCTACTTTACTCTTTTATGCATAAATCTTATTTAATTTAAATTATTTTGTTCTAATAAAAACGAACCCATATCATATAGTGTATGACACTTAAACAGAGTTTTTAAAGATGCAATACCTACAGTAAAGGATCATCATGTACGTAAGAGAAGAGACTATAGAAGAAGAAAATTTAGACTGGGATGCGCTTACACAAGTATCAAAAGATAATCAAGAACAACTTATAGAGGATACGAAAGAAGAAACTGTTTCTCATGACCCTTTCTCTAAACCAAAGAAAACATTTTTGAAAAACCGTGTCAAAAGTCAAAAATTAGGCCCTAAGTTTACTCTAAAAAATGAATTGACTGATCTTTTTAAGAAATATGCAGAGGTTTCTTTACTTCTAGGGATTGTCTTTATACCTTATACTTTGGGGTTCGTGATTAGCTATTTTTTATTTTATTTCTATGGCGGTATGTCCATCAGTAATTTTCTTGGTGTGCAGGAAGTACCTACTACCATTGAATTATGGTCTATAGGTGCGTATTTGTTTATAACTGTTGGTGCTGTCTTGGCTTTTTTTATTCCTTAGCATAATGAGTAAACACTCATTATGTTGCTTAGATAATGCTCTATACACTTAATTACATCTTTTGACAGTATACCTTTCAAAGTTTACATTAGACTCATCCACTATATAATCATTTTCTACTATTTTTATTTCAAATTTAGGCACAAAATTGTAAAAAATGAGTATGAAAAACTAGCTTTTGTATGTAGTTTTATAGATAATATTTGTAAGTAGTTATAAAAGCATGTAAAAGAAGAGTAGTGTTATTCCACCCTCAACTGGGGTGGAATCAAGAAGTTTACCTAAGGTGATTCTGGATATCTATATACTTCTGTAACCAATAGTTTCTTCGCATCACTCTTAGCTTGGTCTAGGAAACCAGTAGCCGGATCAACGACGAATTTACCATTAGCACCTTTTTGCATGTAGTATACTCTATATTCTACTTTCACATTCGTTTTACCTGTGATATCGTAAGTCAGTGTATATGTTTCTGTTTCATTAGGACTTAGGCGGTTATCTTTTTCAACCATCCATGAGTCAAATCCAGGACGTACAATAAAGGTATCGCTAGTGTTCTTACTTGGCTTACCATTTGCATCATACCTTTTACCTGTTTCATGTCCATAAATACGAGTAAACGTAGAGTTATTACTATCTACGACTATCGCTGCATTTGTTACAGTACCTGTTGTTACTCCACTGTTATCTGTAGATTGCGTGTCGAAGCTTACTGTTGCATCTACACCCGTAATAGTGTATTTTGTACCATCAAATTTCTGCCCACTTACTTCTGAGCCATTCAAGTCTGTTACTTTTCCAGGGAAGTCTAAATTTTCGCTTCCATTATTGGCAACTGGAACTGGAGTTAATGCACTTGAGTGAAGTACTTTACCAGCTAATGGTTGTACATTATTTTCAATATAATCAAAGGAAGAGTCACCAGTACTAGTACTAATAGGAACTATACCTTGGTCAGATGTCACGATCAAACGTGTTAATACACGACGCATAGGGTGTGCACCTGGGAACATGTGTGCAGTCTTATTTGTTAGTGCAGTAGTCACTGTTAATGCGTTACCATCATTTGACACTGATTCATTTACTTTCGCTTCAAATCCACTTTGGATCTTAGCAGTAACACTTGTTTTTTGACCTGTTTTACTTGCACCTAAGAATGCATGTGAGTTTAACCAACCAGCAGCTACAGGGTTTTCATCACCATGACTTTCTGGATCCGTAGGATCAAAGTGAGCAGTTAGATTAGGATTATCTGCGAGTGTCCATAACTTATCTGGACGTGCCCATTGGTGTAGTACTGTACCTTCTATTCTTTCCATATGACATTTTTGACATTTCGGTGAACTTAATGTGTCACTGGAAGCTACATCAGTACCTGTAGTCACAGCCATTTGTGTTGAACAAAGTTCCATAAAGTGACCTTCACCATCTTCACCGCCTGGTACTGCTGCCCCTGCAGAACGTTGATGACATGAAAGACATAAGCCTTTACCGCTTTCTCCAAAGTGGTTGTTTAATTCCACTTCATAATGTGGATTGATCTGTGCTTTTCTATCTGTCTGATCTGTTTCGTTTTCATTGTTAGTACCTGTGACACCATATGGTCCGTAGAACGGTCCACCAGTAAAGTGTACTTTGCCATTTGTTCCATTGATATCTTTACTTGTCATTGTATAACGACCATCAACGGTTTTACCTTCATCAAATTCACCTGCATCAGCCAAGTAATTCACACCTTTTGGTGTTGCATTGTAGTCAGCATATTTTTCAGGTCCCCAAAGTCTAAAGAATTTATTCATATTAGCATGAGTAGCATCATCATGATATGTTAGATCAGTTCCTGCTTCTTGCTTGATAGGTCCATGAGGGCCTACACGCATATCTTTAGCTAAAGTATAAATACCGTTATCCATACCATATTCTTTCATTAGTCTAGGCGTCTCTATGCTATGACAGAACGCACAGTTAATACCTTCACGATTGGCTTCATGTCCGATCTGGAATGTTGCTTTATATACTCTATCTGTTTGAGGATTTGCAGCAATAACTGCGATCTCTCCATTTGGATCCTGTACTGCTGGTTCATGTAATGCCTTTAGACCTTTTAACTCTGTATTGTTAAGGTCTAGTGCACTTCCTACATCAGTTACTGTTACTCTTACATCACCTGCATAGTAAGCACCTGGAGCATGACATTTGATACATGTTTGTGCTGCACCACTAAACATGTTGTTAGTTCCTACAGAAGTACCATTAATAATGTCTTTTTGCTGGTATTCTATATCTTTTACCTCACCAATTTTTGCTAAGTGTGTACGTAAGAAATCCTGGAACTTAGATTGGAATATCGGATCTGTCCACGATTTTCCATGCATAGAACCTTTCCATGTGTCATAGAGTTCATTATGACAGTTCATACATTTATTATCGGCACTGTCAAAGAGTGTATTTCCGTATTTTATGCCAGTATGATATTCAGCTGCTGCAGCAGATAGCGGTGATACACGTGTACCTCCGGTGTAGTCGACATAGGTGATATTTTGATCTGTAACTATCTGATAGCCTAACTCGCCTGGAGCAGGATCACTGTCTGTAACTGTTGTTACTGTAGATGTGCTGCTACCATCACCACATCCGCTTAATGAAAAAACGACTCCCACAGTTAACAAAAGCATTAATGCTTTAGTATTTAACTTCATTCTTCTTCCTTTTAGTCTAATTATGTTCAAGACACCAAGTGTCAAACCTAATTGATATTAGAATACTAATATCCCCCCTATGGATTGTTATAAAACAATCCATTTTAATTCTAGAATATAAGTGTTAAGTAAGTGTTAAATAATATTTAACTTATAAATAAAAATTATTTATTTTATATTTTTGAAAAACATTGGAAAAATCTATGACATTTTGTCATATTTTTAATGTTTGCTTTTAAAGCCGGATATACTTTTCCAAATACGATAGAGAAGGTTAAATAGTATGTTTTTGCATATCGACATAGACAGTTTTTTTGCTTCTGCCGAACGGAGTGTAAATCATGCTTTAAAAGGTATACCTATGTGTGTCGGGTCTCGCAGTAACCTTGAGATATTTAATAAAAAACGCACCCATATTAGGCTTATGAATGATAATTCCGGTGCGTTTGTTGCTCCTGTGTTCTATAGTGATAAAAAGAAAACGTTTGAGACTTATTTTGTAGATGAGATAGAAGGAAGAAAAAAGATACGGGGCATCGTAACTACTGCAAGTTATGAAGCGAGATTATGTGGAGTGAAAACGGCTATGCCCATAGCACAGGCATTACATCTTTGCCCTGAGATGACGGTGATACCTTCGAACTATCCACTTTATCATAAGCTTTCGCATAAGATACATGATTTCATGTTGGCACATATTCCCAAGGTAGAACAGTACAGCATTGATGAGTTTTTTGGTGATGTCAGCGGTTGGAAAAAAGATGAAGAGGTGTATGGTTTTGCTCAAGAGTTACAGGCAAAGATACTGGAATATTTTGACATTCCTGTTTCGATAGGGATTGCAAAGGCAAAATGGATCGCCAAACTGGCAACAGAGTCTGCCAAGCCTTATGGTGTGTATGAGGTGAAAGATATAGATACCTATATAGAAAATATTCCTATTAAAGCGTTTCCAGGTATAGGAAAAGGATTTCAAAAGAGGCTGGAAGCACATTATATCTCTACACTTGGTGATATAAAGCGAAACAAAAGACTGCTTGAATCATGGAAAAAACCTGGTATCCAACTCTATGGACGTGTTACCGGAACAGATCATGAAGGTATCAGCAGCAGAGGGGAGAGGAAGTCCATAGGCATCAGTCGAACATTTGATGCCATACATGATAATGCTGAGATCAAAAGACGTATTATGATCATGGCAAGGCATATTATCTATATGGTGATGGCTATGGAGGTGAACCCTACAAGCTATTATTTGAAGATAGGGTATGAGTATGGTGTAAAAGTTAAAAAGACACTAACTGTGAACAGGGTTTTTTCTGAAACACTCTTTAAGTCTATGCTTTCAGACATGTATGAAGAGATAGCCCAGAGCAATAAAGGAGCTATCAAACTGACATTGAACGTTTCAAGTTTTGCTTCACTTAACCTGAAGACACTTTCACTGATAGATTTCCATGACGACAGCAAAGAAAAACAATTACATCAAAATATACATGCGTTAAGAGCACGTTTTGGGCTGGATATCATTAAAACAGGAAATGAACTTTAAAATATATTCAACTTATTAGGGTTTCATGCTACAATGTTGTATGAATTTAAAAAGATTATTCTCGAACATAAAAGAGCTTCAAACGGTTGATGACTCTGTAGTCAATTCATTGTATACACTTTCGACGAGAGCACTGTTAGTTGTTGTTCTATTAGCTATTTTAATCATTGTAGCTTTATACCCAATACTTGATGGCAGTATTCTAGTGTGGTCACTGATCTTGATGATCTTAACAGGATATAGACTTTATTCTGCTTATAGTTTTAAACAAAATCCTAAAAAATACTCCATGGCATTATGGTATAAAAAATTTGTCGTTGATGCAATATTGACTGCACTTGTTTTTTCAACATTAGGTTTTATTTTTATACATCAGGTAGATCACTATTATCAACTTTATATTGTTGCGGTACTTTTAGGATTGTCTTTAGGTTCTACAGTTTCTTTATCGGCAGATGCACGACTCAATATCATGTATTCAACTATTCTTTTATTGCCTCTTATTTTTTCTATGGCATTGCTTCATGATACGCCTTTGCATATCATACTTACCATTTCACTGATCTTGTATTTTCTTGCACAAGTGACCAACATCTATAATATGTATCAACAAAAAAATGCTTTTAATATGTTGCAATCGGAACATATGCTTTTAAATAGTTTATTTAAAAATGCACCTCTTGGTATCTTTACCTATAATAAAGATTTAAAGGTACTAGAGTGTAATGAACAATTAAAGACATTATTTGAGCATGAAAAAGAGAAGATCACAGGAATGGATCTTCGTATGCTTCCAGACAGACGTATATTAAAAGTATTAAAAAATGCAATTAGTGAGGGTACACAATCTTATGAAGGTCCATATGTATCCCTCAATAATAAGCCATTTTGGATAGATGCAAAAGTTTTTTCTTTTAGTGATTCAGATAATAATGTTTTGGGTGGCGTAGGTATGATAGAGGATAAAACGAAAGAACATACCGCCTTAACAGAGCTTGAATATTTGGTGCAACATGATGTACTTACCGGTTTGTTCAATCGTAGAGGTTTTAGGAACTATATGGAGAAACTTGTAACGAGTGTAAAACATAAAACATATTTTTCAATACTTTTTTATCTTGATCTTAATCAGTTTAAAAGCATTAATGACTCTTTGGGGCATCAAGTGGGAGATGATGTACTTCTTGCTGTATCTAAACGTTTGACCGATAACTTAGGAAAAGATTGTATGGTCAGCAGATTGGGTGGAGATGAATTTATCATTATTATTCCACATGTATCAGAAGATAAAAACATGGCTCATAAAGAAGCTGAAGAGTTTTCTAGAGAGATACAGGATCTTTTCTTAGAACCCTTTATCATCAAAGAGATGCATTTACATATTAAATCAAGTATAGGTATCGTTATTATGAAACCTGCTTATACGAATATCGTAGAGATCATAAGACATGCAGATCTTTCAATGTATCAAGCAAAGAATGATAATGGACATGTTGCATATTATGATTCTTCTTTAGACAAACAACAAAAAGAGCTATTTATGCTTCAGCATGACCTGGTATATGCAGTCAAAAATAATCAGTTGGGTCTTTTTTATCAACCCGTAGTTTCCATAGATGAAGATGTAGTGTGCTCTGCTGAGGCACTTGTACGTTGGGATCATCCGACAAGAGGAGCCCTGTCACCGCAGGATTTTATACCATTGGCTATTAAAGCAGGTTTGATCTCACAGATTACATGGTGGGTTCTTGATAATGTATGCCAGCATATAGCTCAATGGAAAAAAGAGAATAGCTGGAACCTGGAGTATGTTTCGATCAATGTGAATGCACAGCAATTTGTAGAAAATAATTTTGCTAGGGAATTCCTTAACAAGTTAAGAAAATATGGACTAGAGACTCATGACATCATGATAGAGATCACAGAACGATCACTGATTGATAATTTTGATAATACAGAGGATGTCATTAATGAGTTACGTAGGCAAGGAGTAAGATGTGCCATTGATGATTTTGGTACAGGCTACTCTTCTTTATCTTATCTAAAGAAGCTTTCTTTCCATACATTGAAAATAGATAAGGAATTTATAAAAAATATAGAATTCAACCCTAGTGAAGTACATCTTGTTTCAAGTATATTGGACATAGGAAGACAATTCAACTATAACATCATTATAGAAGGTATTGAAAACGAACAGCAACTAGAGCTGCTTAGAGGGCTAGATCCAAAACTTAGGTATCAAGGATATCATTTTTCCAAAGCTGTAGATGTAGAAGAGTTTGAGAAACAGTTTTTACAAAATGTTACTGAAGTTCCAATATTATAAAATATTATGCAAGTTTGGATCATTCAAGATGTATCTAATTCATAATGATATATAATACCTACGTTATAGTAAAGAGACTTTTTAAATATAATTTGTTGTGCCAAACCTGTTGTGAAGCAGGGACGGAAAGCTATGGGTCTTAACTCTAAGATCGCCAGGTTGCCAAATACCAATACTAAAAGTATTATTTTGCTTTTACAACTTGTTCTGCCTGCAAATTCTATTTAATTCAAAATTATTTTGTTGTGCCAAACCTGTTGTGAAGCAGGGACGGAAAGCTATGGGTCTTCATTTTAAGATCGCCAGGCTGCCAAAATAAATTCATATTTCTTTTGCGCAACATCCAATATATAAAAAAGGGTATTTATGAAAAAATTTCATAATATGATAGCTATTGTGTTAGCTTTTACACTAATCACACTCATCACAGGCTGTGGAGGCGGTTCTTCTACTCCAACGGGTACTTTATCACTCAGTATCACTGATGCGCAACCTCAGTTGGATAAAGAAAACGATGTAAATGTAACAGAAGTGAATATTGCTGTTATTGGTATTGAATACAATTATGAGGGAAATTGGATCACTGCTGAAGATTTCGAGCCTCAGACATTCAACCTATTTGAACTTCATGATGGTAAATCACTTCATTTGGGAAATATGATTCTGCCGGCAGGTCACTATCAGGAGATTCGCTTTAAATTGGCTGCCCCTACAAAAGAGTCAGAAGTTAAAAGTAATCCAGATTGTAATATAACATGGTCTGATGGATCATCTGCGCCATTATTTGTTCCTAGTGGAGGACAAAGCGGTTATAAAGGTAAAGGTGCATTTGATATCACGGCTGATGCAAAAATCGAAGTGACTGCAGATTTCGATATATATAAATCAATTGTTCCGACAGGAAGTGGAAAATATAATTTAAAACCAGTGATTAGATTGGTGGTCACTGAACTTTCAGGTATGATTAGGGGAACAGTTCTTGATTTTTCAGACCATAATAATTTGAGGGTTTTTGCTTACAAAGAAGGTGATTGGAATGATGAATTAGATCCTTTCCCGAATGCTGTAAGCTCAGACGATGTCAATATTAGTGATGGTAACTTTACGTTGGCATACCTTGGTGAAGGAAACTATACTCTTATTACGGCAGACTACCTAGCAGGTGGTATATATAATGAATTTTTCTATGAAAAACATAATGTTGAAGTCTTGAAAGGACAAACAACATTGGTTGATATCAATACTTCAAACTAAAATGTATTGAATATATTCCAGACTGCATACAAAGTATGTGTCTGGAGTAAAAAGAGATAAATAATCTAATCTCTTTTTATATGCTGCTTAGAACAATTCTCTACAAGTATTTTAAAAAACGATCTGCCCGTCTTGCTGCATACGTTTGATAATACCTTTTGCCATCTCATGGCCTTGATAGGCAGCTTTTCTACACCACTCTATGGCTTTCTCTTTATCCTCTTCGCAACCTAACCCCATGTCATATAATGCGCCCAGGTTAAACTGTGCTTTGGCATTGCCTGCCTGAGCTGCTTTAGAGAAGAGTATGAATGCCTTTTTGTAATCCTGGTGTACACCACGACCCTCTTTGTACATGGCACCAAGGTTATTAAAGGCATCTATGTTGCCTCTTTTGGCTGCTTCTTCGTACCAGAAGGCTGCTTCTGATTCATTTTTCTCACACCCTTCACCGTTTTCTAGCATCAATGCCACTTCAAACTGTGCCAAAGGTACTTCTCTGGTTGCAGATTCTAGATAGTAGTCAAAGGCTTTTTTAGTATCTTGGTTGACACCATAGCCTCTAAAATATAGAAAACCTAGATAGTAATAAGATACAGGGTCATTTTGTTTTTCTAGAGCAGTATAGAGCTCAAGGGCCTTATCGTATTCTTTTGCGAGTAATGCGTTGTACGCTTCTTGTGCTAGAGGAGTCATTATACACCAAACCCTGCAAGTTCTGCACTCACTTTTTCTATCTTGCTTTGCGCATCTTCAAGTGCTTGCTTATTTGTGGCAAGTACTTCTGCTGGTGCATTGGCAACAAACTTTTCATTATTGAGCATACCACTTAATTTTTGTATCTCTTTTTCTAGCTTCTCTTTTTGTTTAGTCAGTTTGTTGATGATAGGTGTCATATCTATCTCACCCGTTGGCAGATACACTTCTAAATTATCAGAAACATCCGTAATGGAGTCTGCTACTTTTGCATCCACAAACTCAATATTTTCCACTTTAGCCAATTTCTGTATGAATGGACGAGCCATCTCTGTATCGATATTTACATCTAGTTTGATGTAGGCTTTTTCTATCTTGCTATTACCCATATCGATGACTACTTTAGCACGTCTCAGAGCAGTGATAGACTCTTCGATGATCGCAAACATGTTTTCAGCTTCTACGTCTCTTGTTATCTCTTTAGGGAAGTTCATGACCATTAATGAATCACCACCTTCTAGTGTAGTACCTGAGAGTTTGTGGTAAAGATGATCAGAGATAAACGGCATGAACGGAGAAACCATTTTAAGTGTCTCTTTGAAGATCGCACCAAGCTCTACGATGCTTTCTCTGTCGGCTTTAGAGTATTCGATACCCCAATCACAAAACTCATTCCATACAAAGTTGTAGAGTGTTTTTGCAGACTCATCAAATTTATAAGACTCAATTGAGGTACGAATCTTCTCTACCGCAAGACTCAAACGGCTTTGCATATAGCGCCCAAGCAGTGTTTTAACTTCTATATCTTTGAGTTCTGGAAAAGTATCTACATTGAGTTGCAAGTAGTTTGTTGCATTGTAAAGTTTGTTCGTAAAGTTTCTAAACTGCTCTAGATTTTTAGCACCCAGTTTTATGTCACGACCCTGTACAGCCAGGTATGCCAAAGTAAATCTGATAATATCTGCTGAATGTTCTTCCACCATATCAAGTGGATCGATCACATTGCCTTTTGACTTTGACATCTTCGCACCGTGTTCATCTCTTACAAGCGCATGCATATAGATGTCTTCAAATGGTAGTTTCCCTGTAAAATGTTCACCCATCATCATCATTCTTGCTACCCAGAAGAACATGATGTCAAAACCTGTAATGAGCAGTGAATTAGGGTAAAAATCTTCCATGTCAGTTTCATTATAGAGTTCTGTAAGCTTACCGTTATTTCCCCAACCTAAAGGTGACATTGCCCATAAGGCTGAAGAGAACCATGTATCGAGTACGTCAGGGTCTTGTGTTATTTTCTTTGATGCACATTTTGGACATGTTTCAGGTTCATCTTCCCTGTCTGCCCATTGATGGCCACAGTCATCACAGGTAAATACCGGTATACGGTGTCCCCACCATAGTTGACGAGAGATACACCAAGGACGAAGTTCATCCATCCATGCTGTATAAGAGTTTATCCAGTGGGCAGGGTGGAAGTTGTTGTGTTTTTTAGTCTCTTTGATAGAATTTTCAGCTATTTTTTCACTCAAGAACCACTGTTGAGAGATAAAAGGTTCAACGATATTCTTACATCTGTAACAGTGTCCTACTTGATGAATATGCTCTTCTATTTTCACGATATGTCCGGCATCTTCAAGTGCTTTTACGATCACTGGACGCGCTTCTAGACGCTCTAAACCAGCAAAATCACCACAGTAGTCATTTAATATCCCTTTTTCATCAAAGACCTTGATGAACTCTAAGTTATGTCTTTTCCCTACCGCATAGTCATTTTGGTCATGTGCAGGTGTCACTTTAACCACACCTGTTCCAAACTCCATATCTACATATTCATCCGTAATAACCTTGATCTTTCTATCCGTCAGTGGTAAAAGAACCTCTTTACCAACGATGTCTGTATAACGATCATCATCAGGGTGTACCATGATCGCGGTATCACCGAAGTATGTCTCAGGTCTAGTAGTCGCTACTTCAAGCTCTCCTGAACCATCAGCAAATTTATAGATCATCGTGTAGAATTTGCCATTGACCTCTTCGTGTTCTACTTCAATGTCAGACAATGCACCATCATGGGTACACCAGTTGACCATATAATTATTTTGAGTGATGTGACCTTCATTGTAAAGTGAGACAAATGCTTCTTTGACGGCTTCTTTAAGCCCCTCATCCATGGTAAAACGCTCACGTTTCCATGCAGGTGTGACTCCCAGCTTTCTCATCTGGTGTACGATGTTGCCGCCACTTGTCTCTTTTTGCAACCATGCACGCTCTAAGAATTTCTCTCTTCCTATCTCTTCTTTTGTCGTACCTTCGGCTAAAAGCTGCTTTTCTACAATGTTCTGAGTAGCAATACCTGCATGGTCAGTACCAGGTTGCCAAAGTGTTTTAAACCCATCCATACGCTTATAACGTGTAATGATATCTTGGAGTGTAAATGTAAGTGCATGACCGATATGCAGAGACCCTGTAACATTTGGAGGAGGCATCATAATAGAAAAGTTTTTCCCTTCCTCCTGGATACGCTTATTTCCATCTATTTCAAAGTACCCACGCTCTTCACAGAGTTTATAGTAATTATCTTCTACTTCTTTTGGGTTATATGTTGCTTTTTTTTCAGTTGATTCGCTCATCAGACTATCCTACATGATAATATTGTCGCGATTATAGCGTAATGGTGCTTTTTCTTTTATGGCAGGGCTTAAAAGAGTGGAGTTTTGTTCTTTTTGTGCCATTGTATAATGGCATCCCATGCTTCCTCTGCATTATCTACATACGATAATATATCTAGATCATGAGACGCTATGGCATCCTCTTCTTGTAAAAAATCAAAATCAATCATACGGTTCCAGTACTCTTTTCCAAGCAGAATGACGGGTATAGGGTGACTTTTTTTTGTTTGTATCAGTGTTAATACTTCAAAGAGTTCATCAAGGGTACCAAAACCTCCTGGAAAGATGACCAGCGCCTTGGCGCGTTGCATAAAATGGAGTTTACGTACGGCAAAATATCGAAACTGGAAACAGAGTTCAGGTGTAATGTATGGGTTAGGGAATTGTTCATGTGAGAGGTCTATATTGAGACCGATAGATTTGGAACCCACATCAGAAGCACCGCGGTTTGCTGCTTCCATAATACCAGGACCACCTCCTGTCATTAAGGTGACATGCATATCTTCAGGGCTTTTACCGCTTTTCCCTACCAGTTGACCAAATTTACGTGCTTCGTCATAGTAATGACTCTTTCTTACTATACTTTCCGCTTTTTTAAGTGCAATAAGAAGTGCTTCTGAATGAGGAGAAGCCTCCAACTCCTTTTCGATCTTTTTCAATTCTTTTATAGCAATATCAAATTCAACAATACGGGCACTACCAAAAACCACAATTGTATGGTCCACACCCTGTTTTTGCATTTTTACCTCTGCTTTGAGATAATCAAGCTGAAGTCTTACTCCTCTGGCCTCATCAGAATAGATAAAATTTTTATCTTCCTCTGCAATTTCATAAGATGGATCATTGACGATGGTTTTGATCTGTTTTAACGTGTCAGAATAATTATTGGACTTTTTTTTCATACTGGTACCTCTATGGATATTATACATATTTTTTGAATGAATTCCTTTGAATACATTTTAATGTTATAATTTTTTATATGAATGTACAAAGGCTAAACCATGAAAAATATAGCGATACTCTGTTCAGGTGGTGATGTTTCAGGAATGAATGCTGCACTCAAGCGTTTTGTTGAATACAGCATTGGGAAAGGACTTACACCGTATTTTGTAAATAATGGTTTTGAAGGTTTGATAGACAACAACATCTATAAGGCAGGTTACCGTGATGTTGCAGGTATCATTTCACGTGGTGGGACAAAGATACGCTCTTCTCGTTCAAAACGTTTTATGGAGCAGTCTTATCGTAAACAGGCACTTGATAACCTCAAGGCACATAATATAGGTTATTTGGTCGTTTTGGGTGGTGATGGTTCCTTTAAAGGGATGCAGGCACTGAGTGACGAGAGTGAAGGGTTAAGCTTTGCCGGTATTCCTGCTACGATCGACAATGATATTGCTGGAACAGAGTACTGTCTTGGTGTAGATACAGCACTTAATGTCATTAAGTATGCCATAGACTCTATCAGAGATACTGCATCATCCTTTAGCCGTGCATTTGTCATAGAAGCGATGGGAAGAGAGTGTGGCTATCTGGCACTTGTCTCAGCACTGACCTCTGGGGCAGAGATGTGCTTAATACCGGAAATACCCTATGAACTAAACGATTATAAATCATGTTTTAAAAAACAGATACAAGAGGGCAGAGAGTATTTTATCGCAGTGGTCTCTGAAGCTATGAAAAATTCAGAAGATGTTGCACAGTGGTTTGAAGAAGAGATAGGTATAGAATCCCGTATTACAGTACTGGGTCACATGCAACGTGGGGGAAATCCTACAGTGTATGACCGTCTTATGGCTTTTGATTTTGTGACCCAGGCTATAGATGGTTTGCTTGAAGGCAATAAAAGCTCCGTGATCTGTTACAATAAAAGTGGATTTAATCATAAAGATATTGAAGATGTTGCTTTTAAAAAATACGAAATAAACGCTGAATTATTGAAGCTTGGAATGGAGTTCGGGTGCCATATATGAAATATTATGTATGGCTTCCTTTTGTATTATGGGTTAGTGCCTGTGCTGATCCCAAAGGAAAGGTGATCGCAAAGATCCCAGAAGCTTCAGGGGTAAGTTATTGTACCAGTGATGATACACTTGTTGTCGCCAATGATGAAGGGGCTTACTATAAGATCCACCGAAAAGGAAAGATACTTCAAAAAATAAAGCTGGGGAAGTATGATCTTGAAGGTATTGTATGTGAAGAGTCACAGATGATTTTTGCTCTTGAAAATAAAGGGTTGTTAATGGTTGACACTCTGACAGGTGAAAAGAAGGAAATTCCTTTGGATACCATCTATCATGGGAAAAAGTTACCGCTGTTTAACAAAAAATCGGGAATAGAAGGCATTGCAAAAGTAGGCAATAGAGTCTATCTAGCCAAACAATCCAAGAAGAAAAAGAAATCTTTCATTGCTGTAGTCAGATTGATGCCTTATCCTTCAAGGATCATTGATGTGATTGAACATCATGTTGCTGACACTGCAGGACTTACTTTTTATGATGGATATCTTTATATGGTGAGTGATAAAGAAGATCTTTTGATCAAGTATGATCTTCAAAAGAAGAAAATTGTACAAAAAGTTAAATTGGAGAAGGGTGCCTGGGAAGGTATAGCCTTTGATGCGAAAGATAATGTGTATCTTGCAGATGATGACGGACGCATTGTAAAATACAAGAAAAAGAGATTAGGCTTATAACCTACTACAGCTCTTTCATAGATAGCTTTTATCCTCTTTTTAATAGCCATAAATGCTTATAGCTTTGATAAAAAAGTATATTGATCAAAGCACCTGTCATGGCAAGAGCAGAGTCTTTGTGCGCATCCCATATATCTCCCTGTGTGCCTAAAAAAGCCATCCCGAGTTCAGGGTGCAATATAACCACTGCAAGCCATTCAAGCAGTTCATAGAGTGTGGAGATAGAAAGAATCATCGTAAAGGTAAAGAGTAAAGCAGTTTTAACCGTAGTTGTACTAGGAGCAATCATCTCAAACAGTACCCTAAAGAGAAGTAATCCAAACAGAAAATGTACCAAGCGGTCAAAATGATTTCTCTCAAAGCCAAAAAACTGTGTGATGGTGTTAAAGTGCACCATCTCTGAATAGGTATAGTGCGATCCTAAAGAGTGCAGGCTGGAAAATATGAGAAGAAAAATCATGCTTAAAAGTGTAAATTGATGCTTGGTATCCATCCAGATAATAAAAGGAACACAAATGAATATCAATACATTTTCAATAAGCCAATCAGCGGGATATTTGGGATTGATCGCCATAATGACCCAAATAACCAGATATATTGTATAGATTAACTTGTGTGATTTTGGCATATCCTCTCCTTTTTCCTTTAGTATTATAACACCATATTGGAAGTTCTTATCTAAAGAACCTACCAAAGAGATAAAACAGAAGTGATAAAATAACACTGATCAAGATAGACGTTGTGATCGGGAAATAAAAAGAGAAGTTTTCTTTTTTGAAGGAGATATCACCGGGGAGTTTTCCAAGATTGAATGGAAGTTTGTCACTAAAGAGTAACACAGTACCTATGATGATGACCACAAAACCTATAATGATAAGACTTTTCCCAATATCTGTCATGATGATCTGCTCCTTACTTTATGTTATTATAGGATAAATCTTTTTTAAAGGCAAAAGGATGGACAGGATCATTATCAAAACAGGTGACATTACGAAAGAAAAAGTCTGTGCGATCGTCAATGCAGCGAACAGTTCACTGATGGGCGGGGGTGGTGTAGACGGTGCTATCCACAAAGCAGGAGGAGATGAAATCCTTGAGGCATGCAAAAAGATACGCCAAGAGAAATACCCTGATGGTTTGCCTACGGGAAAATCTGTAGCCACAAATGCGGGTAACCTGCCTTCATTGTATGTCATCCACACGGTAGGACCGATCTATCACCAATGTGGGGATCAATGTGCCAAATTGCTTGCTTCATGTTACAGCGAGTCCCTTAAGTTGGCAGATAATCTGGGGTGCAAGGATATTGCCTTCCCCGCTATTTCTACAGGAATATACGCCTATCCTAAAGATAAAGCGGCTACTGTAGCCTATGAAGAGGTGAAGCATTTTTTAGAGAGAAAAGAGGGTATGAAAGTACATTTTGTTTTTCATAATGATGAAGATAGAGAACTATTTCTAAAAGCGATAGAAGAAGTCTGAAAGTCCTGATTAAAGTATAGTTTTGTTAATATAATAATTAGTAATGAAAGAAAAGGAGATAGGATGTATCTTTTTACTTCAGAGGCTGTTTCGGCAGGGCACCCTGATAAATGTGCTGATATTATTGCAGACAGTATTGTGGATATGTTACTACAACGTGACCCTGATGCTAAAGTAGCAACGGAAGTGTTCATCAGCGGGAAGCATATTATCATAGGTGGCGAAGTAAAAAGCAAAGTGCCTGTTGACACTGCTTTTTATGAAAAGATCGCTATCAATGCACTGAAACAGATCGGGTATCCTGAAGCAGGGTTTGAGAGTGGGGAAACCTTTTTCCCTGATGAAGCAGAGGTACATGTGTATGTCAGTGCACAATCACCAGATATTACCATGGGTGTGGAAAAGGAAGATCATGAGATAGGTGCTGGTGACCAGGGAATGATGTTTGGGTATGCAAGTTCTGAGAGAGCTGATTATATGCCCAGTGCTTTTTCCTATGCCAGAGAGATCAGGGATGTACTCTATACCTATGCACTTAAGCATCCGGAGACATTTGGTGTGGATATGAAAACGGAAGTGGTCATGGATTACGAGACTAAAGAAAACTTTGATCAGTGCAAGCCACAACGTATCGCAAAGATCATTGTAGCCATTGCACATAACAAAACGGTAGAAGAAAAAGAAGTAAAAAGATTGGTCAAAGAGATCATTACCCAGAATGTAACATTTGAAGCAGGGCATTTTGATGAAGATGCTGTAGAATTCTATATCAACAATACAGGAAGGTTTGTACAGCATTCGCCTATTGCAGATTCGGGTTTGACGGGAAGGAAAGTAGTATGTGATACTTATGGCGGATATGCACCTATAGGGGGTGGATCACAAAGCTCAAAAGATTATTCCAAAGTGGATCGTACAGCTCTTTATGCTGCAAGATGGCTGGCTAAACATATTGTTGCAGCAGGGCTTGCCAAGAAGGCACTGGTACAGATCTCTTATGTGATCGCTGAGACGAGACCTTCTTCAGTGACTGTCGATACACAACATACGGGATTGACCGAGATGAAGGATGAAACACTCTCCCAGATCATTGCAGACAAGTTCCCGCTTACCCCTAGATGGATCACTGAAAAATTTGCATTAGATCAACCAAGCAAAGAGCATTTCCTGTATGCTGATATCGCCGCAAAGGGACAGATAGGGTATCCAGAGTATCCATGGGAATTTTTGGATGAACTGGATTGGTTTCAATCTTTAAAAGCGTAGCATGCTTTTAAATGCTGCAAGAGGCATTGATCTTATAGTGGCCAAGATCAATGCCTTTTAGATCAATGACATGCACGGCACATGCAAGACAGGGATCAAAGGAATGCACTACCCGCAACACTTCCAAAGGATTAGAGGGATCAGCAAGTGTGATACCGATAAGTGACTCTTCATAAGGACCGCGGATACCTGATGCATCCTTGGGCGAAGCGTTCCATGTGGTTGGAACAACGGCCTGATAATTCGATATCTTGGCATCTTCAATACAGACAAAATGTGACAGTACTCCGCGAGGGACTTCAAAGATTCCACGCCCTTTTGCCTGTAAAGAAAGTTCTTCGAAGACATACTTTGTCCAGGTCTCTTCATCATAGTATTTGATATTTTCGATAAGCTCGCTGCAAAAATCAAAGATATGGTCACAACAGACCTGAGACTCTACAGCGCGCGCCGCATTGCGTCCCAATGTTGTAGAAAAATCTAAAAGCTCGAGACCTGTTGCATCCATAAAGTCCTGCATATAAGGTTTTATGGTCTTAGATTCTTTGCTATAGCCCACAATCATACGTGAAACTGGTCCAACTTCCATCGGTTTACCTTTATAGCGAGGAGCCTTAACCCAGCTGTATTTACCCTCTGTCTTTAAGCTTCCATCATCATTCAAGTCCGTATAAAAAGGCGTAGTCTCTCCATCATATGGCGATAGAGGTTCATCATATTCGTACCAAGACCGTGAGGCTTCTTCAGTGATGTATGCTTCATCAAATGCGTCTATAGTCTTAAAATCATGAGAATAGATAACTCCTCCTTCAAAAAGCTGTTCTGACTTGCCAAAACTGTAACCACCAACCGCCATAAAATTACCGCTTCCTCGTCCAAAACCGGATTTGATCTCATTTTTATAAGCTTTGACTGCCATTTTCATGTCAGGGATATAAGCGCGCTCGATAAAGTCACGCGCATCTTTTAGGATAAACATAAAGTCATTCAGACGTTGAGGGTTAAGCATATCTGCCACGCTTGTCACTCCGCCGACTACAAGGTTTTGAGGATGCGGTGTCTTGCCCGCAAAGATTGCAATAGCCTTGCTCATCTCACGCTGGATGTTCAAAGCTTCGAGATAATGGCTCATATGTACAAGGTTCTCTTCTGGTGTGAACTTATAGGCCGAATGACCCCAGTAACCGTTAGCAAAAAGACCAAGCCGTCCTGCTTTGACAAATGAATCCAACTTTTCTTGTACATGTTTCAAATGTTCAGCTGAACTTAGATATGGGTGCTCATGGTATTCTTTTGCGACTTGTGATGCTTTTTCAGGGTCTGCTTCAAGTGCTGAGACCACATCAACATAATCAAGAGAATGCAGATGGTAATAATGAACAATATGATCTTGAACAAAAAGTGCCAGTGTCACCAAATCTCTAATGATCTCTGCATTTTTCGGCAAGGCGATATTGTAAGCATCTTCTACTGCACTGATGGAAGCACGGTAATGCACATTGGTACAGACCCCGCAAATACGCTGAGCGATCAGTCCGACATCACGAGGATCACGTCCTTTCAGGATGATCTCAATACCGCGAAACAACTGTCCGGAAGCCCACGCTTCAGTGACCACATTGTTCTTATCGACTTCGACTTCGATACGTAAATGCCCTTCAATCCTTGTGATCGGATCTATTACAATTTTACGACTTGCCATTATTTTTCCCTGCTTCTTCTAAAAGTTTTTTCGTCTCATCATCCACTTCTCTGTGATTTGCCAAGTGGTCAAATGCGATCTTTCCAAGTGCACAGCCGAAACAGCCATGTCCTGCCTGCACCGGCCAGCTTGTTCCTTCATTGAATTTTACTAAAGAGCAGTTGAGATTGGCATAAGGACCCTTGCATCCCATCTTGAACAGACACCAGCCTTTTTTTGCTCCTTCATCTCCCCACTCTTCAACAAATTCACCCAGCTCATAATGCCCGCGTCTTTCACAATTGTCATGGATCCTGAAACCATAGGCCCATTCAGGACGGTTTTTCTCATCAAGCTTCGGAAATTCACCGAACATGATGTAGTGCAGCAAAGTCCCTACAATATTGATCGGATTTACCGGACAGCCTGGAAGATTGATGATATCATTCCTTCCCAAGGCTTCTGCAACACCTACCGCACCGGTAGGATTGGGCTTTGCCGCTACAACACCGCCGTCAAAAGCACAAGAACCTACAGCAAGTACGGCTGCTGCATTTTTAGCAACACGCTTGAGCAAGGTATGTCCTGTCTCACCCTTTGGTCCGATTCTCAGAAATTTTCCATCCATCCCCAAAGGAACAGCTCCCTCTACCATCAGGATATATCTGCCTGCATCATTTTCAATAATACTCTCAAGTACAGATTCTGACTGATCTCCTGATGCCGTCATAAGAAGTTCATGATAATCCAAAGAGATATATTTCAAAATAAGGTCATCGACCTTGGGATGAGCGGACTTAATAAATCCTTCCGAGTTTCCCGAACAGTCGGCTAGTTCAAGCCAGATGATCGGTATTTTGTTTAGATGTTCAAGTCCCTGGCTGACCAGGTCTTCATATTCCGGTCTTAGACGCATATTTGCAGTGATCATGGAGACCCAGCTATTGTATTCCTTTTTCAAATCAAAGGCTTTTATTGCTTCTTCAAGATTCTCCCCCTCTATCTGGTTCTTTGGATGCAAGGCATTATATTTGTCAATGCGCCGCTGGACTTTTTCTAATTCTTTTGCCTTTTCCTGCTCTTCTCGTTCTGCCTTGATACGTCGTGCCTCTTCGGGATCGACCGGAGTATCTATGATCAACTGCTCCACGTCTTTTTTACAACGTCCGCAGATCCGGCCGGCCTCACTAAAGGGCTTAAGTTCTGCAAAACTCTCAACACAGTTGGTCTTGATAATATCAACAAGGTCGTTCTTATAGCCGCTTGCACAGCTGCAGATAAGTCTACCGCGCTCACTGACAAGACGATTGGAGTAAAAAGAAGAGGTATCAATCTTTTTGTCCTCTTCCATCATTTTTTTTAACTCTATTACATCAACGTTTGTATTTATGCCAATAAAACGGACCAGCCTATCTTTATTAATAATATATTGATCAATACGTTTTTCTTGCTTTGATGAAAGAACAATATCTTCATTCGCTTTATCTTTAGGATCATAAAGTGTCGAGGTGACGTCTGCAAGCAAAAAAGAACCGACTTTGAGTCCGTCAACCGTAACAAACTCTTTAAAACCCTCACCTTCTATCCCTAAAATCGAAGATATAGCGGCATCTGCCTGAAGGGTACATTCTCTGACCCTTCCGGCAATAAAACCATCCGGCATCTGTGCGACTTCACCAACGGCATATATATACGGATCTGAGGTACGCATATGTTCATCCACAAGGATGCCTTTGTCTATATCAAGGGTCCCCTTAGCACACTCAGTACTCGGCGAGATCCCCACTCCAAAAATAACAAAAGGATTATTTATAGTGTGTGACTTCATGATGATCTGTGTGATCTCATCACCTTCGATCTTCTTATCGAGGATCTCCTCTTCCAGCAATATCTGAACACGGGAGTCACTCTCTTCATAAATACTCTTCATCATCTCTACGGCAACAGGGCTGAGTGCTTTATCATAAAGATGCATACCTCGTGAGACAAGATAGATCTTCTCAGGCCCATCCAATCCGCAAAGCGTGTCTAGAAGTTCCAGCCCAATAGGACCAACTCCCATCATGACAACATTTTTGCCCTTGCTGCATTCAGCTATACATTCACTGTCAGCAGCACTTCTAAAGGTCCTTGCATTTTTTATACCCTTTATATCAAAGAGTGTTTTAGGATCAGAACCGGTTGCGATGATGAGGATATCATAGCGGAAACTCGAATTCTTTGTGTAGATCCGTTTGGCATCCTTGTCTATTTTGATCACTTCAGAATCAAGTTCAAGTTTGACACCGGGAGGAAGAGGCAAGGCAATATCATTAATATGCGATGTACCTTTGATCAGAGAGCACAGATGGATACGATCATAGGGAGGGTTTGATTCTTTTGATACGATCAACACCTCATGCTCAGAAGCCTGCTCTAAAATCGAGTTGGCCATGTAAGCTGCAGCGATTCCACCGCCTATGATTACAATTCGCATAGTATCTCTCCGTTCAGCATATGTAATAGTTTACAGTAACTTTCTTAGATAATTATTACAAATAAAATATGTTACACTAATGTAGATGAAATACAGGAAGAACCAATGACTATTCCAGAGTATCCCCATTTTGAAACGATTGAGTCCTTAGCCCAAAAAATGGAAATTTCCAAAGAAGGTTTAAGCACAGATGACGCAAAAAAAAATCTTTCCATTTATGGTTTGAATGAGATAAAAGAAAAAAAACATAATCTTTTTATACTCTTTCTTTTACAGTTCAAAAGTCCTTTGGTCTATGTACTGGTAATAGCAGTAATGCTTTCTCTTTTTTTAGGAAATATACATGAAGGTGTGCTGATACTGATTATACTTTTGCTTAATGCACTTATAGGGTTTTGGCAGGAGCTTAAAGCGCTTAGTTCCATTAAAGCACTAAAAAAACTTACAGAAAGCAAAACAAAGGTCAAACGTGATAATAAGGTAGTTGAGATCTCTTCCTCTGAACTTGTTCCCGGAGATGTGATTATCCTGTCAGAAGGAGATATAGTACCTGCGGATATACGTCTGTTTGATACCAATGGATGTGTCATCGATGAATCGATCCTTACAGGAGAGTCTATACCTGTGGAAAAAGATGCAAAACTCACTTTGCCCAAAGAGACGCTTCCCTATGAAATGGATAATATGGCACTCTCAGGCACTACAGTAACCAAAGGAAATGCAGAAGGTTTTGTCGTATTTACCGGACAAAAAACGTACTTGGCATCTATTTCTACTAAAGCTGAAGAGGAGTCCCGTGAGACACCATTGAGCAAAGCATTGGAAGTTTTTATTAAAAAACATATGGTTGTTGTATTTATCATGATCTTTATCATTGCTATGCTCTCCTTTTTTGAAGGTAGAGAGATCGTTGAAGTCACTTATCTGGTCATCGCTTTGCTGGTTGCTTCTGTACCAGAAGGTTTGCCTATTGTCATCACGTTGGTCCTTACTATAGGGGCTATGGCACTGAGTGTGAGAAAAGTCTACATACGTCATTTACCCTCGGTTGAAACTTTAGGCAGTACTACAGTTATCGCTTCAGATAAAACTGGGACCATCACGCAGGGTAATCTTAAAGTAGAAGAAGTCTTTTCACTCCATGATACTTTTTCTCAAACCGTTTCAGCACTTGCGAATGAATCTATAGAAGGCAAGGGTGATCCTGTTGATACAGCCCTTGCACTCTGGGTCGGTAATGCGTATGAAGATATACGTGAGAAATACCCGCGAGTCAACCTCTATCCTTTCGATTCCAAGCATAGATTGATGGCAAGTTCAAATATGATCGAGAAAGAGCATAAAGTTTTTGTCAAAGGTGCCTTTGAATCTCTCAAGCAGTTTGCTACGAATCAGGATGATTTTAGCATACTTGAAAAAGAGCATGATAGACTGGCTTCGAACGGTTTAAGGGTGATAGCCTTAGGTATGGGAGAACATACGACGGATGATATAGAAAAATGGCAAATTGAAATCGTTGGACTGGTAGGGTTTATAGATCCTCCTAAAGAAGGTGTTCTAGAGGCAGTACATATAGCACAAAAAGCAGGAGTCAAAGTTATGATGATCACAGGGGATAATGCACTAACTGCCGCTGCTATTGCTAAATCTGTCAATATTTACAAAGAGGGAGATTTAGTTGTTACGGGTAAAGAACTCAACGACATGGATAATGAAACACTTGAAAGAATCTTGCCAAAGGTCACTGTGTGGGCAAGAGTACTTCCTGAGCACAAGTACCGCATCGTCAAGGCACTTCAAAAACAAGGAGAGATCGTTGCAGTCACAGGAGACGGTGTCAATGATGTACCTGCACTCAGGGCTGCTGATTTAGGAATAGCTATGGGAGAGGGAACAGACGCGGCAAAATCTACTGCAAATATGGTACTTGCAGATAATAATCTTTCTGTTATTGTTGAAGCGATAAAACAGGGACGTTCTATTGCCAATAATATCCGAAAAACGATCTATTTTCTACTCTCTACATCTTTGGATGAAGTGATTCTCATTACAGGTGCTATTTTGATGGCGTTACCGTTACCACTTTATCCTATACAAATTTTATGGATCAATCTCGTTGCCAATAGTGCTTTGGATAAAACATTTCCTTTTTTAAAAGATGAAGAGGATGTGATGAATAGGGCCCCAAGCAAACTACATGAACAATTTTTAGATAAAGTACAGCTTTTACGTGTACTTTATGTTGTTTTTGTCATCAGTCTGGGTGCACTCTTTTTATATATTTGGATGCTGGAGCACTACACAAAAGAGTATGCAGTCTCCACAATTTTCACAGCTTTCATTATGGCCACATGGATGAATGGTCTGCAGTCACTCAAGGAGCATGAACCTTTTTTGAAAAATATTAAAAAATCACTACAGATCAACCCGTATATTTTTTACGGTATAAGTATAGGAATCATCCTACAGCTATGTGCTATTTATCTGCTTTCAGAAGTATTTCACACACTGCCACTAAATTCTGATTCATTAATGATAATAGGGATAATGGCACTATGGGTATTTACTATGATCGAAATACGTAAGTGGGGTGAGTATTTCTGGAAAAGTAGGTAAAATTGAAAAAGAAATTGCATCAATAGATTATGCATATCTCTTTTTTAACATCAACCACTTATCAGCTTCCATTACAATAACCAATCCTATAGCAATGATTGCAAGTTCCAGCCATAGATCAAACGAGACAGGTTGTGTAGAGAGTACGTTTTGCATAAACGGTATGTGCATACAGGCTATATGTAAAAGCTGTGTAAAGATAACCCATAAAATCAAAAACATACTACTTCTATAGCCAATTTTATGTAGAAAATTAATCTCGGTTCTGGCATTAAAGACATGTACATTTTCAAATAGAACCATAAGAAGCAAAATAATGTTCCTTGCACTCTCTACACTCTCTCCACCTTGTAGTAAAAAATAAAAAAGTACAAAAGAGGTGATACCTATATAGAGACCACCAACAAAGATACGTCTAAGCATGAGCCGGTTAAAGATAGGTTCTTTAGGTGACCTAGGTTTTCTTTGCAAGAGTCCTGGTTCAGCTTTTTCCAATCCAAGTATCACATCTTCTATTCCATTGGTCACAAGATTGAGCCATAAAAGTTGTACAGGAAGCAGAGGTAAAGGCATTCCTGTAATAAAAGAAAGCATCACCAGGACCAATTCTGAAAACCCCGTTGATATCAGCAGATAGATCACTTTCCGGATGTTATCATGTGCTCGTCTTCCTTCTTCGATTCCATTAACGATAGAAGCAAAGTTATCATCCGTTAAAATAAGATCACTGGACGCTTTGGCAATATCTGTACCACTTTCACCCATTGCAACACCAATGTTGGCATGTCTAAGGGCAGGGGCATCATTGACACCGTCTCCTGTGACTGCAACATAGTGTCCAAGGGATTGATACGCTATAACGATCTTCATTTTTTGTGCGGGTGTAACACGGGAAAAAACGCTTTTATCTTTTAGATCTTCTGCTTTGGAGCCATTGTCTTCCCATGTTCGTAACTCTTTTTCGCTCATAACTTCTTCATGAGAAGCGGCAATGCCAAGCTCTTGTGCAATGCTTAGTGCTGTATTGGGATGATCTCCTGTGACCATGACTACTTTGATACCCGCTTCTTGAGCTTTTTTAATAGCTTCGGGACTCTCTTCTCTCACAGGATCAATAATGGCAACAAAGCCAAGATAGGTAAAATTTTTCAGGTTAATAGAAGATTCATCTGATGACTCTTTATATGCAAGTGCAATCGTTCTGTATCCTTTAAGGGCCCATGCATCTACCTCTGATAAGATATCTTTTTTCTCTTCTTGTGTGATATTACAGTGTTCAAGTACTGTTTCAGGCGAACCTTTGCTAAATTGAAAAATCGTATCATCAAGTTCCATCATCACTGCAGAAAAACGGTTGATAGGTTCATAAGGTATCTCATCTATTTTTCTGTATGATCTTGCACTTGTTATGTAAGATTCATCTGCATTTGCAGCAAACTGTGCCAAGGCGATATCTACCTGATCACCCAAAAAATCAACCTTGCCTTCTTGAGAAAAATCATAACGTATTTCATTACAGAGAATAGAAGCGAGATAGACTTTATCATGGGCTTCATGTAATGTATTGGTGTCATAGACTTGACTTTGTGAGATGAAGTACTCCACACTGAGCCTGTTTTGTGTGAGTGTTCCTGTTTTATCACTGGCTATCAGTGTACAGGCACCCAGTCCCTCTATGGCAGCTAATTTACGTATAATGACATTTTTTTTAGACATGGATAAAGAAGCGGATGTCAAAGCCACAGTAATGGCTACAGGCAGACCTTCAGGTATGGTAGAAACCGCAAGGGCAACGGAAAAAAGAAAGAGTGCATAAAACTCCATCCCTTTGAGTAAACCTACTGTAAAAAGTACTACTACCATAATAGCTATGGCAATAGAAATAGTAAAAGAGAGCTTTTCCATTTTTTCAACCAAAGGTATTTTGGCTTTACTTTTTTTACTAAGCAACTGCGCTATCTTACCGGCTTCGGTATCTTGACCTATAGCTGTCACAACACCCATCCCTCTACCACTGGAAATATAGGTACCTGCAAAGAGCATATTTTTTCGCTCTGGAATGAGAAGATCTTCATTAGCGCTGACAAAGAGTGCATCTTTATTCACATCAATGGATTCTCCTGTAAGTAATGATTCATCTACCATGAGGTTGTTAGTCTCAACCATTCTGACATCAGCACCCACTTTGGTACCAGGTTCAAAGATCAGTATATCCCCTGTAACAATTTGTCGGCTATCCACTTCCTGTATCTCACCATCTCTTAGCACCATGACACTGGTTTTGATAAGATTTTGCAGATGTTTTGCTTTTTGCGATGCAGAATACTCTTGATAGGTTCCAATAACTGCATTAAGAAGTAAAACAAGTAGTATAAAACCTGCATCTGTATACTCTTGGATAATGAGTGCCATGAATGTTGCTATAAGCAAAACATAGATGATCGGACTCTTAAATTGTTGGAGAAAATGTCCTAAGAGTGACATGTCAGGCTTTGAAGGTAAAATATTTAGACCATATTTTTCCTGACGCTCAAGGACTGTATCCCCTGTCAAGCCAGAATGAGTGGATTCTAAAATTGAAAATGTCTGTTCAATCGTTTTAGTATGAAAATTGATGTTCAACCTCTTTTTATGACTAAGATCTAGCACATATTTATTTCAAATATAATCTATTTTACACTCTTTATTTTAACAATTTCATTAATATGTTTGAGTTGCTTTATTAAGTTTTTTAATAGTAGAATATAAATAGTTACATACAATGTATGTTTTAAAACTTTAGAAAGAGGTGTATATCATGAAAGAATTAAAAAGAGTACTGGTAGGGTTAGATGTTACTGAGAAATCAAATAATGTTTTAAAAAGAGCTTTAAGTATAGCCAATGAACACAAAGCTGATCTGTTTATTGTTCATGCTGTACGTACACCTTGGGTTGGAGTACCAAGTTATTTTGGTGGTCAAGATATTGATATAGATAAAGAGGGTATCACTCAAAATATAGAAAAAAAGATCAAGACATTGAACCGAGAGTTTAAAGTCAACTGCTTTGTCTTTGTAAAAGAAGGTAATGCAGAAGATATCATACTCTATGAATCAAAATTAAATCAAACTGATATGATCGTCATAGGTGCGCATAGTAAGGCAAAAGGGAAAAAAGGTTTCTTAGGTACGACAGCACAAAAAGTAGCACATCTAAGTCATTTGCCTGTGTTGATCGTTAAAAACAGTGCAAAAACCCCCTATAATAACATCATAGCACCAACAGACTTCGGAATGCAATCAAAGCAAAGTATTTTATTTGCAAAAGATATCTTTCCAAGTGCAAAAATAAATGTAGTCAATGCTTTTGATACCATCTATATGGAAGGACCTTATGCTGTAGTAGGTCGTGATCTATCACAATATAATGAAGTCGCAAAATCTTGTGCCAAAAGTGATTTAAAAAAATTTATGGAAGATGTATCTGTCAAAAAGGGTAAAGTGATCGATGGTGAACTCTATACGAAAGAGACACTGGTCAATTATATCAAGGAGGGGTCGTATGACCTTGTAGTCGTCGGATCTCGCGGTACAGTAGGATTGAATGCTTTATTGGGAAGTGTGGCAAATTATATTTTAAGAGAAACTTCAAAAGATATCTTGATATATGTACCGTAGAACCACACCATGATAGAATTGTATATTTAAACTAAGGAGTAGAGTATGAAAAAGAGAGATGATCTGGACTTTAATGAATTTGAGAAAATATTAAAAGAGAAATTAGCACATATTGAAAGTAATATTGAACAGCTTCGATCAGAGCTTGAGAGTGTCGGAACTGATGATGGGATTAATGATATGGAAGATCTTGCATCACTTCAAAGTCTCAGCAGTAAAGACAATACTCTTTTAGATCAGCAGGAAAATGAGCTGAAAGAGACGCTCCATGCACTTGGAAAAATAAAAAATGGAACTTTCGGAATTTGTGAAGAAAGTGCAAAACCGATACCTGAGGAGCGCTTAAGAATCAACCCTATTGCTAGAACCAAGGTTTAGTATAAAATTAAAGAATTGCATCATAAATAGTGATTGTTTTATTTTGTCTCATGTTAAGTGTATATGAAAAAAATATTTAAGTGAATTTACATTAGAGAGAAGGGAAATTTTCAAATGAAAATTGGTATTCCAAAAGAGATGAAGAGTAAGGAATATAGAGTAGGGATGATCCCCTCTGGTGTAAGGTTACTTGTAGAAAGTGGACATGATGTCTATATACAAAAGAATGCTGGAGAGAAAAGCGGATTTCCTAATAGCGAGTATAAACAAGCCGGTGCTGTGATCCTTGAAGATTCCAAAGAGATATTTGAGAACTGTGAAATGATCGTTAAAGTGAAAGAGCCCCTGCCAGAGGAGTATGATCTTTTAAAATCTGGACAAATACTCTTTACCTTTCTACATCTTGCTCCCAATAAAAAGTTAACAGAGATACTGCTTGAAAAAAAAGTGACAGCCATAGGCTATGAAACAGTTGAAGATAATGGAAGATTGCCTCTACTTTCACCCATGAGTCAAATAGCGGGCAGAGTCGCTCCCATGGTTGCAAGTTATTTTCTTTCAATGCATAATAAGGGAATGGGTACATTGATAGGCGGTTCAACCGGTATACTTCCTTCCAAAGTTTTGGTCATCGGTAGTGGGACTGTAGCAAAAAATGCAACCAAAATTGCATCAGGAATGGGTGCGGATGTTATAGTGATGGGAAGAAATCCACATAGTATGAAATCGATTGAAGAGTCTATGAGTGCAAATGTCTCAACCCTTTACTCCAATGCTTATAATATGGAAAAGGTCTTGCCTTTAGTAGACATTGTTATTTGTGCTGTTTATGTCACTGGTGAAAAAACACCGCAACTCATTACTAAAAAAATGCTTTCTTACTGTAAAAAAGGAGCAGTGTTGGTTGATGTTGCTATTGATCAGGGAGGATGTATAGAGACTTCCAGACCTACAACCCATGATGACCCTGTTTTTGAAGTTGATGGTGTGCTCCACTATTGTGTAGCCAATATACCTGGGGATTATCCTCTAACTGCCACTCAAGCATTGTCAAATGCAACGATACCCTATATAAAGAAGATGGCAGATATGGGGTGGAAGAATGCATGTTTAAAAGATGAAGCCATATACAGCGGTGTTAATGTTGCAGGTGGATTTGTGACTGACGAGGCTGTAGCTAATGCACACAAAATGGACTACCATATGTTAAAAGATATCCTGTACCATTGTACAGAATTTGGAGATACACTATGATGAAACCACTTAGTACTGAAAAACTTTATAACCATTGTGATTTAGCGTTGTTTGATTTTAAAACAACAGATGAGCTTGAAGAACTTGATGAGATCATAGGGCAGCGCAGAGCACTTAAAGCCATCAGTTTTGGTATAGGTATCAAAAAAGAGGGATACAATCTTTATGCGATGGGAAAACTTGGCAGCGGAAAACATACAGTGGTAGAAAAGTTTATCCAGAGTAAGGCAAAAGATGAAAAGAAACCAGGTGACTGGTGTTATGTCAATAATTTCGAAGACCCTAGAAAACCGATCTATCTTAAGCTTGAAGCTTCTATGGGCGTACAGCTTAGAAAGGATATGCTAGAGCTTATAGAAGAATTACAAACTGTCATTCCCTCTATATTTGAAAGTGAAGAGTATCGTATACAAAAACAGGCAATTATAGATAAACTGACCGAGGCTAAAGAGAAATCTCTCCTAGAATTGAAAGAGAGAGCCAAAAAGAATGATATTTATATCAACTACACTCCAGCAGGCTATACACTTTCACCTATGAGCGATGATGGAAAAGTACTTGGGAAAGAAGAATATCAAGCACTCAGTACGCAAGATAAAGAGCATATACAGGAGAAAATACTTACATTTAGGAATGAACTGGAAAATATCGTTCAAGATATTGTGATAGAGAGTAAAATACAGCAAAAAGAGATTCGAGAACTTGAAAGAAAAATGACAAAAAAAGCTGTAGATGCAAGTATTGATGAATTAAAGGGCAAGTATCAAGATTATGAAAAAGTCGTAGCCTATTTAGAGAATGTTGAAGAAGACATTATAGATAATTCACAAGATTTTTTAATTTCTGCTCAAAACAATCTTGCAACTATGGGAATGAACTATGCCAAACAAAGTGGTATTTTTAACAGATACAATGTCAATGTCATCGTAGCACATAAGGATGTAGAGGGTGCACCCATCGTTTATGAGAATAATCCAACCTACACAAATTTATTTGGTGAAATCGAGCACATGGCACAAATGGGCGCACTTGTAACCGATTTCAATCTGATCAAAGCTGGAGCATTGCATAAAGCGAATGGAGGATATCTGATATTAGATGCTTCAAAGGTATTAATGCAGCCATTTGTTTGGGAAGGACTTAAAAGGATGCTGAAATCTTCCGAGATCCGTATAGAGCCGCTTGCTCGTTCATTGAGTTTGATAAGTACGCTTTCTTTGGAGCCTGAGACCATTGAACTGGATATAAAGATCGTACTTATAGGCGATAGATTACTCTATTATCTCCTATATAATTATGATCCTGAATTTAGGGAACTCTTTAAGATCAATGCTGATTTTGAAAATGAGACAGACAGGAATGATGATAATATTCAGCTTTATGCCAGAATGATAGGTATGATAGCAAGAGATAATGGCCTTTTACCATTGGATAAACAGGCAGTTGGCAAGGTGATCGAATACAGTTCTCGTATGGCTGAGGACAGCCAAAAACTCACCACACATTTAGCAGGTTTAAGTGATCTGATACATGAGGCTGACTTTATCGCTTCTCAAGAACATATGGATCATATTTCAAAAGTACAGATAGATCAAGCCATTATGGAGAAGATAGAAAGATCAGACAGGATCAAAGATAAGATGTATGAAGCGATCCAGAGAGGAACCATACTGATAAAGACAGAAGGATCTGCTATAGGTCAGATCAATGGTGTTGCTGTACTTGATCTTGGAAACTTCTCTTTCGGTAATCCTTCAAAGATCACAGCACTCACTCGACTGGGTAAAGGCGGTGTGATAAATATAGAAAGAGAAGCAAAGCTCAGCGGTCCGACCCATGATAAGGGGATGATGATCCTTTCATCTTATTTGGCGGCTACCTATGCAAAAGATTTCCCTTTAAGCATAACCGCAACACTGGTTTTTGAACAATCCTACGGAAGAATTGATGGTGATAGTGCTTCATGTGCAGAGCTCTTTGCGTTACTCTCTTCATTAAGCGATGTAGCGCTCGATCAGTCCATTGCAGTGACCGGCTCAGTCAATCAAAATGGTCAGGTTCAGGCAGTAGGGGGGATCAATGAAAAAATAGAAGGTATTTATGATATCTGTAGTTTAGTCAATGGTCAAAAAACGCATGGTATTATCATTCCTGCATCCAATGTCAAGCATTTGATGTTGAAAGAAGAAGTGTTGGAAGCAGTAAAAAATGATACCTTTAAGATCTATGCTATTGAGAGTGTGAATGAGGGCTTGGAGATACTCACAGGTAAAGTAAGCGGTACAAAAGATGCAAACGGTCATTTCCCAAAAGAGAGTATCAATTACCTTGTAGAAGAGAAGTTGAAGCTTTTTGCCAATAAGAGCAAACAAAAAAAGATATGAGAGACTTATGATCATCTGTAGCTGTATCCTTCATCTGGAACTACCATATGTCCAATCACTCAAAGGACGAAGAAGTGTCACCAACAGTATGAAAGAAAAGCTTAAGGCATTTAATCTGTCAGTGATGGATATAAGTGGTGAGTATGCTAAAGAGGCTGATATTGCTTTTGTTTTTCTCTCTCCAAACTCTCTTAAATCTACACAATATCGTGAAAAGATCGAACAAATGCTTGAGAGGAATTTTTCAGAATATCACTTTGAACTGGAGTATGAAGAGATTTGAATTCACGGAATAAATTTCAAAGCTTTATAAAAGGATGATGTGATGATAAATAGCCAACATCAAGATTAAGAAATGAAAGTTTCACTCTTTGCAATTGCAAAAGTAATTTTACTCGGACTACTTTCCATCTTTTTGATACTTTTTCTAGTCTTTGGTAGCTGGGTACTTTGGGAGCGAAACCGTGATGCCCTGGCAGGCATCGATTTTTACTCTGGTAAAGTTGAACTCTCTCATGATATTAGATATAACCTAACACTAGATGAGATTCCTGAACGGACATACCGCCATATTGTTTTGACAACGGAATACCTGGGAAATATCAAAGCAATTATTTCTGAGCCGACAGTTATTCCTAAGGAAGGGATTCCTGTTGTCATTATTTTGGGTGGTCTTGAAGTAGATGCAGATATTTTTAGACTCATACATGATCCGGGAGAAAATATTTATGTCATCTTTAAATATCCTTACACACCGGAGTATTGGTATGAAGGCACACCAATTGTTGAGATCCCCGTGATTAGAAAATCGATGTTGAACGTACCGGCTCAAGTAGTGGCCTTACATAAATGGGTGTCCAAACAACCGTGGACAGAGAAAGGGCGTGTTACATTTGCAGGTTTTAGCTTTGGTGCGATGTTTTTACCAGCGATCTACCATCTGGCTGACAGCCATGATGAAGTACTAAATCCAGGTGTTATCGCCTATGCAGGTGCAGACATATCTGATCTTCTCTACATGAATATGGATAAAATTGATTCGCCATGGCGCTCAATTGCTGCATTGCTTGGTGAAACGGCTATCTATAGTATAGAACCAGTACGTCATTTACCCTATATGAATAATGAATTTCTTCTCATCAATGGTACAAGAGATGATCAGGTCTCAAGATACAGTTGGGAAAAGCTGCATCGAATGGTACCGCAGCCTAAAACGGTTGTGATTCTTGATGAAGGTCATATGCATCCACGTAAACCTGAATTGACAAAAAAATTAGTAAAGATCAGTAGGGAGTGGCTGAGAGAAAGAGGACTGATCAATTAGCAGGCAGTAAATTCTTTAAAGACCAGTAGATGATTTGGATAGTATTTTGCCCCATATGATGTTTTGAATATTAGTTCTTATTTGGTATGCTCAGAATTGTGAAAGTAATAAAGAAAAATACCTAGCCCTGTGAGAAATCCTGTGAGAAATAGATACCACGGAAAGTGGGTTGGGAGACTCTGCTCAATCACAGATACACCAGGGATAATAAATGAAATGATAATGAGAAGTGCTGCAATAAGTTCAAACACTATAAAACCTTTACCAAACTGAAAAAAGTATTTTTGATGGTTGCGCATCAGTATGGTCGTACCGGCATAGATAAATCCGAGGGAGACAAGGATTGGTGCCCAGACCGGTCCAACCCACGGCGAAGGGATCAGAAAAAGTATATCCCAAGTATTCACCTTTTCTGGCCAGTTTAGAAGCAGTTTCAAAAATATATAGTAAAAGATGTCCCATAGTCCAAAGAGTACGAGAAAAGCTGCGAAACGGCTTTGCAGTCTCTTGTACGTCAGAGATACAGTTGCCCAGAGTATGAGCAGTGTTGCTGCTTCACGGAGTACTTCGGTCAACAGTATACGATCTTGAATTATGACCAAAGGAAATGCAAAACCTTCGGGATAATATATTTCCCGCAGATATACAACGACAGCTGACTCCATATATCCAAAGGTTACACCCCATATTATCAACCACAATAGCTGTTTTGACATTATCATCCTTTATTTGTTAAGACTCCAATACCTGATCCAAATACGCCTTCATACGTCGGTAATGATCACCACGCCAGTAGATACGATCACATTTAGGACAGTATTCAAAATAATTAAAATACTTTTTGACCTTTTCTGGCAGTCTTTCTATAATCTTTTCCTTGTCAATCGTTTGTAGTGGAGTGTTGCAGACGATACATCGGCTGAAGGAAGCAGGGTGTTCTTTTAGCTTATACAAGTCTATCAGTAATTTTAGCTGTGATTGAGTCTCTTTGGGCTCTAAAAAAAATACTGGAGCATTTTTACGTTGAGAAAGGCAACGGTCTCTGGTAAGAATAGTGCGATCCTCATTTTTTGCTAGTTGAAGCAGCGCATCATCTTCTATATGGGGAAAGTAAAGCGTGTCGATACCCATAAGTCGAAGAAATTTTGCCAGCTTTCCAAGATGGCAATCAGCGATGAACTTTATGCTGTTATTTTTAGCAAAATTATGGGAATACTGCATTACTTGCGAGGTGTTTCCTCTACGCGAGCTGCCCATTTTGAAAGATCCGTTGGCACATCATCCAGTTCATTTTTGAGTTGATCCCATGCTGCATAGTCAGTATCAAAAGCAGCTACATCTTCTGCAGCCAGTTCCGCACTGGCATATTCACCAAGCAGTTCTTCCCCCATCCAGAGTTGATAAAGCAAATGGCTTATCTGCCGTATTTCAAAGGTTCCAATGTTCGTATTATAAATATAATTTTTCATCTAAGATCTCCACAACTTTATTTAAAGGACGCATCTAAATTCTTAAAATCATACATGATCTTTAGCGGTACCTTTAATTTATTTTAGCACAAAAATAATACTCTACACTAAATAATCGGTAAAAACACCATTGACATCCCAGTCAAATAGCTTCTTTCGCCGCTCAGTTTTATTGACCGTAAACACATTGACAAAAAAGCCTGCTTCTCTTAATGAGAACACAATTTTTTGGTTGGTGATCTTATCATCAGGATGATAGGCATCCACTTGCAAAGTATGAAGATAATCGATGAGATTATCTGGATGTTTATGTGTTTGTAAAGCAGCAGTGGGAATCTGTGGAGAGAGTTTTTTGCACATGGGAAGATAATGATGATAAAAGGATGAAAGAAGCACTAAATGCTCGGTTTGTGTTTTTTTAATCATATCGATAATAATTTTAACAACCATATCATCTGCAAAAGTGTTTGACATATCTTTGATCTCAACATTTATAAAAAGATGCTCTTCTTTTGCAAACAGGAGTGCTTTTCCCAAAGTAAGAATCGGTTCATACCCGTGATTAAACCAACTGCCAAAATCGAGGCTTTGAAGTTCCTTCAGTGTGAAATCAGAGACTCTCCATGGCGTACGATCTTTAAATTTTTCTATGTTTGAGACATCACTGGTTCGACTAAGAGTATCATCATGGATGATCACAGGTACCAAATCTTTTGTAAGCTGTACATCAATTTCGATAAAGTCACATTTACCGATACATGACCTAATTGCACTTAATGTATTTTCCGGTTTTTGTGAGCGGTCACCCCGATGTGCTGCGATAAGATTTGGCTTTTTAAAAAGTTCTAGAAAATTCATAATCTCTATTTTATCCAAAATAGGTCATGATGTAGCTATGGAAAAAAGTACAAACAGAAGCATCTATGCATGGGCATTTTATGATTGGGCAAATTCTGCATATGTCACAACCATCATAGCAGGGTTTTTTCCCATTTTTTTCAAAGGGTACTTTAGTGCAAATGTTGATGTCACTGTTAGTACAGCGCAACTTGGTTTTGCCAATTCTATTTCGAGTTTGTTCATTGTACTCATCGCTCCTTTGCTTGGTGCTATAGCTGATGCAGGTGGGTTGAAAAAGAGGTTTTTGTTTCTTTTCGCCTATCTTGGGATCTTAATGAGTGCAGCACTCTCTTTTGTTGATAAGGGTGCCTGGGAAGCAGCTGTATTTGTTTATGCACTTGGAAATATAGGTTTTATGGGTTCAAACATCTTTTATGATGCACTTTTACCGTCAGTGGCTGAAGAGAAAAAGGTGGATTTCGTTTCCGGACTTGGATTTGCGTTAGGATATCTTGGAGGGGGAATACTTTTTTCACTTAATATTTGGATGTATCAGGATCCTTCTTTTTTTGGACTTAGCAGCATTATAGAAGCTGTGCAGATATCTTTTATATCTGTTGCTTTGTGGTGGATGCTCTTTTCTCTACCTCTGTTTTTATTTGTGAAAGAAAAGAAACCTGTAAAAGATAAAAGAACGGTTGAAATCATATTAGAGGGATACCGTAGAGTTGCTGAGACGATCAGAATGATTAAACATCTCAAAGGGCTGCTACTTTTTTTGATGGCTTATTGGCTGTATATAGATGGAGTAGATACAATTATAAGAATGGCAGTAGATTATGGAATGGCAATAGGTTTAGATGCAAAGAGCTTGGTTCTATCACTTTTGATTGTGCAGTTTGTCGGTTTCCCTGCAACTCTTGTTTTTGCCAAACTGGCCCAAAATTGGGATACAAAAAAAGCGATTCTTTTAGCCATATGTATCTATCTTATTATCACATTCTGGGCAGCATTCATGGATGAGATCTATGAATTTTATATATTGGCAACAATGATTGCATTAGTGCAGGGAGGTATTCAGGCGTTGAGCCGATCATACTATACCAAGATGATACCCGATGAATATGCGGCCGAGTTTTTTGGATTTTATAATTTTTTGGGGAAAACTGCCGCGATCTTAGGACCATTTTTGATCGGGATGGTTGCTTTGATCACTGAGAATTCCAGAGTAGGTATCGCTTCTGTGGCTATCTTTTTTATCCTAGGTGCAATACTGCTTATGAAAGTGGATGCAAACAAAGCTGCAGATGAAGTGCGCACCAGACTTAGTTGATCAACGATACAGAGGATGTTTGATCATCTCCTTATGTATCGCTTCTTTGACTTTGCTTACAAGCTCATCATAGCTTAGTCCTTTTGGATAGATGGGATCTAGGTATTTGATGATGACAGGTGCAGGTCTTGGAAAAATTTTACCTGCGGGCATCGCTTCAAATGTGCCATCCAGTACAACTGGCACCACAGGAATATCAAGTTCGATCGAAAGGATCGCAAAAAATTTTTTAAACTCTAAAAGTTCTCTGTCCCGTGACCTTGCTCCTTCTGGAAATACAACAAGATTTTGTCCACTTTTTAACGGAAGAGTACTTTTTTGCATAGAGGCTTTAAGATCTTTGTTGACATTGATAAGAATAGTTTGGGAGTTTTGTATGACAGGTCGCATGATCTTTGTACCAAAAACTGCCTGATAAGCTAGAAAAAATGTTTTTTTCAAAACATCATAGGGCAAAGCAGCAGCAAGTATAAAACCATCGAGCATACTCTGATGACTTGGTGCGATGATGCATGGCTGCTTTGGAAAGTTTTCAAAGCCTGAGACCTTTAGTGAAAAGTAAATTTTATACAAGGGTAAGAAAAACGTTTTATATATCATGATAGGCAGGGGAGAGTAGTTAAGATCAAAGCTGATCTTTTCATTTAAAATAGTTTTCCAGTTTATATCGCTAATAGTGATTTTTTGTTTTTTTTCATTGACATACTTGCAGAGTGCATTCAGTATCAACATCTGCGAAAACTGTGCTTCGTCAATATCTACACCGAAACAATTCTCTATAAAAGTAAAAAGCTCAATATAGTTCAGCGAGTCAAGATGAAGATCGAGTTCAAGATGGGATAATGGTGTGATAGGCTCGGCAGTAAGGGTAGAGAGAAAAAGCTTGATACTTTGATAGACTTTATCTTTAGGCTCAGCTTCCAGATTTTTACTACGCAGTGCTTCTTCTTTCATGAACCGTTCAAGTTCAGATCTTTTCACTTCTCCTTTGTCATTCTTTGGAAGAGGTGTTTGTACGATTTGATAGCCTTTGATTTTTTGATCTTTTGGGGCTTTGATGTTATAGAGTTCTACTGCATACCATTTTATCTCATTTTCAAGACGTATGATCTTACACTCTTTAGCTTCCTGAAAATTCGGATAGATGAGCGCAAAGAGTTGATTGTTGTGCATAAAGACTGCAAGCTCTTTGACCACATTTGATAGCTTCAGGATAGTTCTTTCAATCTTAAGAATATTAATTTCTTTATGATTATTCATGTCAATAGTATACCTATTTTTTGAATTATGATACTTGACTTTCATTTTGCTTATTGGGTATTATAGATTTTAGTTATCTTTAATGCTTGATGAGAGGTGAATTAAGATGAAACGCTTGCTTTTTTTGTTGCTTATAACAATTTTGCCACTTTTTTCTAGCACTTCAACTATCATAAAATTAGAGATAAAAGGTACAGTGGGACCTGCAAGCAGTAACTATCTTAAAGAAGGTATGGCAACTGCAGAGCATCACAATGCCCAGATGATATTGATCGAACTGGATACACCTGGAGGTCTCTCTACTTCTATGCGTGAGATGATACAGGTGATCACAAACAGTACACTTCCTGTGATCACCTATGTCTCTCCAAAAGGTGCAAGGGCTGCAAGTGCGGGAACATATCTTCTTTATGCTTCACATATTGCAGCCATGGCACCCGGAACAAACCTTGGTGCTGCTACTCCTGTTAGTCTGATGCCCACGCCTATGACTGCAGATGCTAACGCAACCAGTCCCACTACGCTTGAGAAAAAAGCGATCAATGATGCCATTGCTTACATCAAAAGTCTCGCTGAATTAAATGATCGTAATATTACATGGGCAATAGAGGCGGTTAAAGAGGCTAAAAGTATTTCTGCCAAAGATGCGTTGCGTTATGATGTAATCGATCTGATGGCTGAAAATAGCACTGAGCTATTGAATAAACTTGATGGAACAACACTTACTGTTTCCGGGAAAGAGATTACACTCAGAACAAAAAATGCAGTGATACAAACGTTTAAACCTGACTGGAAAACACAATTCTTATTGACTATTACCAACCCAAATATTGCCTATATGCTCTTGCTTATAGCCATATATGGGATCTTTTTTGAATTGATGAATCCAGGTGCCATATTCCCAGGAGTGATCGGGGTCATATCAGGGGTGATCTCCTTGTATGCATTAAATATGCTTCCTTTTAATTATGCGGGATTGCTGCTGATACTCTTAGGGATTGCATTGATGGTTGCTGAAGTGTTGATCACAGGATTTGGCATTTTAGGGATAGGTGGGGTCGCTGCTTTTGCCTTTGGTTCACTGCTTCTTTTTGATGCCGATACACTGGGAAGTGGCGTTTCCATTCCACTTATCATAGCCTTCTCCTTGGTGAGTCTGGTTTTTTTCATCTTTGTGATACGTTTCCTTATCAAATCCAGATCTGTCAAAATAGTAACCGGTGCAGATGAGATGGTCGGTTCTATTGCCGAAGTCCTTGAATCATCAGAAAAAAGATATCGTGTGCGTTGCCATGGTGAAGTATGGTATGCTGAATCTAAGAGTGACCTTGAAATCGGTCAAAAAGTGCGTGTAGAGAGTCTATCAGGATTGGTTCTGCACGTCAATCCAATAAAGGAGTAAATTATGTTACCTATACTACCAATGACCACCGTCTATATCGTGATGATACTGATTATTTTTCTGGCTGCTGCCATTCGAATCTTACGTGAATATGAGCGTGGTGTAATTTTTACACTTGGTCGCTTTACTGGGGTGAAAGGCCCAGGTCTGATCATATTGATACCGTTTATACAGAGAATGGAACGGGTGGACCTACGTATTATTGTTTTGGATGTACCAGAGCAAGATGTTATTTCTCATGATAATGTTTCTGTGAATGTCAATGCAGTAGTCTACTTTCGTGTAGTTGACCCTGAAAAAGCGATTATACAGGTAGAGAATTTTTATGCTGCTACCAGCCAGCTTGCGCAGACGACTCTACGTTCCGTCCTGGGTCGACATGAACTTGATGAAATGCTTGCAGAACGGGAACAATTGAATTATGATATACAGGAGATACTTGATAAACAGACTGATACTTGGGGGATCAAAATCTCCAATGTTGAGATCAAGCATGTAGACCTTAATGAAAGCATGGTACGTGCCATTGCTAAACAGGCAGAAGCGGAACGGGAACGTCGTGCGAAAGTGATCAATGCCAAAGGAGAACTTGAAGCAAGTAAAAACCTTGTTGAAGCGGCTAAAATTCTTAGCGACAATCCTCATGGAATACAATTACGTTACCTGCAGACTTTGAGTGATATATCCAATGATAAAACAAATACAGTGATCTTCCCGTTCCCGACAGATCTACAGCAGTTTATGAAGGGAATCGTAAAAGAGTAGCTTAATCATACATACTTCTTGATGGTTACTTTTTTAACAAGGATTGCTACATCTTAATGCATAAGGGATCATAGTATGATGGAGAATGCAATAAAGGGTAGAAAAATGGTTTCATTTATAGCTGTATTGAGTATCGCTTACGTGCTCATGTGTTTTTTACTTTTTCTCTTTCAACGACAGATGATTTACTTGCCTACTTCTGAGGTAAGTGTTCGGGATACTGCATATACTGTACTAGATACAGGTGAAGTACGTATCAAGGTATGGACACTTAACCCGGGCAAAGAGAAAGCGCTTATCTACTTTGGAGGTAATGCTGAGAACGTTGCATACAATATCGATGATTTTCGAACACTTTTTGCCGACCGTACAGTCTACCTCGTCAACTACCGCGGTTATGGAGGCAGTAGCGGATCTCCGTATGAAGAAGGCTTGTACAGTGATGCATTGTTTGTTTACGATCATTTTATTAAACAGCATAGTGCACTCTCGACCATGGGTCGAAGTATAGGAGGGGCTGTAGCAACATACTTGGCTTCCAAACGTGATGTAGATAAGCTTATTCTTGTGACACCTTTTGATAGTGCGGTAAGTGTAGGTAAAAAACTCTACAGATTTTTTCCGATGGATCTCATCGTGAAAGAACGATTAGATTCGGCTGGAAGAGCTAATAAGATCACTACAGACACATTGATCATAGTTGCAGCTAATGACAGGATAATACCTTATGAAAATACCCAAAATCTTATCGATTCTTTTAAGTATAGAGAGATTGAAGTTGTGAGACTCAGTGATGTAGGGCATAACACTGTACATCATCATCCTGATTACAAAAAGGTCATTGCATCATTTATGAGATAGTTTTGTTATTGGCAAAAGTGTTCCAGTCAATAGAGGGCATCTCTGCAAGACGTGCTTCATATTGCTCTTTTGTTAACCCTTCATACGGCATTTGGTTATAAGCACCCGTATCAGAGTGTGGCAGCATTGAGACCGACTTGATGAGTGGCACAAACTGTCTCAGCATGTCATCGATTTGGGGACCTTCTGTATTTGGATCAAAATATATAGTACAACTTACCATATTATCACTCCATTCGCTCTGTAACATTGCTAAGATGGAAAACTGCTCCCATGCAGAAACAAGCGTTGCATTTCTTGTTTTGCCATGATCTACAGGAAATTCAAAAACAGTTGTATTGGCAGTAGAACGGTCATTTTCATAGGGTACACCTGCTGTCTTTAGTACCTTACAGATAAGAGATGTGTTACCGACCCGCATCCTGCGTATTGCATATTGAAATGTTGGAAAGTGCATACCTGCACTACAGCCTACTAATTGGCTGATAGTACCTGAAGGTTTAACAGTTGTGACCCTGATCGATACAGGAATATCTGCTTCTGATGCTAATTTTTGATTCACTGCACGAACAAGAGTATAACCTTTTCTCAGTCTGCGTGTGAGCTCTGTTTTGCCATAGATATCAAGCATATCTGCAATACCGGAAATACTGACGCCTATTCTACGATTTCGTAACATGATTTTGTTTGTCTCAGGACGATGTGTTGGTAGCAAAGAGACTGTTGAAGCATAGAAAGTCGCATACTCTAATGCTTCATAAAATTCATCCTCATTGACACAGCGTGACGGAAAGACTTCAGAGAGATTACAGAGTTCAAAACTCTCTAAAGGAATTTCAGAGCAGGGGTTTGCTAGCGATGCACTGTCTTTGGATTTGTCACCGTAACGTGCATATTTTTGAACATTCATCAGGTTCATGATGCCCGGTTCTCCATTGTCACGAATATGTTTTGCGATCTGTGGAAGTGTTTTAAAATCTTCAGTACCTTCCAATATAACCGTATTGTTTGATATCCAGCCGATATCGGCACGCTCTGGATTTTTAGTATAATCTTTCAGTTCAAGAAAAGTTTTATCAGCTGCCGATCCAAGGGCTATCTCCGCACTTCTACGTACATTACCTGCAACGACACAAACACCGATTGCATTCATGACATCAGCAGTACAACGTGTCTGATCAATGTGACCTCTGCAATAGCTCTCTAGATAGTGCTCTATACGTTCATGCAGTGCCTTTAATGGGGCAGGACCCGATGCAGTACCGCCAAACCCGTGAATGATGGAACCTTTAGGACGGATCTTGCTATAGTCAAATGTAAACCAGATACCCCGTTTTGTATAGCTTTCAATCAGCAACCGTACTGAGGTTGCCCATCCTTCTCTACTGTCGGGTATGACATAGTAAGTGATTTTCTTTTTGTTGGGTATAGAAACATTTTCACCTTCCCATGCAGTATTGAAACCGACTCCAACACCGCACATCAGCATATCCATGGTCCATTCTGCTGCCAGCGAAAGATCTGTTGTATTTACGGCTCCACAATTATTTAACGCTGCACCTCCACGCTCATAAATGTACTCTGTACCCATGATCCATAAACCTCTTCCTGGTGGAAGCCACTTCATATCGAACATGGAGATAGCAAGTTTTTGAGCATAGCTTTGCCATTTTGCTTCATCCCAGACTAGAGAGTTCAAAACATAATGGTTTTTACGTATTGACATCACGCCATTGATTACACGAGTGACCGTATCGGCCCAATGCTCCTGGGAACCGTCAGATTTGATCCGACTGTAGGTACGGTAATAGACTGCCTCACCAAAGCCACCAAAACCGAACTTTGGCTTTTTGACAAGGAGTGCATGACAAAAATCTTTTTCTAGAGTGAACCGTTCTTTGACAACGTTTTTTGAGTGGAGTATTTCTTTATCTTTTGGACTCATAATATAAATACTCTTTAATAGCTTTCATAAAAGCATGCAGATCTGAAGGTTGTCTGGAAGTGATCAGATTTTTATCTACGACAACTTCTTCATCTTTATATATGGCACCGGCTTCTTTTAACTCATCTGCAATACTTTGATACCCTGTAGCAACTCTACCTTTCATTAAGCCTGCTGAAATGAGTATCTGGGGACCATGGCATATGGCTGCAACCAATTTATTATGATCAAAGAAGTATCGGGCGATCTCTAGCGCTTTTATATCTTTGCGTATCAAAGAAGGGCCTTTGCCTCCAGGGAGGATCAGTATATCATACTGTTCCGGATCCACTTCATTCAGTGTGATTGTGGGATATACATTAAACCCATGTTTCCCTTTTATAGCACCCTTATGCATAGAAGTGATGTCTACATCTATGCCCAGTTCTCGAAGGAACTGATAGGGTATTTTTAACTCACAGTCTTCAAAAAGGTCTGCACTGATGATCAAAGCTTTCATGTTTTCCTCCTCACACATTAAAGTGACAGGTTAAGAGTAGTATAGCATATTACGATATCTGAATGGTAACTATACTACAGAATGCAAACGATACATATGTTTGACAAGTATATAAAAAAGTTATATACTAATAAAATAACATATAATAAACCTAAAGGAGCAATAATGTTATTAACGAAATTTGATCCAATGAGAGAGTTTAGAGATTTAGAAGAGAGAATGGCGGGGGCATTAAAATTTCCGGAAATTGAAAGTGAATTTTCAAATGTTTCGGGTTTTACGCCCTCTGTCAATACGAGAGAAGGAGATTATGCCTATCATGTAGAGGTAGATCTACCGGGCGTTAAAAAAGATGATATCCATGTGGATCTCAAAGACAATGTTTTAACTATTTCAGGTGAGAGAAAAACAAAGAAAGAGATCAAAGAGAAAGATTACTATAAGAAGGAAAGCTCTTATGGTAAGTTTCAAAGAAGTTTTACACTTCCTGATAATACAGATGCCGAAAATATCGAAGCAAATTCTCAAGATGGAGTACTGGAAGTAGTGATTCCGAAGATGAAGAAAAGTAAAAAAGAGACTAAGAAAATCAAAATTAAGTAGTCTCTTTCGCAATGAAGAGGAGCGTATTCCTCTTCATTAACTATTGAATGTCATGTTTGCATACATTGCAGCTCTTATAGTAACTTTCACTCATATTAGCAGGGTAATATCATAGATAGGAGCTTTTATGTTGTCACACAATATCCCTAACACATTAAGTTTATTTCGTATTATTGCAGCACCATTTATACTGCTTGCTGGATGGTTTGAAATGCCCATACTCTTTTTTATACTTTTTGGAATGCTGCTGCTTTCAGATGTACTTGACGGGATTATAGCACGAGTGTTAGATCAAACCAGTGAACTAGGTTCTAGGCTCGATAGCTATGGAGATATATTGACCTACCTTTGTACACCTATCGCAGTCTGGTGGCTGTGGCCAGATATCGTGAAAGAAGAACTTTACTATATCGTTGCTGCAATTGTGATCTATATACTGCCTGCCATTTTTTCTCTTTTAAAATTTGGGAAGCTTGCCAGTTATCATACATGGATCACTAAAATCTCTGCGGTACTGATGAGTGCCGGTGTGCTGGTGCTTCTTGTCTTTGATGATAACCTTTTGTTCCATAGTGCGATCTATTTTTTAGTGATTGCAATGATTGAAAATATTGCTATCACCCTCATCATTTCAAAACAGAAAAGCAATATCCATTCTATCTGGCATGCCTGGAATGAGAGATCATAGACAAAGGAGAAAATGGTGCAACTGACATTCTTAGGTACAAGTGCCGGAAAACCGACTAGAGAAAGAAATGTTTCTGCAATTGGATTAGAGTTTGAGCAAGACAACAAGTGGTACTTATTTGATTGCGGTGAAGGAACACAGCATCAGCTGATACGATGCAGTCTCTCCATCGGAAAACTCGACACTATTTTTATTTCGCATATGCATGGAGATCATTACTATGGTCTTCCAGGGCTGTTGAGCTCTAAAAAACTTGATACCGCATTCAGACCTCTAACCATATATGGACCAAAAGGCATCAAAAAATTTCTAGAGTGTGTCATGGATGTTTCATTTGAGAACTTGAATTATGAGCTGAAGATCATAGAATTTATAGCTGAAGATTCTTTTCTTTTTGACAAGTTTTCATTGAAGGTCTTAGCACTTGAGCATTCCATAGAAAGTTTTGCTTTTTATATAAAAGAGAACGATACAGATGACAAGATAAATGAAGAAAAATTAAGAGAAATAGGGCTGGAACCATCACCACTGTATGGTGAATTACAAAGAGGAAAAAGTGTCATTTTTCAAGGGAAAGAACTCAAACCTGAAGAGTATACGCTTGCCCCTATACAAGGAAGATCATTGATCATAGCAGGGGACAATAGAAAGCCTGATGTTTTAGGAGACTATCTGGAAGACCTTGATCTGTTGGTACATGAATGCACCTACACGCAAGATGATTACGATAACCTTGCAGTTAAAGTGATGCATACCACGGCTAAAGATCTTGGTACTGTTGTTCAGGAAAACCGTGTAAAAAATCTGATCGCCACACATATTAATCCAAGGTATAATATGAAGAGCGAAAAAGGAGTAGAGTTGATCTATAATGAGATAAAGCAATCGTACAAAAACAGACTTTTTATAGCCAATGACTTTGATGTCTATCGTCTAGGTAGAGATGGTGTCATTGAAGTATTGTAGAGTATCACCATTTAGCTTATCTTATAATTTCAAAGATACTTAAATTCTATGATATAAAATCATTGAAGATAAATAAAATAATCTCTATTGCAATAAGAATAATAATTATCCATTCTAAAATACTGCTGTGTTTATGGTTTTGCTCATCTGCAAGAATAGCTAATATCTCCTGCATTACATTCATTTTTCTGTTAAGAATTTCGATACGTGGTTGCAGTTCGAGATACTTTCTCATACTTTGATAGTAAATATCCAGTTCAGGATACTCCCAGAAAAACTCTGGTGTATCTAAAAGTTCAAAATGTAAATATATGTTTGACTTCGTAATAAAAAGGCGTCCTCTTTCTTTGGCTATTTCCCGTCTACTCATGTGGACACGACCATTTTCTGCAAGATCCAAAGGAATATGTTCAGTTTCTTCGAGTGTTTTTTTAATCGAGTCTTCAAATTTCCCCATCATTATAGACTGCTCAATAGCATAGGATATGGAAAGTTTTTTTAATTCATCATCAGAATCGATATAGATGGTATCTAACTCAATTTTGACTGGCTGAATTGTAGAAATATGATACTTGTAGTCCTCTAAGATTTTTATTGCACCAATAGAGGAACTGATTGTTTTCAGAAAGTATTCCTCATCTTCAAAATCCCAGAAGACAGCAACACCATATTTAAACAAAAAACAGAGATTGTTGTCTTTTGCAATGATGAGAACATCTTTTAAAGCTTTTGCGCGAAAAGTACCAAGCACTTCTTTCCTGATTAGGTCAAAATCAAAACCATCAGCAAATTTATATGCTTTTATGATCCCCATGTATTGGTCCTTTATATTTTCCTAGATTATATTATAGACTAAAAATGCATCTTATATCTTTTAGTTGAAAAAAAAGCAAATATTTACATCTTATTTAACTTAAGTGCACATATATGATAGATAGTTTGAATATATTATTTTGCTAAATTGTCTGATTTCAGTATATAAGTAAATTCATCTTTATTGTTGTAACCGATGACATTTTGATAGCTTTTTTGTGTCTTATAGTCTATAAAATGTATGATAGGTGTAAATCCCGTATCAAATTCCTTTGGAAATGGATCTTTTTCTTTATTCAGAATAAGAGGAATATAGTTTTTTTGTATAAGAGCATTTACCTCATTTTTAAGCAGTACTCTTTGTTCAAATTTTCTACACCAGGGACAGAAATTCGACACCAGTACAAGCATGATATTTTTTTGTAGTTTTTTGGATTTCTTGACCGCTGCATCATAATTTGTTTCATATTTCATTTCAGATGCAAAGTTCTCTTCGTTGATGATTACTTTAGTGAGTTTTTTGTTTTCTTCTATATATTGTTCTGAGAACTTTGCAAGCATTGTGTCCAAGGTATCTTCAAATACATCCTCTGGATCATCACCATTATTCAATACAAAGTGCCCCATATTTTGGTACGTCAATGCAAATGTTTTTTCATTGTTGTCTAAACGTTTTACTTCTTCACCAATGATCAGTTGAATATTGATCATCGTATTCTCATCGACCTTTGTTTCATTGACCAGTACAGCTAAAGATCTCGGGTCATAACCTGTGGTATCGATCTTCAAGTCATCGGTCACTGTTTGTAAATTTTCCATGATCATACTTTTATATGATTTGGGAATCGTTTTACCGGATATTTCCACCACTAAATAAAGTTTGTTGACCCCGGATAGAGTAAATATCGTCGAAGCGTTTGTCATGATATTGGTTAAAAGTACCAAGAGAAGTATTTTTCTTAATTTCATTAGGGTTTACTCACTTTATTGGCTCTGTAATGTGTCTTTTTCGTTTTTGGATTTTCGGGACCTCTAAACGCAGCATCCTTCTCATCCCAGTCCAGTTTTTTAGCCTGTTGTTCATAGGGTGCTCCAACAAGATAGAAGATAAAATCCCAAGCTCCAATGAGAAATTTCTTTATAAGTCCGAATATAGTTTTCATGACTGTCCCAAACCAAATACATTTGAAAGGGTATTGATATAGTTAAAATACCCTGTAATAGATACAGCTTCAAGAATTTGAATGTCACTGTAGCCATATTCTTTCAGTGCATCTATCTCTTCTTTTAGGATTTTATAATTCTCTTTTCCAGAGGCTTTGATACAAAAATTCAATAGGGCCTTCTCACTCTCTGGAACATGCATGGCATCAACACCCTGAAGTACTTCTTTGATTCGATCTTCAGACATACCAAGCATTTTTGCAATACCTTTGTGTACATCGACACACATTTTGCAACCATTCTCCAAAGAGATGAGCAGGGCGATGGATTCTTTCGTATCATAAGAGAGTGTTGTTTCATCTAAAAGATACTTCTGAATCATTCCATCCGTTGCAAAATAGATCTTTTCATCCAAGGCTAACAGTTTAAATATTTCACCCAATTGTCCTGTTTGTTCCAAGATGGGTTGTGCTCTTTTCTGAATTTCTGGAGACATGTCTTCAAATTCTGGTAATGGTATGTGTGCCATTTCTTTCCTTAGTGTAATGATGGTTTATAAAAAACGTAAAGTTTAACTTAACGTTTTAAATTATATGCTATAATTCTTTAAATTAAAGTTAATTGTAAAAGGCAGAAAGATGGAATATAAGATATCTGAACTTGTGGCAAAGACAGATGTTCCTAAATCAACGATTTTGTATTACATCAGAGAAGGCTTACTCCCTGAAGCAAAGAAGATCAAATCCAATGTGCATCGATACAGTGATGAACACATTGAACTTATTCATTATATTAAATATATGAAAGAAGAGATAGGCAGTACCAACGAGCAGATCAAGTTTGCTCTACAGAATCAAAATCAGTCTTTATCCAGTTCAGCAACCATGTTGCAGCCATTGATGAATACACTCAGTGATATCCCTTCAGATGCGAAGCATTATACCAAAGAAGAATTTATTGAATATTACAAGGTTGATACAACGCTTTTAGAAGCGCTTTTACAGGATGGTATATTGTTACCTTTACATGAAGATGATTATACAGAGAGAGAAGCGAGTATCATTAGGTTAGTGATGTATTTTAAGGAAGTGGGAGTAGATCACACTGTTTTAAAAGCATATGCCCATCATGCCAAGGCACTCAGTGAACTTGAGTATCAAATGCAAGCCAAGCTTTGCAGTGTACGTGATGAGAAAAACTTTTCAACACTTTGGAAGATCATGTTCGAAAGTTTATTTAATGCCAAAACTTACCTCTTTAACCGTAATACTTATCGTGTTTTGCTCAATGCAGTGAAGAATGAAGTGAAACAATGATCCTTATATAAAACTATCTCTCTTAGTGCTTGGTGAATTTAGCAAATAAAGGATGATGATCAGACAGGTTATGGTTTCTTTCTATACTCTGCTCAACAAGTTCAATACCTCTGTAAAAAATAAAGTCTAAATGATTTCTCATAAAAGACTTCACTCTATCACTTTTGGAAAATGGTACAGGATCAAAGTTCAGTTCTTTCATTTTGTTGTGGAGGAATTTCATTCTGCGTTTATTCCAGGAATTAAAATCGCCGGCAATGATCATCGCCCCGTCGTAATCATCGATGATATGCATGATGTTGTCTATCTCTTTGTAGTAGTGTCTATTTTCTCTAAAATTGATCGCATGTAGATTTAAGATCAATAATGGGGAACCGTCTGCAAAGGAGTGTCTGGTTAAAAGCAGACTTTTACGCGGGCCGAATATGAGTTCTTTCCCATGCGAGAGAAAAGGCTTACTGTACTCTGTTTTGCACTTACTTGCTGTTAAAACACCATAAAAAGTAAGCCCTTTTTCTAAATTTGCTGCAGCATTAAAGGTGAGACTCGGAAGATTTAATTCTTTATTGTGTTTAAAATCAGCTTCCTGGAATAAATAGAAGTCAACAGGTTTCCTTTTAGAAAACTCTTCAATATAGTTACTGAATGAAAAAGTATCATTGTTCTTATGCACATTCCAGCAAAGCACACTGAATTCGTTTGGAACAGTCTCATCACATACTTCATGAGAATAACTGTGATGATGCAGTGATGGTTTAATGATCAGAGATTTTAATTCGTTTAACATAAAATAATTATAGCATAAATACAGAGTACTTCTTTTCCTTGTACATCATGAAATATTTAATCTAATACTTCTCTAAGCGCCTCTTCTATGGTTGGGTATTTGAAGATAAAGTGATGTTTCACTAATCGTTCAGGAATAACACATTGTCCTTCGGTCAATACCGTTGCACCTTCTGAGTAGAGAAATCTCAGGACAAATTTTGGTAAGGGTATCACTGTCGGTCTATGCAAGATTTTGCCAAGTGTTTTAGTAAGCACCTTGTTTGTTACAGGGTAGGGTGCAGAGAGATTGAATGTCCCCTCCAGGTCATTGTTCTTAAATACAAAAAGATAAGCATTCAGAAGGTCCGTTATATGTACCCAGCTAAACGGTTCAGTCCCATCTCCTATAGTTCCTGCAATACCCAACTTGAATGATGGCAGCATTTTAGAGAGTGCTCCGCCTCCTTTTCCCAGTACAACGCCAAAACGAAAAATGACGACTCGGGTAAAATCATGCGCCTGTTGAGCTTCATATTCCCAATCTTTACAAATTTTTGCTAAAAAATTATCGGAGTAGATATAGTCTGATTCACTCATTGGACCGTTTGTAGCATAGATACCGATAGCGGAAGTAGAGATAAAAAGTTCCGGTTTCTTTTTCATGTGAGACATAGCTGTTACAATCTTCTTGGTCGTGACGATCCTGCTATCATAGAGTACTTTTTTATAGGCATCATTCCACCGATGGATTATGGGTGCACCGGCAAGATTGATAATGATATCTACACCTTCAAGCACCTTGGTGATCTCTACAATATCTTTTTTGGTATCTTCTTTACCTAAAGGGAGCACATCAAAGCCTTCTGCCTTGAAAAAAGATTGCATATTTTCCCCTATAAAACCATTGGCTCCTATAATTGCTATTTTCTTCATGACGATAACCTCCATTATTTTGAGTGTAAAGAAACAACTCTTGATAACTTACATACACTTGATAGCAGATCGATTACTCTGTTATTTTAAATGTATTTTATGCAATACTTGTGTAGTTGTAATAAATACATATTATAATAAAATATATTCTGTTGTTAACTATTTATGAGTAGAATGATAAAAAGGATAGATTATGTCTCAGTATATTAAATGGTTTAATGAACTTGGTATTGAAGATGTTGATCTGGTGGGTGGTAAAAATGCTTCGCTAGGTGAGATGTATCAAAATCTTACGCAAGAAGGTATACGTATCCCTAATGGCTTTGCGATTACTGCAGAAGCGTATCGAGCAATACTCGATACCAACGATGCCTGGGAGAAGTTACATGCCCAGCTTGACAGTTTGAATCCTGATGATGTGGTCCAACTGCAAGCATGTGGGAAGCGTTGTCGAGAGATCATCTATGAGTGTAAACTTCCTGATACTATGGTTGCACAGATAAGCGACGCTTACGAAGCACTTAAAGTGGAGTATGGTGAAGATATAACGCTGGCGATAAGAAGTTCGGCAACGGCTGAAGACTCTCCTGAAGCCTCTTTTGCAGGACAGAATGAGAGTTATCTTAATATTCATGGCTTAGATGCTCTTTTGGAAGCTTATAGGCGCTGTTTGGCTTCTAATTTTACTGATCGTTCCATACATTACAAGTTTGACCATGGGTTTGACAACCTGAAAGTCTATTTGAGTGTGGTTGTAATGAAAATGGTCAGAAGTGATATAGGTGAGAGCGGAGTCATGTTTTCCATTGATTCTGAGACTGGTTTTAAGGATGTGGTCTTTATCAATGCTGCGTATGGTTTAGGGGAGAATATTGTTCAAGGAAGCATTGCTCCAGACAGTTTCTATGTGCATAAACCTACGTTTAAAAAAGGCCACCGTACAGTACTCAAAAGAAGACTTGGCGATAAAGCACTCAAAATGGTCTTCTCAGAGGCTATTCATCAGGGTAATCTTGCTGTGGAGTATACGAAAAACATAGATACCCCTAAAGCTGATCAAAGACGGTTTTGTATCGATGATAATGATGTACTTCTTTTGGCTGATTACGCTATAAAAATTGAAGAGCACTATTCAAAACAGGCAGGATATAAGAAGCCGATGGATATGGAGTGGGCAAAAGACGGGTTGGATGGACATATTTATATCGTGCAGGCACGTCCGGAAACGGTGGAATCAAGAAAAGAAGGTACACAGTTGGAAATGTATCATCTTAAAGAACGTAGTGAAGTATTGCTTGAAGGACAAGCCGTAGGTACAAAGATAGGTTCGGGAAAAGTATGTAAGATCGTTGATGCAAGTAAACTGGATAATTTTAAAGCAGGTGATGTATTGGTTGCAGAAACGACCAGCCCTGACTGGGAGCCTGTGATGAAAATTGCTTCTGCTATCGTGACAAACAGTGGGGGAAGAACATGTCATGCAGCCATCGTCTCAAGAGAGTTGGGTATTCCAGCGATAGTAGGGGCTGAAAATGCAGTAGGTATCTTAGAAGATGGTCAAGAAATTACTGTGAGTTGTGCCGAAGGTGAGATAGGTTTAGTGTATGAGGGAAAATTAGATTTTGAGATCATTAAAACAGACCTTAGCAGTGTATCGAAAACCAAAACTAAGATCATGATGAATCTTGGTAATCCTGATATGGCATTTTCATTGGCTTCACTGCCTGTTGATGGTATCGGGTTGGCACGAATGGAGTTTATCATCAATACTTCCATTAAAGTACATCCGATGGCACTGATACATCCTGAAAAAATTGATGAGGCTACAGATAAAAAAATCGGTCAACTTACAGCGGCATATGACAGTCCACAGTCATATTTTGTAAAAGTGCTCTCTGAAGGGGTAGCCACTATTGCTTCATCCGTTTATCCTAACCCATGTGTGGTAAGAATGAGTGACTTCAAATCCAATGAATATGCCTCTTTGCTGGGAGGAGAGTTCTTTGAAATCGATGAAGCCAACCCTATGATCGGTTTTCGTGGTGCATCACGCTATACACATCCAAACTATGAAGAGGGGTTTGCGCTGGAATGTGCAGCCATGAAACATGTGAGAGATGAGATGGGTTTTGATAATGTCATTTTAATGATCCCTTTTTGTCGTAGAGTAGAAGAGGGACAGAGGGTATTGGATGCCATGGAGAAATATGGTCTTAAACGTGGTGAAAACGGCTTAAAGGTCTATGTTATGTGTGAGATACCGAACAATGTGATACAGATAGATGCATTTTGTACGCTTTTTGATGGTATCAGCATAGGTTCTAATGACTTAACCCAATTGACACTTGGGGTTGATCGAGATTCTGAGATAGTGGCATTTGATTATGATGAACGTGATCCTGGTGTGATGAAAATGATAGAAATGGCAGTAGAAGGTGCTAAACGTAATCACCGACATAGCGGTATATGCGGGCAAGGACCTTCCGACTACCCGGAGATGGCAGAAGCTTTGGTAAAAATGGGCATAGAATCTATAAGTTTAAATCCTGATACAGTGCTACAGACTATTCAGAATATAAGTGAATTAGAAGCTCAGCATAAAGATATTATTTAAAAAGTAAAATAAAATATATTCATATAAAAGGAGTCATCATGGCAACAGTAACCTCTTATGGCGCGGCAAAGGTAGTTACAGGCTCTTGTCATTTACTTGCGATCGAACATGGTCCTCGCATCCTCATTGATTGTGGAATGTTTCAGGGACCTGAAGAAGATCGTAATTATAGTGCATTCGATTTTGATCCTTCTGAGATAGATTATCTTCTTATAACCCATGCACACCTTGACCATGTTGGACGTATCCCCAAATTGGTAAAAGAAGGTTTTAATGGGGTGATCTATGCTACTGAAGCAACACGTGATATTTCAGAGATCATACTGCTTGATAGTGCAAAGATCATGAAAGAGGATTATAAGACTAATTTTAAAAAAGAACAGCGTCGCGGTAAAGAAGGAGAGGTAAGAGAACCTCTATATGATGAGGATGATGTTGAAGCATCTTTTGATCTTGTTTGGCATTATCCAGAATATGATAACTCCTCTCTTATTCAAGAAGGACTTAAAGTAACTTTTCGTGATGCTGGACATATTCTGGGGGCAGCTTTTATTGAAATTACTTATAAGGAAGATAATGTAGAACAGACCATCGTATTTTCAGGTGATATCGGCAATGATAACGATCTAGTGATGGAAGACTTGGAGAAATGTACTCATGCTAATTATCTGTATGTAGAATCAACTTATGGTGACAGAAACCATAAGGATATTGAAGCGAGTATCGTGGAATTTAAACGTGTTATTATTGATACATTACGTGATTGGGGAAATGTATTGATTCCTTCTTTTGCTGTGGAACGTACACAAGAGATACTATGTATTCTCAAGGAAATGCATGATAGAAAAGAACTTCCTCACTGTAAAATCTTTTTAGATAGTCCAATGGCTACACGTGCGACAGAAGTGTATAATAACCATAGTGACCTACTAAGCCAACAATGTCAGGATTACAAAAAAAGAGATGGGACGGTTTTTGATTTTGAAGATCTTGTCTATACACCCGATGTAGAAGGCTCCAGGGCTATTAATGAAGTAGATACCCGTGCCATTATCATTGCAGGGAGCGGTATGTGTACAGGGGGAAGGATCATCCATCATTTTAAAAATCGTCTTTGGAATCCTAAAAATGCTGTCATATTTGTAGGGTATCAGGCAGTTGGTACTTTAGGACGTCACATCGTTGACGGTGCGCGCTGGGTGAAGATCTTTCATGAAGATATACTGATCAAAGCCAGTATTCATACGATCAACGGTTTTTCTGCCCATGCCGATCAAGACGCGATCATTAAATGGATATCAAAAATGGAAGATCTTTACCGTGTATACCTTATACATGGGGAAGAGGACAAACAGGTGATACTGCGCAGTGTGATAGAAAATGCTTTAGGTAAAAAGGCACATATTGTAGAGCCTGAAGAAGTTATTTATCTGGGATAATGAGGTTGGGGCATTCCTCGTTCATGAGTAATAGTGAACGAGGTGAAAAGTAGCATGTTTTACTTTTTCTTTTTTTCTGCTTTTTCTTTTTTCTTATAGTCTTTAATATGTTTTTTGATCTCTTGCTTTAACTCTTTTTTGAGCATGCTGTCCATTTGCTTTTTGATGTATTTTTTAACTTTTTTCTTTTCAATCATTCTTGATCCTTTTATATTTGTAGGCTCTTACTTTATAACCTTATTATATGATAGAACAAAAAGACTTTAATTTCTCTAAAGTATCATTACTCCATCGGCGCTTGTTTGGTGGTTTTTAGACGTAAAATAAGATACCCTACAATAGCGGAGAGGAATGAACCGAGCAAAATAGCAAGTTTGTCAGCATAATGATAGATCTGTGTATCATTATAGGCCAGGGTATCGACAAAAAGACTCATGGTAAAACCTATACCTGTCAGGACACTGACCCCATACAGTAAGGTCCAGTTGCTTCCCTTCGGTAAAGATGCAAGTCCCATTTTGATGGCTAACCAAGAGAACCCGAATACGCCCACCTGTTTACCGATAAAAAGACCAAGCATGATTCCTAGTGGTACAGGACCAGCCATTTCTTCTATGGAGATACCTTTAAGATCAACACCGGCATTCACAAAAGCAAAGAGAGGCAAAATCATAAATATAACCCAGTTATGAAGATCATACTCCATCTCTTTTGCCATGGAGAAGCTATTACCTTCCTTATCTTTTGAAGAGAGAGGGATCATAAAAGCAAGTGCAACACCTGCAAGTGTCGCATGTACGCCTGACTTGAGTACTGAAACCCACAGGATGACCCCTACTACCATGTATGCTGATTTAATGGCAACATGCATACGGTTCATAATAAAAAGAATCATAAGTGCGATCGCTGCAATAGCAATAGATGTGGTTGAAAGTTCACTCGTATAAAAAAGTGCAATGATCACAATGGCACCCAAGTCATCTATGATTGCCAATGCCATCAAAAATATTTTTAAAGAGATAGGGATTCTCGTCCCTAGTAAAGATAAAATACCTAAAGCAAATGCTATATCTGTAGCAGTAGGGATCGCCCATCCATTCATAGAGAAATCTTCACCTTTATTAAATGCGATGAAGATCAAAGCAGGTACGATCATCCCACCTAATGCAGCGATGCCTGGTAAGGTGATCTGTGAAAGAGAAGAGAGGTGTCCCTGTTTCACTTCACGTTTAATTTCAAGACCTATAACAAGAAAAAATACTGCCATTAGACCGTCATTGACCCATAGAAGTAGAGGTTTGGCTATCTGAAGATCTCCAAAACGTATTTCAACGGGAGTATGTAGAAAACTTGTATAGAATTCTGACATAAAAGAATTTTCCAGGAGCAGTGCCAAGATAGTGACAAAGATCAGTAAAATACCTGCGGATGATTCTTTTTTAATGAACTCTTGAAGAAACTGTGTGAACATAATTTTAACCCTCTATTGTAAGTTGCATTATTTTAGCTAAAATTAACTAATCAAAATAAATGCTTAGTTAATATTGACAATTATATGAGAATGAACTAGAATAAGAATAAAGGAGTTGTCGTATGAAAAAGAAGATAGAAGAAGTTATAAATCAAGTGCAGAAATCAAGTAAAGTATCTGAGGAGAATAAACCATTGATCTTAGAGAAACTCGAAGAATGGAAAGAAGAAGATGATGCCATTGCAGAGGTATCTGTACGGTTTGAAAAATGGTGGATGGAGATGGAACCCATCTTCGCTGAATTGGGTTGGATATAATTTGGTAGAACTATATACACAATACACCTACGAAAAAAGATGGCAGAAAACCAGTCAAAAAGATGTTCTGCGTATGATAAAAGAAGAGATGCCTGAAACAGATGCCCAGGCTACTTTGAAGTATATTCTCGCGCAGATAGAAAAGGGAAAGATCATTACACTGGGTGAGTGTCGGTTTAGTTCTAAAGCTATATCATAGTCTATTTTATAGTTAAAGATCTATATACATTTATAAAGCTACACGATAAACTTAAAGGAGGGTTTATGAAAAATTTTATGAGTGAGGTCGCTGTTCTTTTTTCGTATCCTAAAAACCTCATTATATTAGTAATTAGACTGATCTTGGCATATGGATTTGCCACCCCGGCTTTACTTAAGATCAATAATTTAGAAGATACTGTCACCTGGTTTGACAGTATGTCTATACCTTTACCATTTTTATCAACCTATCTCGTTTCAAGCATTGAAACAATGGGTATCATATTTTTGTTTTTGGGACTGTTTACCCGTTATATTTCATTATTACTTTCATGTGTGATGATAGGTGCTATATTTTTCGTCCATATAGACAATGGATTTTCTGTTGCAGATAATGGATTTGAGATCCCACTTTATTATCTACTGTTTCTTGTATTTCTTGCCAGTTTTGGTGCAGGAAAATATAGTTTAGATAGAGTATTGTTCAAGGATGGTCTACATGACTAAAGAAGACTTATTCTCATATTTCCCTCTATTTTCTGCAGACTGGGGTGTGTTCATTAAACTCATACTCATAATATTGATATTGGTTCTTATCAATATTGCCATTTATGATAGATTTATACAAAGAAAAAATCAACTTCTTATTAATTTCCCGCTTATAGGGCGAATGAGATATCTTTTTTATATGTTGCGGAATCCAATGCGCCAGTATTTTGGTGATGAGACATTCTATGATTCTTTTGAAAAAATTGACTGGATCAATAAAGTTTCACATGGAGAAAACCCCTCTTTGTCCTTTTCACCCTCAAATCCTTACGGCAATCAAAAAACACTATTTAGACATGCCAATTTTGTCAATGAACTGCATGAAGTACAGGCTGAGTTTTCTGTATTGTTCGGAGAAAATAGAAAAATACCCTATGAAAGTAAAAGTATCATAGGCAGGTCTGCAATGAGTGATGGGGCTGTTTCACCGGAAGGTACACGTGCGTATGCACGTGGTGCATTCAATGGACAGTTTCCTATCAATACGGGAGAGGGCGGTTTGACTTCCAACTTCCTCGCTACACTCAACCTAAAAGATTGTGAGAATTCTTATCTTGAAATTAAAGAGGGAACCTGGTTTGCAAAGACTGTCTATAGAATCATGAGATTTTTTACCAATAGAGAAGTTTCACAACGCCTTTATAGACATATGGTCGTACGACAAAAAGACAGAGGTTCTTTTATTTTTGACAGAAGCAAATTGGTCTATTTCCGTATTAATTGGCATAGTCCGTTAGAATCATTTCCGGAAAGTATATCCGAAGGTATACCGGACATTACGTTCCAGATGGGAAGCGGTCTGTATGGTGTGAGAGATGAAGAGGGGAATTTTAGTGATGACCATTATCAAAAAGTGATGCGTTTTTGTCGTATGACTGAAGTGAAATTGGCACAGGGAGCGAAGCAGACAGGGGGAAAACTTCTTGCAACCAAAGTTAGTGATGACATTGCTTACTATAGAGGTATTCCTGCACATAAAGACCTTGTCAGCCCTAATCGTTTTCCTTATGCTACAGATATGGAGACATTTTTTGATTTTATCGAACGTTTACAGAAACTCTCAGATAAACCAGTAGGTTTCAAAATCGTAATCTCATCACGAGAGAATTTTGAGACGTATGCTAAAGCTCTGAAAGAAAGAGTATTAGAAGGAAAAGATATTGCTGATTTTATTACGATAGATGGCGGTGATGGCGGTTCTGCAACTGCACCGTTAGAGATGATGAGTAAAATTGGTTTACCGATACGTGAAGCACTCCTGATTGTCAATGAAGTGCTCAATGAGTATGAACTTAGAGAGCATATTAAGATCATAGCAAGTGAAAAAGTACTCACCCCTGATGATGTGGTTGAATTGCTGTGTCATGGCGCTGATTTTATCAATATTGCGAGAGGTTTTATGATCGCTGCAGGCTGTATACGTGCGAGGGAGTGTAGTGGTGCAAATGGAAGGAACTGTCCTGTAGGGCTTAATACAATGAATGAAGCCAAAAGAAGTAAGTATCTTGTCATTGAAAAATCAAAACATGTCGCATTCTATCATCATCAACTTCTTCATGGTGTACGTTCTTTACTTGCTGTGATGGGTAAGAGACATATCGATGAACTCAGTATGGATGATCTTATTAGTCATGCTAAAAAAACAGAAGAGAATCAACCATACTGTTCAACTGCATAATCAAAAGATCTACCTACATCTAAGTGTGATATTACTTTTCACACTTTCTTCATACTTCTATCTTATACTGCTCGTGTAATTATAAAACATTCTAAAAGGATTATCATGAATACGAATAATATTAAAAATAGAAGAAACTTTTTAACTAAAATGTTTGTTGCCGGAGCAAGTGGTGTAGCATTATTTTCATCTTCTGCCTATGCAAAAAAAGAAACGACAGATACCACTGTAGTACTGACGGAAGATCAAAAAGATATGCTCTTTTATATATACCAGGAAGAAAAAGTAGCCAGAGATGTATATATTACATTAGGTAATATTTATACCAATGAAAATACTTTTGCATCTATTCAGATATCTGAACAGAGACATATGGATTCTGCAAAAGAACTATGTGAAATATATGGTGTTGATACTTCAGAGGTAGATGAAGATGCTGTAGGAAGCTTTGTCTTACCTGTACTGCAAGAACTTTATGATACCTGTGTGGGTGAAGGTGAAACATCACTTCTTGATGCACTTAAAATAGGTGAATTGATTGAATACACTGACATAGAAGATTTGGAACATGCTGCTGAAGGTATGCCAGAGGATGTAGTATCTGTATTTGAAAGCCTTAAAGAAGGTAGTTTAAGTCATCTTGATGCATTTCAAACTGCGATTGAGAGAGCATAATAAATTATGCTCAAAAGCAATAGCAAGACTTTTTCATTGTTAGAGCCCAGTGATATACTTTCTCTCTACTATACATCACTGTATAGTGGCAATCTTAGTACGGTCAAAGAGTTGATGACCGGAGAATCTTACATAATGACCTTGGAGACATTCGGCTTGAGAGTGGCATTACATGACCAAGAGTTCAAGGCACAATTAAAAAAGATACAAGAAGATGAAGGTGCATTAGCAGAGGTTGAAAACAAGCTCTCTTTTGACCTCATTTCTAGAAAAGTTTCACCTGAAATAGATATCACGTCTGTATCATGGAATGGTGAAAAGCGTCAGACTATCGATTATACAGAAGATGGGAAAACGAAGAAACTTTACTTTTCAAAAGAAAAAGATGGATGGAAGATCAACTACTACGCAGGTCGGAAAGTAGAGTAAATATTCTAGTATTCTAGAGCATTTTAGCTTATTGAGAAAACTCTATAACTACGACCATCTTTTTATATATCAAAGCTATTATATATTATTTTTGACTTTTCTGTTCTGACCAAATTAATTTAAATTCACTTCCCTTGGAAGGTTCAGAATCCAATACGATCTTCATATGGTACTCTTTACAGATCTGATTGACGATATCCAGTCCCACTCCAAACCCGCCATGCAAACTCTGAGAGGATTTAAAACGCTCAAAGATAGTTTTTTGGTCTTCTTTTGAAATGCCGATACCATGATCTTTCACTGAAAAATACTGCTCTGTTAAAGTCACTTCTATTTGGCCATTTTTCTTAGAAAATTTTATGGCATTTGAGAGAAGATTGTCTATAAGCAATATTAGTTTTCGCTTATCCATGTGGATTATTTTATGTTCTAAAGCAGTACTGATCTGTAACCCTTTGAAGTGTATGAGTGTATCCATATACTTTATTCTTTCAAGGATAACCTCTTTAACATCGATGGGTGTGTCCTCATACTCTATATAGTCGTGAAAAGAAGCAAAAGAGAGGTCTCTGTAAAGACTGGAGAGGGTTTTGGTGGCTATATCTATACGATCAAGTGAGCGAAGCTGTTTAGTGCTTAGATTGTCTTTATCCATGTGCTCATAGCTCATCAGTATCGTACTGATGGGTGTGTTCATCTCATGCGTCGCATCTTTCATAAATTTCGTTAATGCAGAAATAGATTTTTTTACAGGTGAAAGCATGATCTTGGCCAAAAGAAATGCAACCAACAGAAGAAAGACAAATCCATACAAAGCTACCCTGATGATCTGTGCAAATATATCATCAAGTTTACTGGTATCAAGCGCTTTTGCAATGACAATATATTTGACCCCCAGATACTCTTTAAAAAGTGATTCGACAAGATAGTATTTGCCACTATTGTCATAAAAGAGTTTTGAGAAGTCTATAGTATTATCCATAAATGTTGAAGCGATCAATGCTCTTTGATTGTCATAGAGAGCAATATCATACCCCTCTTCATAAAAAGTGAACTGCTCACTTTGATTCATATGGTAGTATTCCAACTGTGCATTGATACTTCTTGCTTTATATCGCATTTCCATATGCATATTATCGATCAAAGATTTTTTCTGGTCTTCATAGTAAAGATAACCGATCCAGGTGGCCAATATACTGAGTGATCCAAGGTATACAACCATAAAGATAATAACACTTTTAGTACTTGCTTTCATCAGTTTGAAGTTTCCATTTCAAACCTGTAACCTAGACCTCTGAGGTTTTGTATCATATCTTTTGTAAGGTGTTTTCTAAGGTTTTTTATATGTGCTCTTAAAGATTCTGATGAAGGTGTTTCATCGTAATCCCAAACCACATCATAGAGACTTTCAAAGGTGACGACCTCATTGGGATGCTTCAAAAAGTACTTGAGTAATTTAAGTTCTTTTTGTGGTAAAGAAACACTCTCTCCTCCTGTATACAGTAATTCTGTATCTATATCAAAAGTGATATCTTTATCTATCTGGATCACTGTAGAGCGTTGTTGTGTAAAAGAACGCTTCTGGATATTTTTAATACGCAAAAGAAGTTCGGCAAGTTCAAAAGGTTTTTTGAGGTAATCATCAGCACCGCTTTCAAACCCTTTTGAAACATCATCGATGTCATTGAGAGAAGTGACGAATATCGTAGGGGTTGCATCACCATTGTCACGTAATGTTTTCAAGAGATCAAAACCTTTAATAGCTGGAACATTGACATCAAAGATATACAGGTCATACTGTGTTTCATAGGCTTTAGCCAGTGCTTCTTCTCCATCATACACAAGATCCAGTTCAAAATCATTGTCCTCAAGGTACTCGGACATAATATCTGCCAAACCTATGTCATCTTCCAATAATAAAATTTTCATCGACACTCCTGATATTTACTATGATTATAACATACTCAGTAAAAGAGTACTTCATACTTCTTTCATACTTTTCTACTATAATAAAAATATAAATTTAGAAAGGTGCTCGAATGATGAAATATAAATATATACTTCCCACTCTTTGTATATTTGGCACTCTTTCACTTCAAGCAGAAGAGAGCGGCTTAGAGAATATCCTTCAAAAAGCAGGTCAGAAACAGGCACTGGTTAAGCCTGCACCTACGAAAAAAAAAGTATCAAAGAAGAAACGCTTTGTATTTAAAGATGAATATAAATCAAATGGTATAGGATCAGGTAATGAGGCTAGGGCTGAAAAGAAATCAGAAAGTTTTGACTATGACAATAAGTCAAGGTTTAAATTTAAATTTAACGATGGTTCAGCACAGGGTAACTTCATGGGTGGATATGGAAATGCAGGCACGGGTGGATCAATGGGCGGCGGATCCATGGGTGGTGGCTCAGGCAGCGGAGGCGGAGGAGGTCGAAGATAGACTTCTTTTTCTTCATAGAAGCTTCACACTCTTTTCCTATACTTTGAATGTAACACATTATATTTACATACAAAGGATTGACCATGAAAAATACTTTATTAACGTTGAGTGCAGCAGCACTTTTGGCTACACCTTCTTTAGTTCTTGGAGAAGATAGTTTACAACAACATCTTAGAATGGAACAAAAACTTCAAGAACAGTATCAAAAGAGATTAAAAGACGGCAGTGGTGAAAAAAACCAATACAAATATGAAAAACAAAACCAATATAAGTATCAGGGTACAAATCCAAGTAGACCCAATAAAGGTTCGATGAGAGGATCAAAGGGCCGTGGTGGCGGTCGCCACTAACATATACAAAATTTAAATCGTTTTACGTATTTAAATTACTTTTTAAGGGTATTTATCTACAAATACCCTTTCTTCTGTAAATACTTCTTATTTTAGATCGTGAATATAGACAGCAACTTCATGGAGCTTTTCTTTAGTATAGTTTTTCACAAAAGTTTCTTTTACACTTTTAACAAAGGACAGAGCCTTTCTTTCTCCTGACGCATAGTTAACGACAGATTTCTCTATCTCTTCGACAGTCATATCTTTGATCGCTTTAGAAGTTCCCATAGCCTTCATATCCGCATTCATACCGTGGCAGCTTGCACATTTTTGCGCATAGATAGTGTTTGCTGGTGATGCAGAAAGAAAACTTACTGCAACAAGTGAAAATCCTATTTTTATGAATGTCATTCTATTCCTTTTATCAACTAATTTAACTTTATTATATACTTATATCATTTGAACTTAGGTTATATATCTTGTATATTTATAGTCAGTTGTGCTAGAATAAATTAAATAGTGCAAAGCTATTTTTTTAAAGAAAGGGGAGGGTATAGAATGATAAAAATAAACAGACAAAGTATGGTAGCAGTGGGGCTACTTGGATTCATCAGTTTGACAAGTGAAGTGAAGGCGGTGACTCTATTTGCTACACAGACAGGTATGGACTGTACAGCATGTCACATACAACATATAGAAAGGCTCAACAAATTTGGTAGAAAATTTTTGGCTTCAGGTATGACCATCAGCCAAAAATTTACAGATCCCAACAGCAATGGTTCAGATATTAATGCAGGAGTGATGTTTAAGTCTATCTATGAAAAAACAGATAATAAGCCGAGTGAGTCAGGAAAAGTTAAAGATACTACTGTAACCAATGACGGTATCTTATCTGTACCTCGTACAGCCGCGTTGTATGTTGGAGGAAGAGTAACAGAGAATTTCGGAACCCTTGTCAATCTTTCTTACAAATCTCAAAATGATAATTCCATTTCAGGGAAAATGGTTTATGCCCAAGAGATAGAAGATGGATATATGGGATTGGCAGCTTATTCTACAGCTGATTTTGGTCCATTCTCAGGTATGGAGATTTATAACTCAGGTCTCTATAAACCGTTTAGAACGTTTGATATAAGAAGACTCTCAAATGCACTTCAAGCAACAGAGATAGGTACAGGCTCTTCAACAGGACTTCAAGCTTACTATGACAAAGATGGTGCATTGGCAGATGGTGATCATATCTTTGCAACGGTGGGTATGTATGCTCAGGGGCAAGACAATGTTCAAATGGAACTTACAAGCAACCTGCTTCCTTTTGCCAGATTGGCATATGAGTATCCTGTAGGCAGTTATAACCTTATTTTGGGTGGATTTGCCATTAGCGGTGGAGATACAGTATCTGATGGAAGTTCTCTCAGTATCAAGCGTAAAACGTATGGAATGGATTTTATGGTTGAAGGGTACATCGGAGATAAAAGTGCTACTTTGACCATGAGTAAAGTCTTTAAAAATGAAGTGACCTATACAGGTATCGGTGCTGGGACATCCAAAGACCTTGATAATATAGATAATGAGGCATTCTCAGTAGGGGGTGAAGTGAATCTTATGCCAGGTTTTGGTGTGAAACTCGCTTATCTTACAATGAATGACCTTTATGGTTATCCAACGAAGAAAAGTCATATTAATGTAAAAGACTTAGATAATGCCATCACGGTGGGAATGGACTATTCATTTAAGTACTACCTTCCTATGAAGCTATCGATAGAACATAGCTGGGCCAAACCATCAAAATCAATTGTTGAAGACTATCGAGACTTTCTCATTAGTTTCAATATGCTGTTTTAAGAAAAATATAATTTAATACTTATTTAACACTTATAATATAAAATTAGGTGTTAAGTAGCAATATAGGGGAGAAAAACTATGAAAAAAAACTATAAAAATAAATTTTTAGGCATGAGCTTAGTGACAGCAATGTTGCTAGCTTCAAATGCATATGCGGGTAAGATTATCGGTGCTAATGTTGGTGATGCGCATGTTGCTAATAAACAGTATGGTTTTGGTGGATGGAACTTTAGTAATATAAATGTAATATTGTCAGATGGTGGTGATTTTAATACTACTACTGGTGTGTATGATCCAAGAATTTATGGTGATACTTTTTACTCTCAAGTGAAAAGTACTGTAGATAATACAACAGTATTGGCAACTGTTCATGGAAAGGATTGGCCAGTTGGAGAACCCGCTGGGATAAAAGTCATCAATGGTGATATTGGACAAGGTGGTAAACCAGAAAATTGTATTATGACGACTTCTTATTTGGATGAATTTAATACTGGCACAGGTGAAAGTGGATATCTTGATACAACTTCAGCTGATGGACCAGTTCCCGTTATATGTTCAAGTCCTTTTCAAACACACAAGCGTTTTAAAGTAAAAATGTTAGAAACTATGATAGATAATAATACTAGTGTAGGTGGATATTATGGTAATTATTTTGACCTGACTTTTAATCTTGAAGCAGGCGATAATACTACAAAACTGTATCAAGTACTACAAAAGATAAATAACTATACAACAAAAAGGCTCAATGGTTATAAGATTGAAGTACTTGATGCAAAGAAAGAAAAAAATCCAAATCTTACTCTCTCTATAGCAGTTGATACTTGGGGAGAGCAAGATTTTGCAAATTTTGCACATGGTTTATGGGGACCGGCAGATCAACATTTTGATACAAATGGTTTTTTTGATGATGTAAGGGCTTATTATCCAGCTACATTAAGTTCAGATAAATATACTATTTCTTATGTGGGCCCTATGCAAGGGGGTAACTATCAAACACTTTTTGGAAACTGGTTGACTTATAAGTGGGCACCTGTAGGTATTTTTTGGGATGATGATAAAGATCCTAGTACTGATAATGAACTTGTAGCATATTGGGGTGATCCACTTGGAACAGGCATTGGATGGTACAAAGGAAACGATACTAACTGGGAGAAACCAACTCCACAAGAACTTTTAGCTTGGGAGACTGATCCTTGGTATGAAATGGGTGTGATTGAGGATACATTGAATCTTGGACTGAACTATATTGTTGAAGTTGGAGATAATAACCTTATAGGTGACACATTCACTATTCGTATCACACCACATACAGATACAGATCAAGCACCACCAGTTCATTATGGAACAACACCAATAGTGATAATTCCAACTGAAAAAGGCGTTGTCGCGATATCTCCATCACCTACATTTTCACCCGGTGAGAATTTGACTGTTAGTGTAGCCGACACTGATCTAAATACGGATGTTTCAACGGAACAGAACATCACTATAGTCGTGAAAAACAGCACTGGTGATGAGGAAAATGTTTTATTGGTAGAAACAGATGTAAACAGTTCTATCTTTAAAGGTACATTGCCGACAGACAGCATTAATGTTGGTGGAGTGAACGATGGCACGATGACAACGATTGACGGAACAATAGTGACTGCGTACTATATAGACGTAAGTGAAAATGCAACGATAACAGCATCCACGACTGCAAGTACATCTTCAATTGTACCTTCAGATGATGAGAATCCAAGCAGTGGTGGTGGAGGTTGTACCTATAATCCTAACAACAAAGGCTTCGATATGACGTTCTTGTTGATGATGGCATTAGGACTTCTCTATCCGATTAGAAGAAGATTTATCAAGTAGTCTTCTCCTTGAATAAAATACACATACAATACGGAGTGGCCATTTTGGCTGCTCCACTATTTGTTCTTCTATACAACAGTATATTTCAACATCAAGCTTTTGACCTAGATCTATTGCACTTCGATACAAAATCACTGTTTTTTCTTATCGTTTTTTATCCGGTAGTGGAGGAATTGGCTTTTCGTGGAGTGATTCAGGAGTTCATTGCTTCAAAGACGAAACAGTATCCATCTCTTTTTTACATATCAGTTGCTAACTTCATAACATCTCTACTATTTGTTGCGATGCATTTCGTACATCATACACCGTTATGGGCAATGCTTGTTTTTGTACCTTCTTTGGTTTTCGGGTATTTTAAAGAGCAGTATGGACACATAGGTGCCAGTATCTTTCTTCACATGTTCTATAATGCGTGCTCTTTATTTTTGATATTGTAGGTTAGATGCACATAGCCTGTTTGATCTTCTCTTGATTAAGCTTCTTAATGAGTTTTGTTGAGAGTTCACCGTAACGTTCTTCATCAAGATTGAGATCAGCTTGTATCTCTTCTTGTGGCGTTTCTTCTGCCCATGATTTTAAGAGCTTTAACTCTTTCTTGGTAAGTTTTACCTTAAGTACTTCGAGAAGCTCTTCTGGCTCTTTAAGTGGATTTACAAGCTTTTTGATATGTTTTTCTATCTCTTCGTTTAGTGTTGACAATGTTTTTCCTATTTTGAAATTTGTAGTATGAGAAGGTACCCGATACCTGCAAGGAGTATGGTACCAAAAAGGTTAAGTGCCATATTGGCAAAGGCATGCAGGTAATGACCGGCTTCCAATAAAAAGAAACTCTCTATAGCAAAGGTAGAGTAGGTGGTCAATGCACCGAGTATACCTGTCACTAAAAACGTTTTTACATGAGGAGAGAGTGACGTGTTCAAATGGAAATAAGCAAAAAGCATACCTATGATCAGACTTCCTATGAAGTTCACTGCCAGTGTTCCTAATGGAAGTGCATGTACAAAATGCTTATTGACTGCTCCGTTGATAAGCATTCGTAGTGTTGCTCCTATGGCACCACCGCTAGCGACTGCAATGATTGTTGCTAAACTCGTCATCTATAACCTTTTGCATATTTTCTCTAAGTGTATTGAACCACTCTTTATCTTCACTGTTTACAGTGAAACTAGGTAAAAAAGTATATTTTACCGTTCCGTTGTGAGCTGTTCGTATATGTTCATTTAAAACCCATTTACTTCCCGTAATAACGATGGGTTGTATACGTAGCCCTAGCTTCTCTGCTATGAGCTTTGTTCCCTGTTTGAAAGTAAGCAAAGGCTGCTTATCAGTTCTTGTGCCTTCTGGAAATATAGCTACAGGACGATGGAACACTTCTTTAGACTCTTTTACATCCTTGATGAGCTTAATCAGACCTGCTTTATTTTGGCGATCAAGTGAGATCATCTCTCCATGACGCAAAAGATTACCGAACCATGGCACTTCAAAAAGCTCTTTCTTTGCTACCCAGCGTAAATGATTGTTTTGCAAAGCTTCAAGCCCTATGATGTCTACGATGCCCTGGTGGTTCATGACATACATATCTGCACTTGTATCCATCGTACCTTCTTGAGCCAATTTGCCACCCATCATAAAAAGCGTCCAACGGTTGATATGATGTACAATGGTACTCTTGTACCTACCAAACAGCATTAAAGCAGGTATCATCAAAACAGCGGTATTAAATGAGATGACAAATGCACCCCAGTAAAACCTAATTGTCGCAAAGATCTTCATTCTTGATCCATCCTATGACACCTTCTTTGTATTCCACTTTTTTAAAGCCATCGCGTTCACTCAATAGCATGGTATCAAGTTTCTGATCTATCTTTGTACTGACCGTACTGGTTTGTGTCGGCAAGATATAAAGTGGGGCACCCTGTTTTACACATATTTTTTTATGCGGTATATAAAAAGTCAAGAGGGTGATAAGAGATACAACGCCAAAAACGAGATAGAAGAAATCTCTTCTAAATAAAAACATGATAAAAAAGAAACCGACCAAAGACATAAATGTATACTTTTTTAGTTTTTCGAAGCTGTCTTCTTTGGGATTTAGATCAGACTGTGTCGTCACTGAAGCATCAACCACTTCCACAGGAACTTCTAGAAATTCATACTGTTCTTTGATCGTATTGAAGTAGGTAAATTTAAGCAACTTTTCTTCGACAGGAATCACCACGTAAAATTCAGCTTCTACCTTTGCAAAATCACGTTTGACATTCTCGATACCAGACTCTTGTACTTTGTCCAGTTGCATATCTTCAAGGTTCGCTTCAAAGGCTTCTATGGAGAGGGTGACTATATGACTCTTCTCATCATAGTTTGAGACTTGTGAATTTTTCACCTTCATATCGGCAGCAAGTACCTGGCAGAAGTCCTCTCGTTGTTGAAGCGTCTTTATAAAGATAGTATTAGGTTCAAGTGAATGCTCCCCACTTTCAGAGGATATAAAGAGTCTGGGAATACGTATATCTACATTTGAAGCTTTAAAATAAAAAGTATAGAAGCTGTCAGGACCATTTTGAATGCTAAGTGGTTCTTTAAAAAGAGGCTGAGTTTCACTTGAGCTGTCAAAAGTAAATTGTGGTTTACTTTTAACCTCCACACCTGAAGCGATGACCGTTACTGCGAAGAGTTGGTTTTCATATACCTTTTTAGGCATATAACTGTATTTAAATTCGTTCTGTGCGCTTAGAAGCGTGGTATAAGCTAGTGTTAGTGTTATAAAGAGCCATACAGAACGTAAGTGTTGCATTATGCTTCAAAACCTTGAAGCATACGTATACCGTCTTCACTTCCAAGTATTGCTTCTAAAGCACGCTCAGGGTGAGGCATAAGGCCAAATACATTTTTAGCTTCATTACATACTCCAGCAATGGATGTAACAGAACCATTCACTACAACAGGATCACCGTTCTCATCTGAATAACGAAGAAGTATCTGCCCATTGGCTTCGATCTTTTTAAATCCTTCATCATCAATGTAGTAGTTGCCATCTGCATGCGCGATAGGGATGTTCAATACTTCACCTTTGTCACATTTATTTAAAAATGCATTGTCATTGTTGATGACACAAAGATTTTGGTGTTTAGAGATGAAGTGAAGGTTGTTATTGCGTTTCAATGCACCAGGAAGTAGACCTGCTTCTGTAAGGATCTGGAAACCGTTACAGATACCAAGTACTTTACCACCAGCATTTGCATACGCTGTAACTGCTTTCATGACAGGTGAAAATCTTGCGATAGACCCTGAACGTAAATAATCACCATAGGAGAATCCACCAGGTACAACCACAAGATCTATCGCTTCTGGAAGTTGTTCACTCTCATGCCATACAAGCTCTGTTGTATGTCCTAATTTTTCAAAAGCATACTGTGTATCAAACTCGCAGTTTGTTCCAGGAAATCTTAATACTGCTACTTTCATACTAGTTGATCTCTATTGTATAGTCTTCAATGACAGTATTGGCAAGAAGTGTCTCACACATCTCTTTTACTTCAGTTTCAGCTACTGCTTTATCCTCAGTATCAAGTTTAATGATGATCTGTTTACCGATACGAACATCAGATACTCCGGCAAAACCTAAAGAGTCAAGTGCATGGTGTGCTGCTTTACCTTGTGGATCTAAAACACCCTCTTTTAAAAATACGTTTACTACTGCTGTCATTACTATTCCTTATCTGTTTTTAATTCTGTCTAATACTTGTCTATAGGCTTCAGTGAGTCCGCCCAACCCTTGTCTAAATCTGTCTTTATCGAGTTTTTCATCTGTTTTGGCATCCCAGAGTCTAAAGTTATCTGGACTTAACTCATCGATAAGGATGATATTGCCATCTTTATCTCTACCAAATTCGATCTTGAAGTCTACAACTTTAATGTCAAGACCGGCATAAAATTCTACAAGCAGGGTATTGATCCTTCTTGCCATAAAACGAATATAATCAAGTTCAGACGTGTCATTGACCAAATTCAAAATAAGACAGTGCTGGTCATTCAATTTTGGATCACCCAGTGCATCATTCTTATAGTCAAATTCAACCAGTGTGAAAGGAAGTACGGTTTTGTCTTCAATGCCAAGGTTTTTACTGAGACTCCCTGTAGCAATATTTCTTACGATCACTTCGATCTTAATAACCTCTGCAGCCTTATGAAGCATATTATTCTCATCTATCGTATCTACGTAGTGGGTAGGGATACCCTTTTCATCCAGATATTTGAAGAGTTCTGTTGAAATCTGGTTGTTAAGTGCACCTTTGCCTTCTTCTGATGATTTTTTTTCACCATTAAATGCAGTCAGGCTGTCTTTAAACTCAGAGATAAGAAGGTTTTTATCTTCTGTTTTCCAAATTTTCTTTGCTTTACCTTCATACAAAAGTTCAGTCTTTGGCATTATTTTTTTCCTTTATTTGTGATGATTAAAGCTTTCAAAATGTCTACAGCACTTTTTAATTGTAGATCTTTATATATCTGCTCTTCGGTGATGATCGTATCATCTATTTTTGTTGCATTGTTCTCTGTATCAATCTTGGTTTTCAATGATTTTGTCGTATTAATATCTATCTTGGCGAGCTCATTCTGTAAGTGCTTTTTGAGATCTTTTTCTTTAAGCATGATAGAGTCTTCTATAAAGTCTATTTTTCCGAGCGGTACTGTAATGTCAGGTGTGACACCCAAAGCTTGTATGGTACGACCACTTGGAAGGTAGTAACGTGCAACAGTAAGCTTTAAAGCTTCATCTGCACCTATAGGCATCACAACTTGAACAGAGCCTTTTCCAAAAGTTTTTTCTCCCACAAGAATAGAACGGTTAAAGTCCTGAAGCGCTCCCGATACGATCTCAGAAGCAGATGCGGAACCTCCATTAATGAGGATAACCAGAGGTGTATTTTTATCTGTCCCTTTTTTAGTCGCTCTGTACTCTAGGTTTTCACTTTTCACTTTTCCTTTTTGACTGACGATCACACCCTCATCAACAAAGAGGTCTGCAAGTCCGACAGCTTGATCAAGAAGACCCCCGGGATTATTTCTTAGATCCAAGATCATACCCTTGGTATCCTTGTGTTCTTTCATGGCTTCTTGCACACCTTTAACCACTTTTTGGTCAAAAGAAGTGACATGGACATAAAGTATATTATCTTCTATGGTCTTTGCATAGACAGACTGAATTTTAATAATATCTCTGGTGATCTTCACTTCAAGAGGTTTAGGCTCTCCTTTTCTGATGATCGTTAAAACCAAAGAAGTTTTAGGTTTTCCTCTCATCAGTTTGACGGATTCATCGATATTCATGCCGATAGTCGCTGTGTCATTGATCTTTAAAATGATATCTCCGGCTTTGATACCCGCATGAAATGCAGGTGTGTCCTTAATAGGAGCAATAACAGTCAGTGCACCATCTTTCATACCTATGGAGATACCTAAACCTCCAAATTCACCTTTTGTCTGGACAGAAAGGTCTTTAAATTCTTTGGTGTCCATAAAAGAAGAGTGAGAGTCTAGATTTGCCATAAGTCCTTTGAGTGCTTTGTCTACAAGGTCTGTTGTATTGATATCATCTACATATTGACTCTCAATTACATTAAGAATTTGTGTAAATTTGATGTAGGCTTCCAGCTTTTGTTTGGCTGTTGAAGATGCATTGGTTTTTGTAGCAGTACCTTTAGCCTGAGCGAAAGATCCAAACATGTATGCGACAGTCAAAGTGCTTACAAGCCCCGCAACAATAACTTTTTTGCTTTTCTTAATCATTAAGGTAGTGTCTCCATATGAGAATTGGTTTATAATTTTATTTAAAAACATCTAAGAGGTTGCTTTGAATGCTCTGTATTACTATACATAAGGAAGGTTAACCGTTTTTTAAATAATAACAGATCTTTAAGAAGATAGACTCTTCTTGACCATGCTTTTCAATCGTTTTATTGTAGCGGTTGAACTGTCACCACCGTAAGAGATAGTTTCATAATAGGTATCCACCTCTTTTATGGCACTTTTATCGGGATGATCTTTGAGATACCGTAAGAAGAATTGATGCATGGTTTCATCTTTTTCTCTGTTATACCCTTCTTTCTTTAGTTTTTTTAGAAGTGGTTCCAGTATACAAAGAATTTTATGTGTACAACGAGGACGACGAAAATATAAAGTGATGCTAAAAGTGATCAATACCAGAGCCAGTAACGAGAGTACAAAAAGAAAGATGAATCTAGGATTCTCTTTCGCGTATTGAAGAAGTTGAAGCTGACGGATATTACTGTAGTAGAGTATCCATGTCTCTACTTGATATTTTACATACATGAGATAGAGATTCACTCTTTTAATGATTGCCTTCTCTCCTTCATCGGTACTATTGGTACCTAAGACTTCGGCTGCTTCTTCATCTATGGCTGAGGCGGTACTGGTGGTTTCAAACCTCACCCAATGATCATTGATATAGAGTTCAGCCCAGGCATGTGCATCACGTTCTTTGACAGGAAGATAATTCTTAAGACTGTTTGCTTTGTCGGCTTTATAGCCTGTAACGATCCGCGAAGGTATACCTGCCATACGGGCCATTATGACGAAAGAAGATGCAAAATGTACACAGTACCCCAAACGTTTATCAAATAAAAAACTGTCTGCAGTGTTATTGATATCCAGTGCTTTGGGTTTCAAAGTATAGGTTAAAGACTGATTTTGAAAAAATTTTATAAGTGCTGACGCTCTCTTATCAGGTGTATTAAATCGTTTATTTATCTTCTGTGCTTCCTGATACGTTTTAGGATTACGATTTCTATCAAAATGGCTTGAGGCATAAAGTGTATCTTGATCCAAAATATCATGGAATTTTGGACTCAATGAAGAACTTGCAAGGTAATGTATAGGTGCTTTGATAGGTTTCTCAACGGTACTTATCAGGTCTCTGTCTAAATCTGCATCTTTCACTGCACGTGCAGGCATATCTAACAGATAGATCCAGCGTTTTTGTGTAGGATACAACGTCACTTTATAGTCTACCCTTTCTCCCTGCGTAGGATAATAGGTTTGACTTTCTCTTTTTAGGTATGAAGGAAGCGGTTCCCAATGATCTTTTTTATCCACATAAAGAATACTTCCTCTGAAATAAAGTTTGTCAGACGAGGGGACCTCTTTATCAAAACCCACTTCCATGACAATACGGTCTGAAGGTACAAGCAGTGCCTTTCGATCTAAATACATCGTACCGTCATGTCCCATACGTTGTATATTTTCACCTTTAAATCCATAGTCTGCATGATCAAATGAGATACGCGGAAAGAAGATAAAAAGCACAACCACCCAAGGCAGAGAATACATAAACATTACCATGCTTGCCCGGAAGCTCTCTATCATGTCACCACTCATGCGATGTGCCAGTATGAGCCAGAGTAAGATGAAGATCTCAACAATGACATATGAGAGCATCATAATACCATGAAAGAAAAATAAGGAGAGTGCCAAAAAGAGAATAGGGGAGAGTAGTAGATAAAAGTTGATCTCTCTTGTCAGTCTTTGCATTGAAACAACAATGATCAATACATACACCAATAATTCAAGAAAAAGTTTTAAACGTGAAAGACCTCTGAATGAGAAGAGACCATATAATGACAAATAGAGTGCCAAAATACCCATTAAAAAGACAAAAACAATGAGAAATTTATCTGCAGGTGTTTTCTTGAAGAATAGCAATACCAAAACTATGAAAGAGAAGATCAACATAGGGACTTTCAGTATAAGCATCAATGGTAATAGAACGATGATGTAAGCAGAATCTAAAAGTGCTAAGGGAGAGAGCTTAATATCTTGCAAGTGTTTCAAGGATAACATCTGTACTCTCCTTTGCTGAATTTAAGACTCTGTTTGGCATTTGTATCATGAAAGGCAGGTTTTGTTTTTCGCATTCCAGTACCCACAAACACAGCTGTGATAAGCGTGACTCATCATCAGTGGCAGCTGTGTAAAAATTAAAAATCAGTTTTGGTGTCTGCGTCTCTTTGCTGAAGACCTTTACTGACATGTCTCCTTTGGCAACGGATGCCCAGTGGATATGGGAAAGTTTTTGTGAGCCATCATAGGCACGCAAACCATCAAACTCTTTCTCTTCCCCATAATCATTCTCTTCCTGCTGTAAAAAGGAATGCAAAGGGATGCCTTTAGGTTCAGGGTAGACTATTCCACTAAATGCCTCGTTTATCTTCATGACCAAACGTACTGTAGAGAGAGGATACTTACTTTCCAGATAGCAGCCTTTATGGGTGAAAGATCCACGTTTATTTGGTAGTACAGGCAGGTGCAAAACACTTGATGTGTCACCTTTAAGTTGCTTCAATGGTATAGAAGTGTTTTCATGACGGAGCATGATAGACCATGATGTTGTCGTTGAATTATTGTATATCTGCATAGAGAGATGACCCTCCTGATGAGCAAATAGACGTCCAGAAGGTACATAAGAGGCTTCAAGATGTCCAAGGTTTAAAATCCCTATAGGCCCTGCAGAAAACGCAAGCGAAAACATAAAAAACAACGTAATGTATACGAGGTTGAAATCGTGCATATATGCTTCTAAAAAAAGCCCAAAAAGCAAGACGACTACAACGACACTGTATCGTGTAGCATGCTGGTCTATGCGTCTATATATCTGAGCGAATGTGCGTAAAGATTTCATCATGTATACGTTTGGCTGTGGTGGGACCTTCTCTAAATTTCAGGCGGTGTGAGCAGACAACCGAAGTGACTGCTTGCAGATCATCGGCAGTTGCGTAAGTGCGGCCTTGTAGCATGGCCCAAGATTTAGTCATAGCGGTCAAAGACAATGCTCCACGCGTAGAAAGTCCATATTCAAACAACCCACTTTCTCTTGTATAGGCGATGATCTCCTGAAGAAAATCCAGCAGTGTATCGCTGAGGGTGACCATAGAAGCCTGTTTCATATAGCTTTCTATCTGTTGGGGAGTCAGCAGGGCATCAGAGTTGCTTGCACTGTGTCCTCTTTCACCTTTAAGTATCTCTCTTTCTGATTCTCTGTCCGGATAGCCAATGCCAAATGAACACATGAAACGATCCAGTTGGGAGGTCGGTAAAGGAAAAGTACCTACCTCTTCATGTGGATTTTCTGTCCCTATGACAAAAAATGGCTCAGGAAGAGTATATCGTGTGCCATCTATAGTGATGATACCTTCTTCCATAGCTTGAAGCAGAGCAGACTGTGTTTTAGGCATGGAACGGTTTATCTCATCAGCCAAAAGAAAAGAGGTAAAGATAGGCCCTTTTTTAAAGATGAAAGAACCTTCTTTCTGGTTATAGTAGTTGACACCAAGTATATCTGAGGGAAGCATGTCAGAAGTAAACTGTATGCGACCAAAATCAAGACCTAAAACTTGAGAAAGATGTTTAGCTAAAGTGGTTTTTCCCACACCTGGGATATCTTCCAAAAGCAAATGTCCGCCTGCAAAAAAAGTGGCCAAAGACAATGCTATAGTCTCTCTTTTACCCATTAAATGGGTTTCTATCGCATCAATAAGAGGGGTAAATTCCGGAGCAATTATGTAATTCATTTGTATATCATAACGTAAATTACTTTGAAATTTTTTTCCTAGGACTAAACTTGACTATTTTCTTAGATTTACTTAGTTTTTATCATCGCAATATCGTATTACACATCAAGTGCACTAAAAAAAAGTATAGTCAAGATAGATGAGAATGTTGAATAATTTGAGTTGAGATCTCGTGCTTTTAAGAGATATAGCTATATTCATCGGTTGTAAACAAATCGGTATGTTGAATGAGTTGAACAGTAGGTCATTACCTGATTTTATTTAATTAGTAGGAAAAGGAATCGTATGAAAACGCTTACAAAAGACGAAATTGAAAACTTCTCTGCCATCTTTCATGGCCGTATCGTTACAAGTGAAGACAGTGACTATGATGAAATACGCAGCATATGGAATGCGATGATCGATCGTCGTCCAGCGATCATAGCACGATGCAGCGGAACTGCTGATGTTGTCAGTTGTATAAAATTTGCCAGGGATACAGGTATAGATTTTTCTATTAGGGGCGGAGGACACAACATTGCAGGCAGCTCTATACGCGATAACGGTTTAATGATAGACCTATCAATGATGAAGTCTGTATTTGTAGACAGTAAGAAACGTATTGCTTATGTAGAGCCAGGTGCAACATTGGGGGATATGGATCATGAAACACAACTTTACGGTTTAGCTACCAGTCTTGGTATCAACTCGACCACGGGTATTGCCGGATTAACACTGGGTGGGGGTTTTGGCTGGTTATCACGGAAGTACGGTATGACCGTTGATAATCTAATAGCCGCTCAGGTAGTCACTGCGAACGGTGAATCTATACGAGTAAGCGACGATGAACATGCTGATCTTTTTTGGGCGATTCGTGGGGGTGGCGGTAACTTCGGCATTGTTACCAGATTTGAATTTCAATTACACCCTGTAGGTCCGGAAACTTTTAGTGGCATGATCGTATTTCCATTTGAGTCTGCAAAAAGTATATTACAACACTATCGTGAGTATACGGCAAAACTGCGTGATGAATTAAGCATTTGGTCTGTCATACGAAAAGCACCGCCTCTGCCTTTTTTACCAGAAGAGGTTCACGGTAAAGAAGTCGTGGTGATGGCATTTCTCTACACAGGGGATGAAAAAGAAGGAGAAGCGTTGATAGCACCGTTAAGAGAATTTGCCAAAGCCCATGGTGAGTTTACCGGTATGATGCCATACAAAGCGTGGCAACAGATATTTGATCCTCTGCTTACCCCAGGGTCAAGAAACTACTGGAAATCACATAACTTTGAAATTTTAAATGATGAAACCATTGATGTGATCACAGACTATGCATCGAAGATCCCCTCAATGGCAAGTGAAATATTTATCGCACAGATGGGTGGCTACACAAGTAGACAACCTTTGAATAAAACAGCTTATGTACATAGAAAAGCCAACTATATCATGAACGTCCACGCACGCTGGGATGAGAGTCATGAGGATGCATTATGTATAGATTGGGCACGAGCATTTTTTAATAGTGCAACACCGTATGCGATGGGTGGTGCCTATGTTAACTTTATGACAGAAGAAGAACAGGAGCGTGTGCCTGCTGCTTATGGTGAAAATTATGCCAGATTGTCTGAAATAAAAGAAAAATATGATCCGGATAATATCTTTAATTTAAATCAGAATATCAAGCCAAGCTAAGCATGTTATGTTGGGCTAAGAGGAGGTGGGTTTGTGACAGAAATCTTCCTTGTATAAGGATGAATAACAAATATCACTAAATAAACTTGACAAGAAGTGACTAAAGGTTGTATAATTATTTAAATTTAAATCATTTTAAGGAGTTATTCTATGAATATACTGGAAAAATTAACCAATCAAATGCAAGGTACCATCGAATCAGGACTATCTTTAGCATTACATAATAAAAATCAAGAAGTACAGCCTATACACTTGTTATGGGCACTATTAACCAATTCGGGATCTATCTTACACCAGGCACTTAATAAAATGAACGTTGATAAGGCTGCCATTGAATTAGAAACAAAAAGTATTGCCAATAAATTACCAACTGTTTCTTCTGTGACCAAAGAAAATATTAAACTTTCACAAAATCTGGTACGTACATTACAAAATGCAGAAGGGGTGATGACGGCAAACGGTGACCAATATCTTGCTGTGGATGCATGGCTTAAGGCAAATGTAGGAGAAAGTTTTATCCGTGATAGCATGTCAAAATATCTAGATATCTCTGAATTTGAAAAGACTTTAGAGAGTATTCGAGGGGGTAAACAGATAGACTCTCAAAGTGGTGATGAGACACTCGAAGCGCTTGCACAATATGGTATTGACTTGAATCAAAAGGCACTTGATGGAGAATTGGATCCTGTCATCGGTAGAGATGAGGAAGTACAGCGCATGATGCAGATACTCATTCGTAAAACAAAAAATAACCCAATCCTGATAGGTGAACCGGGTACAGGTAAAACGGCTATCGTGGAAGGACTTGCACAACGTATCGTAAATAAAGAGGTACCGCTTAGTCTGCAAAACATGCGTGTGATCTCACTCGATATGAGCAGGTTAATCGCCGGTGCCAAATATAGAGGTGAGTTTGAAGACAGACTCAAAGCCATAGTGGATGAAGTCAAAGAAGCAGCCAATGTTATCTTGTTCATCGATGAGATCCATACGATCGTTGGTGCAGGTGCAAGCGAAGGAAGCATGGATGCTGCGAATATACTTAAACCGGCTCTGGCACGTGGTGAACTGCATACCATAGGTGCAACCACACTCAAAGAGTACAGAAAGTATTTTGAAAAAGATGCGGCACTGCAAAGACGTTTCCAGCCGGTAAAAGTGGATGAACCTAGTATCAATGAAGCATTACAGATCCTTAGAGGTATCAAAGACAAGCTGGAAGCACACCATAATGTCAATATTACGGATTCTGCTCTGGTTGCCTCAGCAAAACTCAGTGATCGTTACATTACTGACAGATTTTTACCGGATAAAGCCATTGACCTTATCGATGAAGCAGCAGCGGAACTGAAGATGCAGATAGAGTCTGAACCTACAGACCTTGCGAAGTCCAAACGTGATATATCAACACTACAGGTTGAAAAAGAGGCACTCAAAATGGAAGAGAGTGATAAAAATACCTCTCGTCTTGAAGAGATAGAAAAAGAGTTGGCTGACCTGGAAGAGAGACGTGTGTCACTGCAGAATCAATTTGACAATGAAAAGAATGTCTTTAATGAGATCGCTGCAGTGAAAACCAATATCGATTCACTCAAAACGCAGGCGGAGCATGTCAAAAGAGAAGGAGACTTCAACAAAGCAGCAGAGATAGAGTATGGACAGATCCCTGCAGAAAATGAGAAACTCAAGAATCTTGAAGATAAATGGTCACAGATGATGTCTGAAGGAACATTGCTTAAAAACTCAGTGGATGAAGAGATGATCGCCAGCATTGTCAGCCGTTGGACAGGTATCTCTGTCAACAAGATGCTGCAAGGTGAAAAAGAGAAGATACTTGCGATCGAAAGTATTCTAAAAGAAGAGGTTGTAGGGCAGGAAGAAGCACTTAAAGCTGTAGCACGCGCCATTAAACGTAATAAAGCAGGATTGAGTGATATCAACCGTCCTATCGGTAGCTTTATGTTCCTTGGGCCAACGGGTGTAGGTAAAACACAGGTAGCTAAAACGCTAGCGAAGTTTTTGTTTGACTCAGAGAAGTCACTGATACGTATCGATATGAGTGAGTATATGGAAAAACATGCAGCCAGCAGATTGGTTGGTGCACCTCCGGGGTATGTAGGCTATGAAGAGGGTGGACAGCTGACTGAAGCGGTACGCCGTAAACCTTATTCAGTGGTCCTGTTCGATGAGATAGAAAAAGCACACCCAGATGTGTTCAACACATTGTTGCAAGTACTGGATGACGGGCGTTTAACTGATAATAAAGGGGTCACGATAGACTTTAAAAACACGATCATCATCATGACATCAAACATTGCATCAGACAAGATCATGACGATCACGGATAAAGAAGAGCGTAGAGCAGCGGTGAACGACGAGCTCAAGCGAAACTTCAAACCGGAGTTTCTGAACCGTTTGGATGAGCAGGTGATCTTTAATCCGCTGGATCTTGATGCCATTACGAGCATTGTGGATATCTTATTTAAAGGTATCCAGTCAAAACTTGCAGAGCGTGATATTACGATTACGTTGAGTGATAGTGCCAAAGCATATATCGCAGAAGCCGGATTTGACCCTGTATATGGTGCGCGTCCGCTTAAAAGAGCACTCTATGAAGTGGTAGAGGACAGACTTGCAGAACTCATACTTGAAGATAAAGTAGTTGAAGGCTCCAGCGTTGAGTTTGATGTACAAAATAGTGAGATTGTAGTTCATATCTCTTAAGTAATTCCAATAAAAATAGTTTTTGGGTTATACCTTATCTTGGGTGTAACCCCTCTAATGACCGACAGCCGAAAATGATCTATTCAGAGGCTAGCTTTATAGTTTTTTTCTTTTTACCTCTTTTTTTGAAACTTTCTAAAAGCTCTAATATTTTCTAAGTGTTGGTCGTAAGTTGTTGTAAAGTTATGGGTACCATTTTCATTCAGCATAAAGAAAATATAGTTACTTTTTGTTGGTTCCATGGTAGCTTTTAGTGCATCTAAAGTCACTGTACTTAGGGGATGTGGCGGTAAGCCTTTATGTTTGTAGGTATTATATTCACTTTCATCACTTTGGATCCGTTCTGGAGTAACGATAGTATGTGCGTAGGGTCCGTAATTAAGCGTACCGTCCATTTGTAGTCTCATATTCTTTTCAAGACGGTTATAGATCACTGAAGAGATCAGTGGCATCTCCTCTATAGAGTTGCTCTCTTTCTGTATGATAGACGCGATGATATGGATAATTTTCAGTTCCATCAGTTCTGGTGTTGTAGTATAATACTCTTTTATAAACGTGTTCAGCTTGCGTCTGGATTCTAAGAAAATATATTGTATGGTTGTATTTTCATCTGCTGTACGTGCAAGAGTGTATCGCTGAGCCAATATATCTGCTTCTTTAAAATGTGCAAGAGTATTGTATGTGTTTAAAAGTTTTGCCTGATCCAGTTTCATATCATTAGCAAGACGTGCAATAAGTTCCTCTTTCGTTTCGCCTGCATAGATCACCACATCCATAAGTTCATCTGTTTTCTGTTTATAGAGATGCTGAAAAAATAAAATGCGTCCATGTTCAGTAGGTTCAACACTATACCACCCCTCATCAGGTGTTTTTCTGAGTCTTAACATCTGTTTGTCCACCCAGGTGACTTCATAGCCATGTGTTTTGAGTGTTTTAATCACGTCATCTATGTTTGAAGAGGGTATATAGAATGTTTTAGTCCCTTCATTGATCGGAATAAAATTATAGGTAAGAGGAATCAGTAATAGCAGCATGTAGAGTTTAAAGTAAAGAACAAAATTTCTGTATAAATCTGAAAGTATCTTTTTCATAAATGCCTATTACTTTATCGTTGATTTTATTTGAGCATTATATCAAAGTTGTATAATTTGGTATGCATATATGTCAAATTGTCATATAAAAGACGTTGTGTACTCTATTGAAATAGCTAGGAAATATCTGAGAAGGAGTGATACACATGATACCATTTAATCATTTGGGTTGGATATTTAAATATATAGGACCATATATATATCCACATAAAATACGTGAGTCACTTTGCAGCTTTTTAATACCGCTTTCGAACCATGCATCGGTACTAGACCTTGGTGCAGGAACAGGCATCATGAGTGAATTTGCTTATGCCTGCAGAGATGACCTTCAATTTACAGCGCTTGACCCTTCAGAAGGTATGCTGAAATTTTCTGCAGAGTATATACAAACACACAAAGGTCATGCAGAAACAATTCCTTTTGAAGAGGATAGCTTTGAAGCGATACTGATTGGTGAAGCGCTTCACCATTTTACTGATATTGAAAAGTCTATTGATGAGATCGTACGGGTACTTAAAAAAGAGGGAAAACTCTTTATTTATGATTTCGATTCGAGTACTTTTATGGGTAAACTGATCTGTAGGGTAGAAAAAATATTGGGTGAACCCGGAAACTTTTTCTCACCTGGCGTATTAGAACAAATACTTAAAAGTCATGGTTTTTCAGTAGATATATGTCAGTATGGTTGGCGCTATACTATTGCTGCACAATTGTCAGTGCCAATAAAAAACTCTAAAATCTAATGAGATGAGCTACTAAATTTTAGGAAGCAAAAAATAAAATAGAAAACCTCATAAAGTTATATATTTTATAAGGTTTTGACTACAAGACATTTCTGATATACTCTTTATGAAAAATAACATGATATTAAAGCGTGTAGGATATAGAACATGAAATCAAAAGAACTTAGAGTAGGATTGTTTGTATATAAAATAATAGTATGGGTTGGTATTGTATTCTTTCTCTTTTGTGCTGTAATGGCATGGAGAGCGGGACAAGGTTATGTATCACCACTTTTCCTTTTATTTGCTTGTATAGGAGTTTTTCTACTTTTTATGGCTTCGAGTATAAAATCAACATCTGAATATATTTCTGTGTTATCTCCGTTTGCTGAGTATAGAATTTATTGGGATGAAGTTGAGTGGATTGAAGAAGGTAACCAAGGAACTCTAGTGATTCATGGCAAGGGAGAAAAACGATTAGTGCTTCCTTCTCCTACATACTGGTCAGGTCCGCAGAAGTCTGAGATGTTTGAGTTTATGGATTCTCAATTAGAAAACTTAGAAATTGAAATACTTGAAACTATTTCTGCCGACTATAAAGTGCATAAAAATGTAAAGGTATATACATAATGTTAACACGAGAGAAAAACCTCATAAAGTTATATATTTTATAAGGTTTTAACAAGTAGATATTTTGAACCCTTCTTTGCCTTATTTATTAAAGCACCCAACCACTCCAATTTTTTATAAAGTTTGCCAATATGTCATAACCTTTATCTCTTGGATGAGCACCATCATTTAATGCAACTTCATCTCTCCATATTTGTTCATGAACCAGTCTATTAAATATTGATAGATATGGAATATTTAATTCATTGCATAACGCTTGATATTTATGATCTAACTCTTTAATACGTTCATTTTGTTCATCATCATTAATTGGAGGCATACCAATCATTATCACATCATATTTTTTTGAAGCATTCAATAATATAGTTTTAGCATTTTCAATACTACTTTCCAAAGATACTCTTCTTTGACCGTTTTCAATCACTGTGTCATTGACACCAAATGAGAAAACAACTTTATTTTCTGATACTTGAGTCAACCTTGAGTTGCATTCTGCTTCCCATCTTTTTAATATATCTTCTGATGTCTCTCTTCTAATGCCAAGATTATAATGTGTAATATCCAGATTGTTGTTTTGAGGACTTGCACTCAGTCTTCCTGCCCAGCCAAGCTTAATTGGATCTCCTGTACCATTTACAAAAGAATCTCCAACATAGCATATACGTACATCTCTCATTTTTAACCTTAATATCTGATATTTTACTATTAAGAGTATATCAAAAATATTTGACTAATATTTTTTATAATAACCTCATAAAATTATATATTTTATAAGGTTTTTGACTGGAAATCAATAACTATACTTTAAGTGCTTTTTTTCATTACGTCTGATTTTCGTAAAGCGAAACGGGTCATCATAGGTCCAAATATTTCGAAGATGACGGTGGTTCCTAACACAATTGGTAATATAAGGTGATTATACTCGGCATAATGCTGTGAGGCTATCAATGCCATTCCAATGGCTACACCTGCTTGAGGAATCAGTGCAAGTCCCATCCACTTTTCAATATTAATATCCGAGCCACTTATTTTTGCACCCAAACGTGCGCCCAGATAAAATCCAACCAGACGGGAGATAATGTATGCAAGTCCTACAAAGCCTACACCGACAAGTGCATCAAGTTCTAGTGTAGCACCTGCAAGAATAAAGAAAATAATCATAAAAATCCATTGAATGTTTTCAATAGCATGGAAGGGGTTTTTATGGTGTTTTGCAAATGTAGTAACTGCACTACCCATCGCCATAGCTCCTAAGATAGGAGAAAACCCTAACCATTGAGAGAGACCACTAATGAAAAAAACACTACCCAAAGCTTCAACCATACTTGGTTCACCTGGTTTAATCCTACCTGTTATTTTGGCAATTGGATATCCAATTATATATCCAAGCATGAGACTACCAAATATCTCAATCATACCACTAGAAATGATTATATACAATCCTAGCTGCTCACTTGCACTTAGAACTGCAAGTACTATACTGAACAAAAATAGTGCTAATATATCGTCAAAAGCGACTACAGCGAGTAATGTTGTTACAAATTTATTTCTAATTTTCATCTCATGAACAACTTCATAAATTGCCGTAGGAGCAGTTGCTGAAGCAATACTTGCCAAAATCACTGCTGCAGGTAACGGTAAGCTAAGCAGAACCAGGACTACAGATATAAACACAAAGGACATTAATACTTTTCCCAAAGCGATTGAAAAGACGACTATACCAGATTTTTTTAATTTAGACCATGTGAACTGCTGACCAATTAGGAATCCAATCATTCCTAAGGCTATGATCGTGATAGTATGAAACCATTCGTCAATAAAAACTTGTGGTAGAAAGTTAAGACCACTTGGTCCTATAAAAATACCAAGGATTATAAGCAGGGTCACCCGTGGTACTGATATTTTATTTGCTAGCATATCAGCCGCTAAACCGAGGAAAAATACAATACCAATGGATAAGATGAGTTCAGGGTGTGTATTCATGATATTTAATTATAGCATTTCTATATAAACTCATGTCAATAGGATTAAAATCTGTGATTAAAACCTTATAACCTAACATATTTTATAAGGTTATTCGCTATAGCGACGTTTGCAAGGTATAATTTTGTCTCCTTCAATAGAAAACCTTATAAAATATTCTATATAGGATGTTTTATAATGAAAACTATAAAGAAGGCAATTGAAATTTTTAGCGTATTTTATTGGGTTTAAGTAGGTTTAATTTGTAATGACAACAATTGAAGTCTTCATAAAGTATAGAAGACTATGTATGTTTGGCTAAAAAGGCATTGAGTTGATTTGCAAATGCATGTGCGTCTTTTGGACCAAATGCTTTTGGTCCGCTTGTCATCTCACCGCTTTCTCTAATGCTTTCCATAAGGTTTCTCATGGCTAGGTATTGTTTAATGTTATCTACGCTGTAGAGTTCGCCTCTGTGGTCTATGGCATGAGCATCTTTACTTATGATCCTGTCTGCAAGCGGTATATCTGCAGTGATGACAAGATCACCCGCACCACATAATTCTACGATATGATGGTCTGCCTCATCAGCACCTTGATCTACGATAATGTATTCGATGTGTTTTGATGTGCCAATATGTATCTTTTTGTTGGCTATGACTTTTGTAGATAGAGACAGACGTTCTATACTTCGCAAGACTATGGGTTTAAGAAGATTTGGAAAAGCATCCCCATCGATGAAGAGTGTCATAGGATCTCTTTTACCCTACCTACTTCACCGGTATTTAAACGTACTTTGATGCCATGGGGATGGGTAGGAGAATTGGTGAGGATCTTCTGTACTTTACCATAGGTAAGTCTTCCTGTTCCTTGATCTTCTTTCAATACTACTCCAACATCCAAACCATATTTGATATTTTCTCTTTTTTGCCCGCCTGTCATCTTTTAAACCTTTGGTTCATAATTCAGTGCTTTTTTAACCGTATCTACCGAACAAAAGAATACTGCGTCAAAGATTGGATTTAATTTCACTTTATTCTCACTTATGAGATCAAAAGGCTGAAAGAAAAACCCTGGTCCGTCTTCTTTAATCACTGGTTTGACATGAAAAACGATAGGTTTTAGGGTACGTACAACATTGAGTATCTTTTTATAGTTCTTTGCATGAGGATCTGGTAGAAAATTGTCTTGAGCACTCTCATTTACGCGTGCTTTAAGTAAGAGTTGGAGTTTGTCATTGAAAATGACTTTGTTCCATTTGATCGTACCTAACTCTATATCAAATTGACTATTGCCTGCCGTAAGCGGATGAGGCTTTGTTTCACGTATAGCTTCTAAGAGATGAAGAAAAAAGTTTTTTCCACCAAAGTTGTTTGCACACTCTAAAAGTTTTTCATGATAAAGCTTTTTTTCTTCATCTGTTAAAGTATTGAAGTCGCACATAGTACTTCCTTATATTTTTTGCAATTATACCCGAATTTACTCTAGAGGTATTTTAGTTTGTATGGTTATAATCTCTTTATGTTAAATGAAAAACGTATAGCTCGTATTGATGATTTATTGAGTAAAAAACAACCTGACCTGCAAGTGATGTTGGACAATGTCCATAGTTCACAAAACCTTTCTGCCATTATACGTTCTGCTGATGCAGTGGGAGTACTTGACATTTATTACAGTACAAAAGAAAATGAAAGTCTTCGTATACATAAAACGATTACACAGGGTGCACATAGATGGACGCACCGTTACCGTATGCATGATGATCACAAGGTGGCATTTCTCAAGGAGAAAAAGGACCAGGGTTTTCAAGTGGTAGTCACACATCTTGAGGAACGGTCGGTTTCTTTTAGACACATAGACTATACGAAACCGACACTGCTTGTGATGGGAAATGAAAAAGAGGGTGTCTCTGCTGAAATAGTGAAGCTGGCAGACGAAGTCATCATCATCCCTATGCAGGGCATGGTACAAAGTCTTAATGTCTCTGTAGCCACAGGACTGATACTTTATGAAGCGCAAAGACAACGTGAAGATGCCGGCAGATACGATACTTCAGTCTTAACCCATGAGAAGAAAGAGAAGATAAAAGCAGAATGGATCTATAGAGATACCATTGCCCGAAAGAGTAAAGGTCAGATTCCTTCAGAGTTTAAAGAAGAGATCTTAGGTTATTGATCTACACAATAGTTACACTTTTATATTTTATGATACAAAAGATACAATAAATAAAAGGATTAATATGTTAAATAAAACAAAATATTTGGGACTCATCACGGCAGCCTCTTCGACATTGTTCTTCTCCGGATGTACAACCTATAACTCAGGGTACTATGAAGCCAGATATTACGACCCTGTTCCATACTCCAGTGTCAGAGTGTCTCTTTCCAGCTACAGTTATCCATATTATTATGGCGTACCATACTATTATTACAGTGGGATCTACTATTATGGCGGATATTATAAAAATGGGTATTATTATTATGGAAATAGAAAATTCCGTCGTGGACATTATTATCACAATCGCTATCGATACTACAATGGACGCCGTTATCGTGCGGTAGAAGGTAAATATGGATATTATAGAAGCAAAGCTGCGTATCAAAGGTCAAGTCACTACAGAAACCGTGATCGTAACCGAAACACTAATAGAGATTATACCAATAGACGAATAAATGATAGAAATACTATCCGAACCCAGACCAGAGTGAACCAGAATGGAGAACGTGTTAGAACCAAGACCAGAGTCAATCAGAATGGTGAACGAGTTCGAGTAAAAACCAGAGTTAATCAGGATGGAGAGCGTGTCATAACAAAAACCAGGGTAAAGCAGGATGGTGAACGTATCAGAACAAAGACCAGAGTAAAACCAAATGGGGAACGTGTTCGAGTAAAGACCAGAGTCAACCAAAATGGTGAACGTGTGAGAACAAAAACCAGAATAAAAGAGGATGGAGAACGCGTTAGAACCAAGACTAGAGTCAATCAGAATGGAGAGCGTGTCAGAACAAAAACCAGGGTAAATCAGGACGGTGAACGTATCAGAACAAAGACCAGAGTCAAAACAAATGATAGTGATAATGAGTCATAAAAAAACGAAAATGGATATAGATATAGAAGAGAGTATGCTAGAGAGTTCCACCTCTTAAAGAGGTGGAGCAGAGTCACTTATTTTAACTTTCCGTTTCCATAATGTTCAAATAGATATTCAGTGGTTTCTTTTGCTGCCGCTTCATCCATAGGTGCTTTGAAATGTACGATCATTTTGTCCACTTTTCCACGCCAAAACTTTTTTGACTGTCTTCCCTGATTGATGATATATCCAAAAGAGTGACACATAAGACAATGTGTTTGAATGGCATCGAATCCTTTTCCCATTTTGATCGGGAACGCTACATAAGGTACTTCCACATCCTCTTTTACCTGTGAAAAGAGTGGTGATGCAAGTAGTGTCGCAATTAATAGTAATTTTTTCATTATATTACCTCCACAGTAACTTCATCGATACCATTATATTTATATCCGCCGTGATTCCATTTGATATCTTTAGCAAAAGGTTGTTCTTCACCTATCTTATTGATCGCTTTAGCCATGATCGTTACTTTTCCAAATGTAGTTGGTTTGTATGGATATCTAAAGGCTCTATAAGCATAACGACCAAGTTTACCATTATCAAGAATGGCTTTATCCCATGTCTTCCCACCATCAGTAGAAATCAGTACATCTTGTATACCATGACCATCATCCCAGGCAACACCACGAACAACAACGTGAGATTTATGATTGACAATTGAATCTTTTGTCGGGTATCCGATCACAGATTTTACATTCATCTTTTTGATAGGCTTTGTCTTAGGGAATCTTTTTTCCGGAGTTTCTGATTCCGTTTCATTATCCGGTACACGATAGGCAACATCCATGAAGAAGAGTTTTTTATACTCATTTGTCACGGTGATATTCGAAAGCATTTTTACCCAAGAGTCAGAGTAGTATCCCGGAAGTATAAGTCTAAGAGGATAACCATTGAGGTATGGAAGATCTTCACCATTCATCTCGTATGCCAAGATAACGTGGTCATCAAGTTCACTGAGTTCAAGTTCACGTACAAATTCAGGTGTTTCATAATAGGCTGCTCTTTCAGAACCGTTAAATCCGATCCATTGTGCATCTTTTTGCAAACCTGCTTGGTCAAGGATATCTTTTAAACGTACCCCTTTCCATGTTGCACAACCCATTGCTCCTGATCCCCACTGGATACCTCCTGCAATCGGTTTAAATGCAGAACGGCTGTTACCGCCACATTGTAGTACAGCAGTTACTTCTACCTGTTCAAACTTGGTTTTGAGGTCATTAAGTGAGATATGCAGCTCATTTTTTACAAGACCGTTAACGTGTATTGTATAGGTGTCTGGGTCAATGTGCGTAGGAATATCCGGCATGTGCCAACGCACAAAGAACTGATCATTGGGGGTAAGTACAGAGGTGAATACTTCTCTAGGTGTCTCTAGCAAAGGAGGTCTGTCAGAATACATGATCAGTGGTCTTTTCTCAGGAAAAGCAACATTTGATACTTTTCTATTATCAATAGGTTGAGTTGTTACACCAGCTTCTAGCGTACTGGTTCCTACAGCCGCTGCTCCAGCAGTTACTATAGCTTTTTTAAAGAAGTCTCTTCTTTCCATAAAATACCTTTCAGTGTTGAGATAATAATTTAAAATTATTATTATTATGATTATGAGAGAATCTCTCTTAATAGATACTGAAAATAGGGTTTAAAAAGCGTAGATCAGCACGAATCTACAAGTTTATTTATTATCTAACGTTTTATTATCAATCATATTTACTTATGAAAATAAATATATTGATATATAATCCTGTTTATTAAGACCCTATCGTATTGTACGATCGATCACCAGCATCCCCCAAACCCGGTACAATAAACTTATATTCATTTAGTTTCTGATCAATTTGTGCGATAAAGACTTCTACATTTGGATGTTTTTGTTCTAAAATAGCCATGCCTTCTGGGGAACCGATAATATTGAGTGAAATGATCTTTTTAGGTGATTTGGATTGAATGACAGATATAGCATCACAGAGTGATCCTGCAGTTGCTACCATTGGATCAAGTATAATGACAGTTTTACCATTACATTCAGGGATACGGTCATAGTAAAGAATGCTTTGATGGGTATTTTCATCACGTTTCATAGCGAGAAATCCTGAAGATGCATTAGGTAAAAGTGCAGTCAATGATTCGATCATAGGAAGTCCTGCACGTAAAATAGTGACAAAGATGATATCTTCTTCTTGAATAAATCCAAACTTTTCTTCTCCCTGCCACGTGGATATGGTTTGATCATAAAGTGTTTCATTTTTTAGTGCTTCATAAACTAGCAGTCGAGACAGTTCTTGAACAATGTGTCTAAAACGCAGTGCATCCGTTTTCTTTTCTCTCAAATGATTCAATAAAGTTTTTGCAACAGGATTGGATAGTTCATAGATCATAGTATATCCTTTACTTAGAATATTTAATTATACCAAAACTCATTGGATGCTATGAATATGTTGTTTAAAACAGTGACACAATTTGAAACCCAAGTAGGGTGAGGTTAAGAATGATCGCTACAATAGGGACGACTATAGGATAAGTGCGTATGCCCCGTGGTTTAGGATCTTTGATCTTTATGAGAATTAGTGAAGCATTAACAAGAGTGAATATGATGAAGATCATGAAGCTTGTTGACTGAGCCAAGGTAAGGATAGGAATGAGTGTAGCCAGGATAAATACCAGGAACCCAGCAAGAATGGTAGCATAGATGGGTGTACTTGTTCTTGGATCGACAATACTGAGAAATTTTGGTAACCATCCTTGAGTACTCATGCCATAGAAGATTCTCGATGACATGATAATTTGAATAAGTGCACCATTAATTACAGCAAAGAGTGCAATAAGACTTAGAATCGTAGCTTTTGAATCCGTAGCCGTTTCATACACTTTTGCTAATGGTGCACTGGAGTATGCAAGTTCATCTATAGGGACAACAGATATGGACACTATGGCTATAACGGCATAAAAAATAGTTGCTATGATAAGTGTAATAATGATGGCATTTGGCATCGTTTTAGTAGGAACTTTAACCTCTTCTGCAATGTTCACCATATCTTCAAACCCTATAAAGGCATAAAAGGCTAAAAAGGCACCCAAGATGATGGAGTTTATCAGAGTCATTTCAACGGGAGGAATAAAACTTTGAAGGGTTTGAATATTTAAAGGCACATGCTCAAATCCTACATAGATGACCATGACTAGACCAAATGTTTCAACCAATGTCAGTAGGGCAGTGATTATGATGGATTGTGTGATGCCCCATATGGCAATTGCACTTAGGAGGGTAACAACGATCAAGATGCTTATGGTCTCCGGTGTCTGTATAAACGTACTCAGGTAACCATGAAATCCATGTAAAATTGTAGCAGATGAGAGCAGACCTGCCAAAGCAACACTAAGGCCTACGAGAGTAGAGAGCGTAGTGTTATTGAACCCGGCATTGATATAAAGCGCTTCACCGGCACTCTTAGGATATCTTGCACTCAGTTCTGCATAGGTTAAAGCTGTAAATGAGATAATAATACAGGCTAGCAGGAAGGAGAGAGGAATATACACACCAGCAATACCAGCCATCTCTCCTATCAGTACATAAATACCTGCACCAAAGATATTACCTAATCCATAGAGAATCAGCATGGGCAATGTGACATTACGTTTTAATTTAGGTGTATATTTTGTATTCATCTTGCTTCTTTAGCTGATTTACTAATGATAGTATATTAAAATCTTTACTATATGCAAAATTACATGCTAGCTTGATACAAGTGTAAAGTTTTAGATATAGTTAGAAGATATAGATCAAAAAGGTTGGAAATGGAAACTAAAAAAAAGAAAGATATTCCCAAAGTAAAACAATCCAAGATAGGTTTTGATGATGTAGTAGGTCATAAGCAGATAAAAGAACGTCTGAAAGGTATTATTAAGATTATCAAAAAACCAGAAATGCTTGAACGGTTCGATACTGCTATACCTAAAGGACTGCTGCTCTACGGACCTGTGAGTGTCGGTAAAAGCATGCTTGCCAAAGCTTTTGCAAAAGAGGCAGGGCTTTCCTATATGGAAATATCCGGTTCGAGACTTTTTGAGCTTGATTATATAAAAGAGGTATACGATATTGCTTCTAAAAATGCTCCCTGTATTGTACTATTGGAAGATATTGATGTAAAAGGTATTATGCAAGGAGCTATTACTAATGTTCCTTTTTCTGATATTGCCAAAGTACTAGAGTCCACGGAAGAGAGGGTTTTTACCATTGCCACTGCTGAGAGCCTTGATGAGATCGATCCTATATTAACTTCATCACAAAAGCTTGATTTTTTATTGGAGGTTTTAGAACTTGACAAGGATGCTAGAAGATTTTTTATAGAAAAGATCATGGAAAAACCTCATGATCCCAAGATAAATGTTGAACGCATAGTACGTTACATCACCGGTATGAGTGCTTTGGAACTGGAAAGAATAGGACGTATGGCAGCACTCAGTGTAGTCGAACAGGACAAAGACCTTATAACAGAAGAGATACTCATAGAGCAGATAAACATCATTAAATACGGGCATAAAGTTGAAAAGAAAATGGTTGAAACGCTTGAAAAAGAACTTAAAATGACTGCCTATCATGAAGCGGCACATGCAGTACTTTCCGTGTTGCTTTTGCCTCATGTTAAAATTGAACAGGTCACCATTTCACCTAGAAGCAAAATGCTTGGTTTTGTTTCTTACAATGAGGAAGACCCCTTATCCAATATCTCAAAGATTGACCTCTTTCATGACATTTGTGTTCTGCTGTCAGGACGCATAGCAAAAGTTAAAAAAATGGGAGATGACCAGATGGACAGCGGAGCACAAAATGACCTTGCCCAAGCCTCTTTGCAAGCTTATGCTGCCATTACCACATTGGGAATGGATAATGAGCTGGGCTACATTAACCTGAATGCGATCAATACGTTAGATAATTATTTCTTGGAACAACAGATTGAAAAAAGATTTTTGCATTGGATGCATGTAGCAAAACAAAATGCAGAAAAATTAGTAGATACCCATTGGAAGAAGATAGAAACGCTGGCACAAAAACTGATAGAACAGGAGATAGTAGAAAGTGACGAACTCGCTTCGATCATTGGTGATGAAGAGCTCTCCCATCAACTTCCAGATAGTCTATAGGGGCTATCAGAAGATGATTTTGTTTTGTGATATACTTTAGCAAGTGAAAATTATCAGTCTCATATAAAAATGGTACAAGTATATTAGTCATTATAATTTCAAGGCGTATAGTGATCATTCAAGCAAGCGTACCTAGCAGAATTTAAAAGGTAAAACAAATGAAATATCTTGAAGTGATAGTGAGTGCCGAAAGTTTCAAAACAGTTCAAAATATTGCACAAAACGTTGATGCAAAAGATTTGCGTTACCATCCTAAAGATGAAGATAATATGCAGCTATTTCGTATGCTCATAAATGACGAGAATCTTCAAAAAGCGCTTGACAGTTTTTCGAAGATCATTGGTACACAGCCAACTGCTAAGGTAATCGTGATGCCTGTTGAAGCACATTTACCTAAACCTAAAGTAGAAGCACAGGAAAAAGAGAAGAAAACAACTTCTGCCAGGGAGTCCATCTATGAACAAGTTGAGAAAAATGCACATATCACTGTCGACTTTATCATATTGGTAACTTTATCAACGATTGTTGCTTCTATTGGACTGATTGAAAACAATGTTGCTATTGTTATAGGGGCAATGGTAATTGCTCCACTGCTTGGTCCAAATATTGCATTCAGTTTAGCGACAGCTCTTGGAGATACAAAACTAATGTTAGCTTCGGTTAAGTCAATGATGGTTGGTGTCGGTATTGCTGTATTACTACCCTATATCATAGCAAAAATTCTATCCATACCTGTGAACAGTCAGGAGGTATTGATGCGAACTCATGTAGGTTTTGATTCGGTCATTTTGGCTTTGGCTTCGGGTGCTGCAGCTGCATTATCGATCACAACTGGTCTCTCCAGTGTCTTAGTAGGTGTCATGGTGGCCGTTGCACTTCTTCCTCCTGCTGCTGTATTTGGACTAATGCTTGGAGATGCACGTTTTGATCTGGCAGTTAATGCGGGAATACTACTTGCCATCAATATCGTCAGTATTAACCTATCCAGTAAAATCATTTTTATATTTAAAGGTATCAGTCCTCGAACATGGTATGAAAAAGAGAAAGCAAAGCATGCGATGGATCGGTATATTTTCACATGGATTATTACACTGATAGTCCTGATGCTTTTAATTTATCTTTGAGATATATGATATGGCTTTAATTTAGTCATCTCATTCATCCCTACGCTTTAACTGGTAGATTAGATCGTCTGCAGTAAATATACAACATGTATTTATAGGGAAGCCTGATGAGCGGATTGCCCTTGCACTCCAGGTATTACAGTTATTAAATAGGTGAAACTTCCCCTCTGCACGATAGAATCTGCTTGTTCCATAGAGACCGTTTCCCAATTTGATTATCTGTTTTTTTTCATCCAATGTAAAACTATTATCGATATACTCTACCAATCTGATAAAACCCGTTTTAGAGAGTTTTAACGGAACGACTTTATTGTCATTAAAATACTTTATAGGATCTGTATTAAGTGCAGCTACATGAAGTACTGAATCTGTAGGCCAAAATAATGCTCTTATCGCCATCCAAAGTGTATTTGGATCTGTTTGATAATAGATCTCATCTCCCCAGCCTATTTCTAAATATCGTGCACTCTTAAAATCATCAAAGGAATAGATATAAGGGGCTGCATCTTTTTTGGATAATGCAATGCCTGTGTGCAATCCATGATTTACGATGTATACTGTTTTGTTATCAGCTCTTCCTGGATCCGGTGGATAAAATTCGCTAATAGATTTTGTACAACCGGTTAATAGAGCTATAGATAAGACTATCAGGCTTGTTAGTATACTTTGCTGATAATAGTTATGTGCCAAAGTTACTCCTTTGCACAATAATTAGATTCCTTTAAAACAATATTATATCTTTTTACTATCTAAGATTATAAATATTTATGAATTATTTAATCACAGTGGTATATAATGAACTATCTACTTATAGAAAGGAGTGATAATGAATATTGGTGAACTTTGTAATCGTGAAACGATTATTGTCCTCAAAGATGAAAATATCGTAGAGGCAGCTAAGCTGATGCGGCATTACCATGTTGGGGACCTGATCGTTGTAAGCAAAAGTGAAGATGTTAATACTCCGATCGGTATCGTAACCGATCGTGATATTGTTATGGAAGTTGTGGCTAACAATGCTGATCCTAAAAACGTTAAAGTCTCTGAAGTCATGAGCCAAGAATTGGTAACTGCAAGTCAAGAGGAGGGTATTCATGAGTGTATTGAGCGTATGCGTACGTATGGAATCAGAAGATTACCAGTTGTTGATAAAGAAGGTTGCCTAGCCGGTATTCTCTCCGTCGACGACATACTTGAGTTTTTAGGTGAAGAGGTTGATACTTTGATAGGACTTTTTTATAAAGAAAAGCGATCAGAAATTGATAAGATGGGATAGAAATAAAAAATGTGTTTTAATATTCTATAAGACCTTGTTCCAAAATGTCAATGAATAACTATAGTAATAATATCGGATTTTATGTAACTTTCTGTACAATAAAATATGGATGTACATAACTTTTTTCTCATACTATTTTTGATATTGGCGACTGCAAGGATTTTGGGTGAATTGTTTGCACGCATGGGTATTCCATCTGTATTGGGTGAGTTGAGTGCCGGTATACTCCTTGGTGTCTCAGGCTTGGGTATTATAGAGGTGAATGATGTCCTTAAAGTACTTGCAGAGATAGGTATTCTTCTTTTACTCTTTGAAATCGGTTTAGATACTGATATTCAGCGTCTAAAAGAAGCAGGAGGGAAAGCGGTTATTGTTGCATTATTTGGAGCCGTATTTCCCTTTGCTGTATCCTCCTTCTTTGCATATTATATATTTGATCTGACACTGGTTGTCTCTCTTTTTATTGGTGGTACTCTGACAGCGACGAGTATAGGTATTACCATGAGAGTGTTAAAAGATCTTCAAAAAGAACATTCAGAAGTCGCCCAGATAGTCATTGGTGCAGCTGTATTGGATGATATTTTAGGCGTTATTATCCTTGTTTTCATTTATGACTATGCCATTACGCAAGAGTTAAATATGACCAATACCTTGCATACCACTGTGTTTATCTTGCTTTTTTTACTCATCGCACCGACTTTTGCCAATTTTATCTCTACTTTTATGAAAAAGTCTGATGAACATCAAAAAGTACCGGGGTTTATACCCACTATCATTATCTCACTCATAGCAATTTTTGCTTATTTTTCACATCTTTTTGGTGCGCCTGAAATTTTAGGTTCCTTTGCTGCGGGTATCGCTCTTTCAAGACGATTCATTTTGCCTTTTGGTATGGGATTGAGAAATGATGAAGTCTTTTTAGAGAAAGTGAAAAACGCTATTACTCCTATCGCACAGATGTTTACGCCTATATTTTTTGTGATGGTCGGACTATCCATGAACTTAAAAGTCATAGACTTTACATCCACAAGATTTTGGACCTTAGCATTTGTTTTCTTGGTAATCGCTATTATTGGAAAATATATGGGGGCTTTTTTACTCAGGGATAGCAGTGCATTAAAAAAAGCATTGATAGGTATCTCTATGATCCCACGTGGAGAAGTTGGGCTGATATTTGCAGAAGTAGGGCGCGTAAACAATATACTGGATAATGAAATTTATGCCGTTTTGATCTTTGTGATCATTGTAACAACTATTGCACCGCCATTTATACTCAAATGGCTTTTTAAGTATGAGAAGGATGATCTTGCACCATGAGTTGTTTGTGATGAATGTCATTTTATTTATTGTGTGAGAACTTAAACGCTCTTTCCATTGATATCGCTTCATCACTTCCATAGACAATGATGTCACAGTCTACTTTGATATCTTTCTTATCGATCTTATCTGGATAATCAACAAAATTCAAGATATGTTTTATACAATTTATTCTGGCTTTTTTCTTATTGTCACTCTTAACAATGGTCCAAGGTGCTGCTTCTGTATGTGTAGCACTCAGCATCATATATTTAGCCAGTGAATATTCATTCCATAATTCTTGTGACTTCTCATCTACAGATGAAAATTTATATTGTTTTAGAGGATCTGTCTCTCTGGCTTTAAATCTTCTCGCTTGCTCTTCTTTTGATACAGAAAAATAAAATTTAAATATCTGAATATCTTCATCCACGATCATTTGCTCGAACCCTGGCACATCTCTTAAGAACTTGTGATGCTGTCTTTCACTACAAAAATCCATGACAGGTTCAACCATTGCTCTGTTATACCAACTTCTATCAAAAAAAACAATCTCGCCAGCACTTGGAAGGTGCTTAACATATCTTTGAAAGTACCATTGTGAAGTTTCAATGTTGCTAGGTTTCTCAAGAGCAACTACTCTTGCGCCCCTGGGATTTAAGTGTTCAGTGATTCTTTTTATCGTACCACCTTTTCCAGCAGCATCTCTGCCCTCAAAAATCATCAAGATCTTAAGCCCTTTATCTTTTACATGGTTTTGAAATTTCAGGAGTTCAACTTGAAGTTTTTTTAATTCTTTCTCGTAGGCTAAAGTTTCTTTCTTGACCCAAATTTGAACTTTATCAGCATTCTTTTTAGTTATTGACTTACTTTTATTCTTTTTTATCTTTTCCATATGGTCCCTTTATTTTATATTAGCCTATAAATTTACCGCTGCTTGTTCTTTGTGCATCCATGATCTCGATCTCTCTCGCACCGGATATAACGATATCAGGATTAAGCGTATAATCAAGATTTACATCTCTGCTTTCATAGTTGATTGAATTTACGATCACTTTGAGTGCTTCAAGTCTTGCCTGATGCTTATCATTTGACCGTATAATGGTCCAGGGTGCATTGTGAGAGTGTGTCTGTTTGATCATATCATATTTTGTCTCAGTAAAATCATCCCATCTGTCTTGTGCCTGTACATCGATTTCACTAAGTTTCCATTGTCGAAGTGGATCGGTTTTTCTACGCTCAAATCGTCTTGCCTGTTCATCTTTGGTTACAGAAAAATAAAGTTTGATAAGTATAACCCCTTGTCTTGTAAGATCTTTTTCGAAGCCTTTAACACCCTTCATAAAATCATCATATTCTTTTTTTGTACAAAAACCAAAAACAGATTCAACCATGGCTCTGTTATACCAACTTCTATCAAAGAGTACTATCTCTCCGCCTCTAGGAAAATGTGAAATATACTTTTGGTAATACCACTGTGTTCTTTGTTCTTCCGTTGGTTTACCCAGTGCAACGACACGGTAGTGTTTTTCATTCATATAACGTGTGACTCTTCTGATCGTTCCGCCTTTACCTGCAGCATCACGGCCTTCAAAAAGTATGATCATTTTCTGGTTCGTATCTTCAAGATGTCTCTGAAGTTTGATGAGTTCAGCTTGATAGGGTTTTAATTCCTGTTCATTTCTTCTTTTTATTTCAGATTTTTTTTCTGACTTTGCTTCTCTGTATGTATTGATTAACTCATCTAGTGAGATTGTGTTGCCATCTATTTCTACTGTTTTGTTTTCTAACATATTTATACCTTGTAAATTTTTTTATTCTTTGTCAGTTGGGTAGAGAGACCCTGTCCCCAAGAGAACTAAAGCTCCCCATAACAATAGTGTTATTATGAGAGTTAATAGTATGTTGAATTGGCTAGTCACTATTAAAGTACAATTCCTTTAATCATGAAAAATATTGCTGCTGAAAGCACTGCAGAGGCAGGTACTGTTATAACCCAGGCAGCAATAATTTTTTTAATGGCATCTCTTTTGACATATTTGACTTTTTCTATACTTTTTATATGTTTTTTTGTCCTTTTAATCTTATCTTCTTCATGATCAATGGCTTTATATAGATCAACAATTCTTTCATAATCTGCTTTTGTTTTATCTGCTTTGTCCTCTAATCTTTTGAGTTCACTGCTGTATGCTTTTAAGACTCTTTTTTCATCTTCAATATTGGTCTGTTGTTTTACTAGAATCTCTTTTGGTCCAGTAGTTGCAAGATATTCTCTTAAAAAACCTACTCCAAAGATACCACCGAGTGCAATATGTGTTGAAGATACAGGAAGACCTAACTGAGAAGCGATAATAACCGTAATTGCAGCTGCAATTGCTACTGAGAATGCTCTCATTTGGTCTAATTCTGTTATTTCACTACCCACTGTCCTGATCAGTTTTGGTCCATAAAGAGCAAGACCAAGAGCAATACCAAGCGCTCCAACAGACATAACCCATATAGGTATACCTGCTTGAGCCGAAATCCCTCCGGTTATCACTGCATCATTGATCGCTGCCAATGGACCAATAGCATTTGCAACATCGTTTGCACCATGGGCAAAACTTAAAAGCGCTGCTGCAAAAATAAGTGGTACAGTAAATAATAAATTAATAGAATCTCTGGTGTTATGAAGATTTGTTGCTCTGTTAGCAACCGTTTTTTTCAATATAATATAGACTGCGCCAGCCACAATAAGTCCAAAAACAGATGCTATGAGAAAAGAAGGTTTTTTCTCATCGGGAAGAAATACCAAAACATCTACAATCGAAGGCCATATCTTTTTGAGGCCTTTAATGGTTAAATAGGTCACAAATGCCCAAGACATAATGGCTACAAAGATCGGTACCCATTTCCTGGCTGCTGCAACTTTATCGTTTTGAAATATGATCGTTTTTTTAATAGCATATAAAAATATTGCTGCAATAACTCCTCCAAGAAGCGGTGAGATAATCCATGAAGCTGCAATTTTGCCCATAGTACTCCACGAGACAATGGTGAATCCTGCCGCAGCGATACCGGCACCCATGACACCCCCTACGATTGAGTGGGTGGTTGATACCGGAGCTTTCATCATTGTGGCAAAGTTCAGCCATAGTGCAGCAGCTAAAAGTGCTGACATCATCGCCCAAATAAATGGATCAGCATTACCACCGAATGCACTGATATCAATAATACCTTTTTTAATGGTTTTAACCACATCTCCACCTGCTATAAATGCACCACTTGCCTCAAAAATGGCTGCAATAATTATGGCACCACCCATGGTAAGTGCTTTTGAACCCACTGCAGGCCCTACATTGTTTGCAACATCATTTGCACCAATATTCATAGCCATATAGGCACCAAATAGTGCTGCTATGGCTAAAAACATATTATTTGGTATTGAACCTGAACTTAAAAAACTATAGGTTAAAACCGCTACAAGAAAAAAGAGTGCAAACCCAAGTCTTATAAAATCAATTCCACTACTTTTAATTGCCTCTTTTTCCATTTTTTTGGCCATCTGTATCATATCGATTTATTTCATCCTTTTATAATAAGTGCATTCTTATAGTATACACCTACTAATCTTAGTAGTGATAATAAAAAATAAAAATCATTCGTTTTAAAAAGATTATAATATTTGAGTTTTTAATATATAAAACAATATTTATGTTATACTACTGTATAGCCTACATGGCTTAAATGAATGGAAAGGGATTATTATGGAATTAGTTTATATAGCAGTTGGAATAGTCATTGGGGTAATAGGTGCAATTTTTATTGATGTAGATAAATTTTCAAATAAATTTGCAAAAGAAGAAGAAAAATTTGACTCTAAAGAAGAGCATAACGAGTGATAATAAATTACCCGCAATCTTTCTCGCCCTAAAAAATCTTTTTGGGCTGAGAAGAAATTATGAAATAGCTTTTACCACTCTTTTACAAAAGACTTCAAACTCAGGTAAACTCAAATCACTTTCACGCTGTTTGGTTCCCCACATAGGTTCAGGAAAAAAACTGTCTTCTTCAAAACGTGCCATGATGTGCCAATGTACATGAGGCATATAGTTACCAAAACTGGCAATGTTTATTTTTTTAGGTTTGTAGTAGGAGAGCATCTCTTTTTCTATGGTGTCTAAAAGGTCATATATTTCAAATTTGATCAAACCCGGCACTTCACTCATCTCTTTGTAAGCATGTTGGGTAAATATCTTAAGCCAAGGTATTTCACTTTGTTCTACTTCAATCCTGATATTTTCATTTTCATAAATTACTGACATTAACGTATCCTTTTTAGTGCGTATTTCCCAAGCTTATAAATCTGTGAAGCTTGCTTGGTTTCTTTTATCGGTTCTATGATGACATCTGCCATCTCTCTGGCAAAAGATTCTTCATAGGCTTCATTACTTAGATTAGCCGATGTGGTATAAGCCCATTTGAGGCGGTCTAAGAGCAATAGATGATGTGTATCTTGTATCACACGATAAGAATGTCCATTTGACATAATAAACGTTGTTTTTTTTGCTCTTCGAACTCTATTTTTATACTTTTGAGGCACACGGGTAAATGTATTGAGTGTATGTAGTGAGTTGACTGCTTGAATGTAATGCTTGTGAGGAGGGCGTTGTTTGATCTTTGTAAGTTTGTCTGCATTTTGGGATACAAAACCTATGGTGGTATCAGTTTGTGTAAGGAAAACTTTGTCATTTAACATAAAATACCTTTTTAGATCCACGTGTGACCGTAGGAAATGCCCTTTGGGTGCAAGCACGAGGATGACGTGAGATTAACTTAGATAATCTTGTAATGCTTTTGGCTCAAGTTCACCGCTTGTGGCCTTAAGTTCTTTGATCGCAGATGCAGTAGCTTTCGCGGCAGCTATAGTCGTTAAATAGGCTACATGGCTGGCAAGAACAGATTGTCTGATGGTTTTGGCATCATCTTTACTTGCTTTGTTATCTGAAGTATTGATAGCCAACGCTATCTCTTCATTTTTGATCATATCATCAATATTTGGACGGCCTTCAGAGATCTTGAGTACCTTTGTTGAAGGCACACCTGCCTCTTCCAGTGCTGTATGTGTTCCCGATGTAGCAACAATGTCAAATCCAAGATCTGTAAACATTTTACCCACTTCGCCTGCATATGGTTTATCATTTTCAGTGAGTGAGATAAAGAGTGTTCCTTCAAGTGGAATGTTATTCTTACTTGCAAACTGACTCTTGGCAAAACTCATACCGAAGCTGTCAGAAATACCCATAACTTCTCCCGTAGATTTCATTTCAGGACCTAAGATAAGGTCGGACCCCGGAAGTTTGTTGAAAGGGAAAACCGCTTCTTTGACAGCAACATGACCTTTAAGATTTGGTTCCATGATCTTTTTATCAAAGTTCACAACATTAAATGTATCATAGAATTTCAGTGCTTCTTTAAGGTCACCCTGGATCATCACTCTTGTTGCTACTTTGGCAAGAGGGACACCGGTTGCTTTACTTACAAAAGGTACAGTTCTAGAAGCTCTAGGGTTTACTTCGATCAGGTAGATCAACCCTTTGTGGATAGCATATTGTATATTCATAAGACCCACCACACCAAGACCAAGTGCGATCTTTGCAGTTTGCTCTTTTACTTCTTCTTGAAGTTCTTCAGAGATAGAAACCGGAGGAAGTGAACATGCAGAGTCACCAGAGTGAATACCTGCTTCTTCAATATGCTGCATCACAGAACCGATATAGACATCTTTCCCATCACAAATGGCATCTACGTCAAGTTCGATAGCATTGTCAAGGAATTTATCTATAAGGACTGGAGCATCGTGAGATACGCTTACTGCTTCATCCATATATTCTCTGAGCTCTGCATCACTATATACAGTACGCATACCACGGCCACCAAGAACAAAACTAGGACGAACAAGTACAGGATAACCTATACGGTTTGCGATAGCCATCGCTTCATCTTTGGCAAAGGCTGTGCCGTTATCTGGCTGTTTAAGTCCCAGTTCATCTATGAATGTCGAGAATTGTTCTCTGTCTTCAGCAAGGTCGATCACTTTTGCCGTCGTCCCAGAGATATTTGCACCGATCGCTGTAAGGTTCTTAGCCAGTTTCAGCGGAGTCTGCCCACCAAAGTGTACAATCACACCATCAGGCTTTTCAAGTTCGATCACATTTCTCACATGTTCAAAATCAATAGGTTCAAAGTAAAGGACATCAGACGTGTCATAATCTGTAGAAACTGTTTCCGGGTTACAGTTATACATGATAGATTTTACACCCATATCCTGAAGTGCAAAGGCTGCATGTACGCAACAGTAGTCAAACTCTATACCCTGACCGATACGGTTAGGACCACCACCGATCACAAGTACTTTTTTATCTTCACTCGCAGGTACTTCTTGTACTGGAAGCTTTGTGATATTCGTTGTAGAGTAAAGGTAAGGTGTGAGTGCCTTAAACTCTGCGGCACAAGTATCCACTTCATTATACTCAAGTGCTACACCGGCTTTTTCTCTGGCATTGTAGATATCATTCTCTGTAAGGTTAAGACCCTCTTTCTTGTTAATGATTTCTGCGATCATCGGGTCAGAGAAACCTTCACTTTTCACTTCTCTAAGACGAGTAGGATCAGAAAGCAGGGCAATGTCCATCTCTTTTTCACGCAGAGCCAATTCTTCAAGCTGGTAAAGGTACCATCTGTCAATCTTACAAAGGTCAAAAACAGCATCCACTGTCATACCGCGTCTGAGTCCTTCAAATACATAAAGCATACGGTTCTCATTTGGACGTCTGATCTCTCTGACAAGCTCTTCACCGTCACATTTGATCGGGTTAAACCCGATAAGTCCTGTTTCAAGCGAACAGAGTGCTTTTTGAAAAGACTCTTTAAAGGTACGACCCATACTCATGACTTCACCTACAGACTTCATTGCAGTTGTGAGTGTGGAGTCCGCAAGCGGGAATTTTTCAAAAGTAAATCTTGGAAGTTTTGTAACGACATAATCGATAACCGGTTCAAAACTAGCGGGTGTGCCTGTGATGTCATTTGTAATTTCATCCAGGGTAAATCCGACAGCCAAAAGTGTTGCTACTTTCGCGATAGGATAACCTGTAGCTTTTGATGCAAGTGCAGATGAACGGCTGACTCTCGGGTTCATTTCGATAACGATCATACGTCCTGTATCTGGATCGATAGAAAATTGTACATTGGATCCACCCGTATCTACTCCTACTTCGCGTAAGATCTTGAAAGAGGCATCTCGCATGTTTTGGAACTCTTTGTCTGTAAGTGTCAGAGCAGGGGCAATGGTAACGGAGTCTCCCGTATGTACACCCATAGGATCAAAGTTTTCAATAGAACATACGATAATGCAGTTATCTTTATTGTCTCTGATAACTTCCATTTCATATTCTTTCCATCCCAGCATAGATTCCATGATCTCAATCTCATTGATCGGACTTGCGTCAATACCTTCTTCAGCCAGTTTTTTAAACTCTTCCATATTGTAGGCTACACCTGAACCACCACCTGCAAGCGTAAATGAAGCTCTGCTGATTACGGGGAAACCAATTTCTTTTGCTACTTTTATTGCTTCGTCCACACTGTAGGCATTGGCACTTTTAGGTAGATCCATACCGATTTTGATCATCGCTTCATTAAAGAGTTGTCTATCTTCCCCTTTTTTAATAGCATCCGGATGCGCTCCAAGGAACTTCACATCTTTAAGCATACCCGCATCGTACATATCCATAGCAACGTTAAGTGCAGTTTGTCCACCCATTGTAGGTAAGATAGCATCAACGTTTTCTTTTTTGATAATTCTATCAATTACTTCAGGGGTGATGGGTTCAATGTAGGTACGATCTGCAAACTCAGGGTCTGTCATGATCGTAGCAGGGTTAGAGTTGATAAGGACTACTCTATAGCCTAACTCTTTAAGTGTTTTAGCTGCTTGAGTTCCGGAATAGTCAAATTCACAAGCTTGACCGATAACGATAGGCCCAGAACCAATAAGTAAAATAGTTTTGATGTCATTGCGTTTTGGCATGGAGGAATACCCTTAATTTTTAGTTGGTAATTATACATGATTTAGATAGAAAAAGCCCTTAAAAAAGGGCAAAATGCGCTTTTAAAAGAGGTCTAAACTGCTTGACTCAGCTTCATGCTTCTTTTCACTGACTTTTCTGGGGGATTCTACGATTTCTGAAACTTCTAATGGCTCAATAACATCTTCTTGTGTCTGATCGATACGTTTTGGAATGCTTGATACAACCGGTGTACTTATGTTGGCATCTTTGAGCGGTTCGATCGAACCTTTCTGCTCAATATGGATATCCGGGGTACTGTATCTTGTGGCTAAGTCGGTACGGTTCGAATCAAAATTTTCTGCAAGCGTGGCTTTGGCATCATTGATCAGAAAAAATGTTTTGGGATGGAAAATATCACTGTAGGTTTTAATATGTGCAACAGTATAAGAACTCTGTACTTCTACTTTGGTCACAAGACCCACAGGTATATCTGCAAAAAATATACCATCTAAACCTGAGGTAAGGACTGCATCCCCCTCTTTAATTTTATGCCATTTTGGTATGAACTTGATGATCATTTCATTTGCTTTTAGACCCAAAGCAATACCCGGTGCTTTGGTTTTACCGATGAAAACAGAAAAACGGCACTTTTTATCTGATGTGAGATAGCCATAGAGTTGATTATTGTGTACTCTTGCAGTACCTGCAACCACACTGCCTTGTATCAGGCCATAGAGTTTATCTTCTTCCAGTCCTTTAGGTTTGGTCAAGATGATCTGAGAAAAACTGTTAAGTTTTACGTAAGAGATAGTATCCGTAATAGAGATATTTTTGACAGGTATGTGACTTAAAGTCGGGAGTACCTCATAAATGTCTTTTACTTGTTCTATATAGTGGATCTGTTCGAGAAGGCGTTGACGTAAAATACGGTTTTCTTTACTCAGTTTCTCGATAGACTCTTTTTGAAAAATATAGCTTTGACTTTTATCTTCTAAATTCTGTGTAAAATTTTTATATTTTTGTTTGATAGGATTAATGATATTGAGAAACGTATCTGAGATACGTTCATCATTTCGTGACAGTAGTACTGTTAGTATGAGTAACAGTATGGCTATGATGACAAGTCTAGTCTTCATATGCCATTTGTTGAAGGAGATCTATTTCATCCAAGGCAATACCTGTACCTTTTGCAACAGCAAGAAGAGGGTCCTCCGCGATATATACCGGAAGTTTTACAATATCTGAAAGATATTTGTCCAACCCTCTGATAAGTGCACCACCTCCGGTAAGCACAATACCGTTTTCTACGATATCACCTGCAAGTTCCGGTGGTGTTTGTTCAAGCACATCTTTCAGTGCTTCTGCGATCTCTTCTAGAGAATCTTTCATCGCAGCTCTCATATGTTCAGAAGTGATCTCTATAGAAGCAAGGCTACCTTCAACTTGATCTCTACCACGTACAGTAGTAGACATCTCTTCTTGTAATGGGATAGCTGTTCCGATCTTGATCTTAAGTTCTTCAGCCACACGCTCACCAATGAGAAGGTTAAAGTTCTTTTTAATATAGTCAATGATCGCTTGATCAAGATTGTCCCCAGCCACACGAATGGATTTAGAGATCACAAGACCACCCAGTGAAGTGACACCAATTTCAGTTGTACCCCCACCGATATCTACGACAAGGTTACCATTTGGATCTTTTACCGGTATCCCTGCACCGATAGCTGCTGCCATAGGTTCTTCTATCAGGTAAACGTATCTTGCACCTGCATTTTCTGCAGAGTCTTTTACGGCACGTCTTTCAACCTGAGTCAGTCCATAAGGTACACAGATAATGATACGTGGAGAGAAGAAACCTTTTCTCTTATGTGCTTTCTCAATGAAATAACGGATCATCATTTCAGTGACTTCAAAATCGGCGATAACACCGTCTTTCATAGGACGAATAGCTTTAATATTTCCTGGTGTTTTACCTACCATGTCTTTTGCTTCCTGACCCACAGCAAGAATACGCTCTCTGCCATGCTTATCATATTGGATAGCAACAACTGAAGGTTCGTTAATACTGATACCTTGTCCTTTTACAAGTACAAGTGTGTTTGCTGTTCCCAAGTCGATCGCTAAATCGTTTGAGAACATTCCTAATAATCTTTTAAACATTATATTTCCTTTTTAATGCTACTCTTATGCTGTTTTTTTATCTTTTATGTACAAAGGTTTTGCACCTGATTCAACGACTTCATCCGTAATAACTACTTCATATCCCTTAAGCTCAGGCAATTCATACATGATATCTAGAAGTATCTCTTCAAGAATAGAACGCAATCCTCTTGCTCCTGTTTTTCTCACTAATGCTTTTTGGGCAATACGTGCAAGTGCATCTTCTTCAAAGCTAAGCTTTACGTCATCTATTTCAAAGAGTTTCTGATACTGTTTGACAAGAGAGTTTTTAGGTTCTACCAAGATACGCACCATGTCTTCTTTAGAGATCTCACCCAGTGTAGCCAGTACATGTAGACGTCCTATAAGTTCAGGAATGATCCCATAAGTGACAAGATCATCTGCCTCTACCATAGGAAGAAGATTCTCTTCGTCTTTTTTAGAACGTTTTTCCTGACCAAAACCAAGTATATTCGCTCCAAGTCTTCTTTTGAGAATGTCATTAAGACCATCAAATGCACCCCCGCAGATAAAGAGTATATTTGATGTGTCTATCTGTATAAAGTCTTGGTTAGGGTGTTTACGTCCACCTTTTGGCGGAATATTCACAACTGAACCTTCGATGAGCTTAAGGAGGGCCTGTTGTACACCTTCTCCTGAAACATCACGTGTGATAGAACGGTTTTCACCCATTCTGGCGATCTTATCTACCTCATCAATGAATACGATCCCCTGTTCGGCACGTTGTGGGTCACCATCCGCAGCCATGAGAAGTTTCGTAAGAATGTTTTCAACATCTTCGCCCACATACCCTGCTTCTGTGAGATTCGTTGCATCTGCTATGGCAATAGGGACATTTAAAAATCTGGCGATCGTTTGTGCTAAAAGTGTTTTTCCTGAACCGGTCGGTCCTATGAGAAGTACATTTGATTTAGCGATCTGTGTATCATCTTCAATGTTGTCTTTGAAAATACGTTTGTAGTGATTATAGACAGCAACGGAGAGTGTTTTCTTTGCTTGCTCTTGCCCAATGACATAATCATCAAGTAATGCGTTTAACTCTTTTGGTGTGTAGAGGGTCTGAGTTCCTAGATCTTGTTGTGCTTCTTCCTGATCTTCTTCTCCAAAAAGAATTTTATATGCAGAAACGACACAATTTGAACAAATATAGGCACTTTCACCGGCGATGAGTGGATTTTCTTCACTCTCTTGGGCTTCACAAAAGCTACATGTTTTTTTTGTCATTATTTATCCTCATTGGTTTTTGTTCGTGTAAACGGAATACCTCTTTTAGAGGTCTTAATAAATTCACAAAGTTGTTTAACTCTTTCAGAGTTTGTACTTTCGAAAAGTCTTTGTGCTGCTTCCTGTAGTGGTTTACCTTCTTCAAAAAGTTCTCTATAGGCTGCTTTAAGGGCATTGATCTCTTCTCTATCCATCGCTCTACGCAAGCCAGTCAGGTTGAGACCTCTCAAACTTGCGCGGTTTCCTTCAGCCAGACAGAAAGGCGGAATATCCTGAGATAATGCACTTGCTCCGCCTATCATGGCATAATCACCGATATGTACAAACTGATGCACAGGTGTAAGTCCACCGATAACGACATGGTTACCTAATTCAACGTGACCGGCAAGTGTTGCACCATTTGCAAGGATACAGTTATCCCCTATGATCACATCATGTCCTAAGTGAACATATCCCATAAGCAGGTTCCCGTTACCTATCTTGGTCACAGAACCGCCGCCTTTGGTTCCCGGATTGAGCAGGGTAAACTCTCTGATGGTATTGTTATCACCTATGATGAGTTCTACATGTTCACCGGCAAACTTCAAGTCTTGCGGTATGGTTCCTACAGCAGAGTGAGAAAAAATACGGTTCCCTTTACCGATAGTAGTATGACCTTCGATCACAGCATGCGGGGCTACTGTAGTATTATCACCTATTTTAACATTGGGTCCGATATAAGCAAATGGCCCTACAGATACATTATCACCTAATATAGCACCGTCTTCTATAACTGCTGAAGGATGAATTAAAGACATCAAAATACCTATTTGTCTACGATCATAGCTTTAAGTTCAGCTTGAGCGACTATTTTGTCATCAACATATGCTTTAGCATCAAGTTGCCATACGGCACCTTTGTTCTTGATCACATCTATTTTGTATACAAGCTGGTCACCCGGTGTAACAGGTGCACGGAATTTCGCTTTATCGATACTCATAAAATATACCACTTTATTTTCTATCTCTTCCTGGCTTGCTACATCCATACTTTTAAACGCCAAGACACCACCAGCCTGAGCCATACCTTCTATGATCATCACACCTGGGTAGATAGGGTGACCAGGAAAATGTCCTTGAAATACAGGTTCAGATATAGAAATATTTTTAAGACCTTCGATATATTCACCCGGAGTAAGTTCAGTAATCCTGTCTACTAGTAAGAATGGGTATCTATGCGGCAATATATTTTGAATGTCAACGACGTTATAAAGCATGTATAAACCTTTATTTTAAAATTGGATTATTTTATCGAAAAGTTGGTAAAAAGCGGTTTATAACTCTATTAATACTTCTTTAACGTCACTGTAGGTTTTGCTTTGACAAATGATTTCTATCTTGTTGCTTGGTATCTCATCTACGACCATGATAATAGAGAGATCATAAGGGGTCACACCCAGTTTAGCACGCAGTTCCAGTTCTTTACTGAATGTTGGAGGAGCGTAGATGAGTTCTGTGACAGTTTGATAGTCCGTATCTGCAAGCTTATTGTAATGTCTGAGTGTGATGAATCGTACTTCATCACGGTTCATATGATATATTTCACCGATATTGTACTCTATCTTTCCTCTTGTGTATTCGCCTTTGAGTGTAGAGTAGGGTAGAAAGTGAGCAGGAACGACTTCTTTTCGTACACGCAGCATGCCCATCATGATACGCCAGTTCAAAAAGCGTTGCTTGATGATCTTGTGAGGTATGTTTGCTTCTTCCATTTTCCAACGTTTTTCATACATTTCAATACGCTCTTCTATGGATTCGGGTTGTATCTGCTTTGAGAGTGGTACAAAAAGTTCATCTGCCAGTTTGTCCTGTTGGTCACGCTGGATAGTCAGACCGAACATGCATCCACAGTAGTCTTGTCTGTAGAGTGCATCTTCTTTGGCTAAAATGTTTTGTTCTTGTGTTCCGGAAGCTTTTCTGTAGTCAGGAGCGACAAAAGCTATGCCTTCCCGTTCAGCCAATGCATCACCGGCAGTCTGCAGCTGTTTAAGTGATTTTTTAGGGCTGGTGAGGAGTGTAGAGGTAAAGCTTGTTTCACCTATTTCACTGGCTTTTTGTGCGGAAACCTCAAAGCGTCTGTCAAAACAGACAGAGCAGCGTGAACCTTTTTCAGGTTCATGTTCCAAGCCACGTACTGCTTCGAGCCAGTTCTCTACATCATAGTCACCCTCTATGAGATCAATACCAAGCATTTTACAGCTGCGTTTCACATCTAAGAGTCGTAAATAGTACTCAGAGTAGGGATGAATGTTGGGATCATAAAAGAATCCTGTAAGTTTTTCTTCCGGATACTCTGTTTGGAGTTTTTGTAAAAAGTAGTGACTGTCTACCGAACAACAGATGTGTACTAGCATGATGACTCCATTATGATTTCCGCGACGTTCTTGGAACTACCGTGCGAAAGATATGTTTTTAACTCTTCAGCTTTTTGTCCAAAGATCTTACGGTCGGTATTGTAGTACTCTTTTAGCAAGTTGTCAACTGTGACTTCTTCTTGCAGGATCTCTTTGTGTAAGGTCGTGTTGTTATAGTTAGTAAGTATGATGTTTGCCAAGCCTACCTGTTTGATGCCCAGAAGTTTTGTCCCTATAAAAAAGTCCACTTTTTTGGCAATGTAGGCCAAGGTAAAAGGTGTACCTATCAGTGCTGCTTCGAGGGTGGCAGTCCCTGAGCATATGAAGGCAAACTCTGCACGTCTAAGGGCTTCATGTGTGTTACGTACAATTTCAAACTCACGATTGCCTTTGTAGAGTTTGGCTATCTTGTTTCTTGAAAAAGAAGGGGGAATGACAAGCAGAGGACGTATCTCCGGGAATTTTCTACGCAGTTCCAGAAAAATAGGCATAAGACGGCTGATCTCACTTTTTCGAGAACCTGGCATGAATGCGATGCACCCTTTGGTCTCTTCTTCAACTCTGTGTACATCTATTTCATCCAATAACGGATGTCCGACATACTGTGCTTTATCAGAACTGTAATACTCTATCTCAAAAGGGAGTATGCCAAGCAGTTTATCACAATACTGTTCCAACTTCTTTACACGTTTGGGACGGCTGGCCCATACCTGAGGAAGGATGTAATAAATGATCTCTTTATCTGGATATTTCTCTTTTAGTTTTTTAGCCAAAGGCAGGTTAAATCCTGAAGAGTCCATTAAAAGTACTTTATCTGCTTCTTTGGCGAGTTCAACCATTTCATCTGCCACTTTAAAGAACCAGCGTAGCTTTTTGATGGCATCTACGACACCCATGATAGCCATTTCACTGATGTCATAAAGGGGTGTACCTTCCTTGATACTTTTGTCGTAGATCCCTAACAGTTCAACCTCATTTGTGTGCTTGAGGACCTCTTTTAAATGCAGGTTTGATGAGGGTTCAAGGGCTGAGACGAGAAGTTTCATTTCAAGTTTCCTTGTAAAGTGTTCATGATTTGCCTTTTTTTAATACTTTGATCTGTGATGACTTTGTCTCTATAAGATCCAGATTCCTTCTGCCTTCAATCTCTTTGAGTCTTTCATTCTCCAACCGTCTTCCTCTCCAATAATATCCACCCATCACACCGCCGGTTGCCGTGATGGCTAAGAGACCGGCTGTGAGCATTTGTGCAAAAATAAACAATGCCCCAACACCCAACGCAGCTGCAAAAGCAGCACCCACTTTGAAGTTTGCCTTTGCATGGGCTTTTTTGGTCTCTTTTGCAATATCCTTGTGGGCTTCTTTGATGACACGTTCTTTTGCTCGCTGTGCATTGACTCGAAGCTTATCTCGTTCATTTGCAAAATCATCTTTTACTTTACCGATCGCATCTTTACTGTGATGTCCAGCAATAGAGTTAAACCAAAAAGCAAGGATAAGCGCAATGATCAGTAAGGGAACGGCTAAACGAAAAACCCCTGTCATAGTGAATTCTGCAGGAGATAACAAGATCAACACATAAGTAGCGGCTTGAGCCAGTATAATGCCAAAGAGAAATTTCAAAAAATTCATACTGTAAACCAACCCGCTATTAAAAATGCACCTGATGCCAACACTCCGCCTAAGAGTGCATAAGGCAATTGTGTTCTTACATGTTCTACATGGTCACACCCTGCTGCCATGGATGATATAATCGTAGTGTCAGAGATAGGAGAGGAGTGGTCACCAAATATACCTCCGGAGATGACAGCGGCTATCACTAAAGGAATATGCAGGTCCATCGTCGCACCTAAAGCTAATGCAATAGGCATCATAATGGAAAATGTACCCCAGCTGGTTCCCGTAGAAAATGCTGTGATGCTTGCCACTAAAAAGATAAGAAGCGGTATAAGTACAGGTGAAATGTTTCCCGTAAGCAAATGTGCTAAATATTTTGCAGTACCAAGATCACCTATCACGTTACCTATAAGCAGGGCAAAGACCATGATCAATCCTACGGGTATCATGTCTCCTATACCTTCATACAATCCTATAAAATAGTTCTTATGGGTGAGTGTTTTGGTCGGTACATAATAGAGGTATATAAAGAGTAAAGTGAGGATCACCGCGTAATAGACAGAAGTGGAACCTGAACCTTTAAAGATGTCACCTTCTCCAGTGACATAAAGTCCAACAGGCACCATCAATACCATCACTAAAATAGGTAAAAGCATCTTATAGGGTGTCGCTTTGATCTTGCTTTCATCCTGTTCTACACTGTAGGGTACAGGGCGAGCATACTTCATCGGACCTATATTAATATTTAAAAATATTACAACCAAAACTATGGCCAAAGTAAAGAGCGAATAGAAGTTATAGGGAATAGAAGAAATCAGTAAAGAAATACCATCTCCTGATATCACTTCAGATTCAATAGCGGTCATAATAAGCCCCAAGAGCAAGGCACCCCATGCATTGAGTGGAATGAGAGAACAAATAGGTGCAGAGGTAGAGTCACAAATATACGCAAGTTTTTCTCTGCTGACACCATTCTTGTCACACAGTGGTTTAGCCACAGTACCAGCAACCAGTGCAGTGATAGAGGATTCTATAAAGATAACGACACCGAGTATATAAGCAAGCATCATTGCGCCTGTTGGCGAGTCTATTTTCTTGGATCTTTGGCTCAGGTAGACGACGAAACTGTCAACCGCACCGCTGAGGGTGAGTAGTCTGATAATAGATCCGACCATCACGATAAAGAGAAGGGTTTTTGTGATCCAGGCTTCTGAAAAAAGTGCGATCACACCATCAAAAAGTGCAATGAAGGCATCTATGGGGTTATAGGCATGCAGTACCAAGAAACCTGCAAAGATACCGCCCATGAGTGAAACGATCACATCTTTAGTTATAATAGCTAAAATGATTGTCAGCAACGGGATTGCTATTGATAATATTCCATATTCCATAGAAGGATTATACCACATGAAGATTGTACTTGTACTATGTGTAACACTGATTACGCTACAGGCTCAAACAAAACAACTTTTGGTCGTAACAACAAAAAACTGGTCGACACCTATAGGGACGCTGCAACGTTATGAACGGTTTGATACAAGTTGGCAAAAAGTGGGTAATGCAATACCTGTTAAACTGGGTAGAAATGGCTTAGGATGGGGCATAGGGCTACATGAAGTACCCAAAGATGCCCAGATCATTAAAAAAGAGGGTGACGGCAAAGCACCCGCAGGTATCTTCAAACTCAAACAAGCCTTTGGATATGCACCCTTCAATATAGCATACCCATATGAAGTCTATACAGAGACAGACCATTGTGTGGATGATGTCAATTCTAAGTATTACAACAAAATAGTCGATAGTACTCAAATAAATGTTGATTATAATAGTAAAGAGCATATGAAGTTTCCCAAAGACTACTACAAATATGGTATCGTTGTGAATCATAATCATATAGATGAAAAGGGAGCACAAAAAGGTGCAGGGTCATGCATTTTTATTCATATTAAGAGTGTGCCAACAGCCGGATGTACGGTCATGGATGAGAATCAGGTACAAACCCTATTACGCTGGTTGGATCCCGAAGCTGAACCTCTTTTGATTCAGGGGACCGAGTATGTGGTCAAAAAGCTTTGGAAAACGCTTAAATAAATTATTAATAAATACTGTATTTGACATAAAAAACGATCTTCGTTTTTTTGTTTGGTAAAGGGTAATCCTTATAGGCGATACGTATCACCTCTAAAGTATTTTGATCTAAAGCCTGGTGCCCTATATGTCTTTTTAGTTTAAGATCGGATATATCACCATTTGGATGCAGATAAAAAGAAACGACATTGGTACCTTGCTGTCTGGTTCGTACAGCAACATCCGGGTAGCCGTTTCGTGTAAGTGTACGTTGTGTGATCGTGTGGATAGTACCCAGATTATTTTTAATAAACTTTTTTTGTGTCTCACTGAAGGTATTGAACTCTTCACCATAAAGTTTCTTGATCATTCTCGCACCATAACTGCCAGAAGATGATGGCCGGCTTCGCTGAGAAGGGTACATGGAAGTACCTGATCCCATAAGCATATTGGCAAGAGGGTCCTTGGAACGTTTAGCTTTTTTATAGGTTTTTGTTTTTTTTGCTACACGTTTTTTTGTTACTTTTTTTATAGGTTGTTTCTTCTCTTCTTTTTTAACGATCTTTTGCACAGGCTTTGGCACACTTTTTGTGACATTATTCTCTTCTGTACTCTGCTGTGCAAAAACCTTTTTACGATTATCTAACACTTTTTTCTTCAGAGGTTGTACTTCTGCTTCTTTGGGTTTCTCAACTATAGGCTCAGGTATTGGCGGAGTCACAATGGGTTGGGGTACGGGAACAGGTTTTGGAGGAAGAGCCATAGGTTTTTGTTTTGGTGCGGGAGGCGTAACTATTTGCTGCAGATTAAGACTTATTTTCTTCTCTTTTCCCTGAGGCGGTGGGACGATGATCTCTCTCCAGTTTAGAATAAAGAGCAACAAGATCAGTAAATGTAACAATAAAGAGAGCAATAATCCTTTCAGTGTTCTGATGATACTCTCCTTGTATAAAGCCCTAAGTGCCGTTAGTGTATAATCCTTGCAATTATACATTATGAGGATTAATAACATGGCATATGACAAAAGTATAGCGGCATTTGAAGAAGCATATAAAGTAATACCCGGGGGTGTAGACTCACCGGTACGTGCATTTTCAGGAGTAGAAGGTACACCACCATTCATCCAAAAAGGTGAGGGAGCACACCTTTTTGATATTGACGGAAACAGATATATCGACTATGTACAAAGTTGGGGACCGCTAATCTTTGGTCATGCTGATGCAGATATAGAAGCATCAGTCATAGATGCAGTGAAAAGAGGTCTAAGTTTTGGTGCACCTACTACTATAGAGACTGAACTTGCAAATGAGATCGTGACGCTTTTTGACAGCATTGACAAAGTACGTTTCGTTAGTTCCGGAACGGAAGCAGTGATGTCTGCTATCCGTTTGGCTCGTGGTGTGACAGGCAGAGAAAATATTGTAAAATTTACAGGATGTTATCATGGTCACTCAGACTCACTTCTTGTACAGGCAGGTTCGGGTCTCGCTACATTCGGCTCTCCATCGAGCCCGGGTGTACCGGCTGACCTTACAAAACATACACTTTTGGCAACGTATAATGATATTGAATCCGTACTGGCATGTTTTGAAGAGTCACCAGAGGGTATCGCATGTGTGATCATCGAGCCTATAGCTGGGAATATGGGTCTTGTACCTGCGGATGAAGCATTTTTGGAAGAACTTAGATGTCTCTGTACCAACCATGGTGCACTGCTTATCTTTGATGAAGTCATGAGTGGGTTTAGGGCTTCACTTAGAGGGGCCCAAGGTATTTCAAGTGTGAAACCGGACATGGTCACTCTGGGTAAAGTTATCGGCGCAGGTATGCCTGTGGGTGCATTTGGTGCATCAGCGCAGATCATGGCACACCTTTCTCCTGAAGGTCCAGTCTACCAGGCGGGAACGCTTTCAGGTAACCCTGTGGCAATGGCAGCAGGTCTTACTAGTCTTAGAAAACTCAAATCCAATCCTTCTTTATATGTATCACTTGGGAATAAAGCTAAAAAACTCATGGATGGATTCAAAAAAGCAGCAGATGCATCAAACATACCTTTGGTGACCGATGTAAGAGGAAGTATGTTTGGTTTCTTTTTCTCTGATAAGCCGGTAAAAAACTTTGATGATGCATTGGAAAATGATACAGCCAGGTTCGCAAAATTCCATAAAGGCATGTTGGACAGAGGTATCTATCTTGCATGTTCATCTTTTGAGGCAGGATTTATCTGTGCAGCTACAACTGATGAGATGATAGACGAGACGATCAAAGCAGCCTATGAAGTGATGGCTGAAATAGCCTAGATCACTCTTTCATAGTATGTTGATGAAACAGCCATAAAGTTACACTCTTTGTAAAGGAAACGTTATGAAAAAATTTCTACTCTCTTTAGTGCTTATCATGCCTCTTTTTGCTACGGAGCTTAGTCTTACTACCGAAGATGGGTTTGAACTCCACGGATGGCTGGTAAAACCGAAAAATACCATGAAAACTACACCTATTGTACTTTTGGCACACCAGTTTGGTTCAGACCATACTTCATGGGATAGTCTTATGAAGAGACTGCATGAAAAAGGTATGGCAAC